>CAJLLN010000009.1:0-25384 GCA_905207495.1 uncultured Collinsella sp. | reverse complement strand
AACAAATCCAAGTTAGACCATTTCAAATGGTTCGATGTCTGCCCGGATGCGACACTGAAGTTAGTGTCCATCCTCGCAGTATCCGGTTCTCAAGGTGCACGCCCCGCGGCTGATCCGGTCCGACCGGGCCGCGCGGCAAGGAGATATATTGCCAGACCGGAGGGGCCCCGCGGGCGGGAATTCCACTCTTCACAAGTCCTACACAATACATCGCTTCCTATATAAGTCATAGAAAGGCTGGTGCAGAAATACTGCACGTATCAGATGATGACCCTTCGGTTAAGAGATATATAAAGATCGGTCACCTGTAAGTGTCTATCTACCCGCGCTTTTAGCAATGTAAACCAGCGCTTTCGATAAAAAAGGGGAGCGCCGCGCACAACGCGACACTCCCCTAGCGATTCAAGAGAATCTATTAGGCCTCGAGAGCCTTCTTGGCAATGGTAGCCAGCTCGTTGAAGGACTCGATGTCCTCGTAAGCCATCTGAGCCAGGACCTTGCGGTCGAGCTCGATGCCGGCAACCTTCAGGCCGTGCATGAACTGAGAGTAAGAGATGTCGTTCAGACGAGCAGCAGCGTTGATACGAGTGATCCAGAGAGAACGGATCTCGCGCTTCTTGTTGCGGCGATCACGATACTGATACTGCAGGGAGTGCTGGACCTGCTCTTTAGCATGCTTGTAAGTACGCGAAGCGGCACCGTAGTAACCCTTCGCACGGTGCATAACGGTACGGCGCTTCTTCTTGGCGGCAACAGCGCGCTTAATACGTGCCATGTTCTATCAACTCCTAGACGGTAAAACGAAAAAACGAACTTAGGCGAGACGCGACTTGATGACCTTGCGGTCGGCAGCGGCGATCTCGGTCTCCTGACGGAAGCCACGCTTACGCTTGGTGGACTTCTTGCTCAGGATGTGGCTCTTGAAAGCTTTGGCGCGCATAAGCTTGCCGGTACCAGTCTTGCGGAAACGCTTCTTGGTGCCGCTGTGGGACTTCATCTTAGGCATGAAATACTCCTTAATCGGTTACAGAACACTAGTTACTTGGTATCGCTTGCCGCTTTATCCTCATCGAAGGCGCCCTTAATCGGGGCGAGCAGCATAAGCATGTTACGGCCTTCCATCTTAGGCTTGGACTCGACCGTAGCGTAAGGCTTGAGATCCTCGGCGAGACGCTCGAGAACGTTAAGGCCCTGCTCCGGGTGAGCCATCTCACGGCCGCGGAACATGATGGTGATCTTAACGCGCGCGCCCTTCTTGAGGAAACGCAGAACGTGGCCCTTCTTGGTCTCGTAGTCGCCAACGTCGATCTTGGGTCGGAACTTCATTTCCTTGACCTCGACCTTGGACTGGTTCTTACGAGCAGCCTTGGCCTTCATGGCCTGCTGGTACTTGAACTTACCGTAGTCCATGACCTTGCAGACCGGCGGCTCCGCGTTGGGAGCGATCTCGACCAGGTCGAGACCCTGATCGTCGGCGACGCGCTGGGCATCGCGGATGGCGAACAGGCCGAGCTGAGAGCCATCGACGCCAATCAAACGGCACGAAGATGCAGTGATCTCGTCGTTGATGCGGGTGTCATCAGACTTAGCTATTTTCCCTACCTCCATTCATAAAAAAATAACCCGGCGCTTCTCAGCAACCAGGTCGTACACATAGACTTCCTCGATTTGAGGAAGGTAATCTAAGTTGTATGACCAGTCAGCTGCTCATTGGCGCCAAAAGGTGGGAACCCTCGGGTTCCTCTTTAGGGCATTGCGGAAACAACGCCTTGCGAATAATAACACGTACAGCGCGTTATCACATTACGTACACGAAAAAGGGGGCCGCAACCCCCTTGAAGCGCAGGTGCATGTATGGTGCCCGAGGCGAGACTCGAAGGGACTTCGCTTCGCGAAGCCCCGGGCTTCGGGCGCATGGCGCCCTCGCCACGCTCCGCTACAAACAGGCCACAGGCCTGTTTGCTTAACGCTCCGCGCGCTCACGCGAGTTCGGCACGAAAAAGGGGGGCCTTGACCCCCTTGAACGCTCACTTGCATGTATGGTGCCCGAGGCGAGACTCGAACTCGCACGTTGTTGCCAACGGTGGATTTTGAGTCCACTGCGTCTGCCAATTCCGCCACTCGGGCACGCAATGCGTGAGTTAGTTTATCACAGCTTTCTACCGATTAGTCCGAAAATGGAACTTCGAGCATTTCGATGAGTTCGACCGTGCGTAGCATCTCGCGCTGACGGCATCCGCGACCGTCGACCGAAGCCTCACCCATCTGGTTATCGTAAGGGTCCTCGCGCATGCCGTCGAAAGAGGGCTCAAACTCTGCCTGGAATCGATTGTTGGCCACCATACGCCATGGGTCGAGATTGCCAAAGTAGTGACGGCGGCGCCACTCCTCCCCCATCCTGTGAGCAGAAGATCCAAATGACACGTCGGCGTTGAGCCAACCGGTCTGCGGCGTATAGAACTCTGCCCAGTCGTGCGACCCCACCGAATCGGGCGCAACATACAGGCCGCTCTGCCAACGGGCAGGCACGCCCGCGATACGGCACATGGTGATAAACGTGAGCGCCATAACGCCGCAATCGCCGCGGAGCGAATGCGCACAGTCATCGGCAATAGATCCCAAAAGCAAGTACGGCGGTTGATAGCGATAGTCGACATACTGCGTCAGATAATCATAGATGGCACGGGCGCGATCGAGCGGATCCTCGAGTCCGCCAACAACACTGGCCGTCAGCTGCTGCAGGTACGGCGTAAATGCAATGTGCGGACGGTCCTCGGAAATATCCTCGGGCAGAGGCGCGTCCATACGCGGATGAACCGGAAGTGTGCCGCCGTAGACATCACAATAAGCAGCATCGATGTGATAACGATAGGTCACCGAGAATGAGCATTCACTCGAAGAAGACCACGAGGCGGTACGCGCCGAAGCGTTCGCGGGAGCAATGGCACCCTCCGGCGTCATGTCGAGAATCTCGACCCGAGACTGCTGACGGCAGGCAGCCGCGACGGGAAGCCAAGCGCAAACGGTCTCCCCCTCCAGAGCGCCGGGGACAGACACGGAAGCTTTAAGCGTAATGACGCGAGCCAATCCGTTTTGCGACTCCATCTCCTTGAGCATCTCGTTGCGCAGTGCAATTCCGTCCGTAGGATCGGGCCGCATGCCGGGGACTTCTTTGGGATATACGCGAAGCGAATCGAGGAAGTTGTCGAGAACGAACAGCTCGCCGTCGATAAAGCGCCAGTCAATACGCTTACGGTCAATCAGATCGTCAAACTGCTCCTCGGTAAACTCAGGCCACTCCTCGCGAATCATCGCAATAGCTCGATCGCGCGACACCGAAAAATGAAGCGGCGTCTCGATCATGCGATACCGCTCGGCACGAACGCAGGCAGCAAGCGAGGGATCGGGATTTTGGGCAAGTAGGCGGTCGCAAGCCTCAATAGCCTGCGAAAGATACCCCGCATCCTTTAAACGCAGGATCTCGGGTGGCAAGCCAATATCTAGAAAACGGAAGTCATCATTGCAAACATCAACAGAGCAACCAACCGGCCCCTCGTCAATAACCTTCCCATCCGAAGGCAGCACATTAATAACAGCCATACCAAACTCCAAGTCATTAGAACTCTTGAAGCCCATTGTAGCGAGATAAAAAAGAAAGCCCCAACAAGGGAGCCATCAACACCGCCGAGCGGTAGTCAAAAAATGAATTCAGCCCAGTAACCCTGTAGCGAGTTAACGAAGGAGGCCCCGTTCACCCGAAGCTTTTCCCATTGCGCGACTTCTGGCAAAGCCAGGTGAGCGCAAGGGAGAAGCGTAGGGTGAACGGGGCCTCCGACGGGAAAGTTAAACCGCTACTTACGCCTTGTTGACGGAGCCAAACTCCTCCATGAGCTCCTTGGTGCGGGCAACGATGTTGTCGCGACCAGGCTTGAGGAGCTTGCGGGGGTCAAAGCCCTTGCCCTGCTGATCCTTGCCAGCCTCGATGTACTCGCGAACGCCCTTGGCGAAGACGAGCTGCAGGTCGGTGTTGACGTTGATCTTGGAGATACCCAGGGAGATGGCCTTCTTGATCTGATCCTCGGGGATGCCGGTGCCACCGTGCAGAACGAGGGGCAGGTCGCCGGTCTCGGCCTTGATCTCGCCCAGGCGCTCGAAGGAAAGGCCAGCCCAGTCGGCAGGGTACACGCCGTGGATGTTGCCGATACCGCAGGCGAGGAAGTCGACGCCCAGGTCAGCAATCTGCTTGCACTCAGCAGGATCAGCGAGCTCGCCGCTGGAGGTCACGCCGTCCTCGGTGCCGCCGATGCCGCCGACCTCGGCCTCGATGGACATGCCCTTGGAGTGGGCAAGCTCAACGAGCTCCTTGGTGCGGTCGAGGTTAAGCTGGAAGGTCTCCTCGTGAGAGCCGTCATACATGATGGACGTGAAGCCGGCCTCGATGCACTTGAAGCAGTCCTCGTAAGAACCGTGATCGAGGTGAAGGGCGACGGGAACGGTAACGCCCGTGGCCTCGACGGCAGCCTTGACCATGTCGGCGCAGACCTTGAAACCACCCATCCACTTAGCGGCACCAGCGGTGCACTGAAGGATCAGCGGAGACTTGGCCTCCTCGGCGGCCTGAAGAATAGCCAGGGTCCACTCGAGGTTGTTGGTGTTGAAGGCACCGAGACCGTACTTGCCGGCCTCGGCCTTCTTGAGCATGTCTGCTGCGTTGACGAGCATAAAAGAAACCTCCTGTAAGGTTGCTCCGATAACGCCTGAGATTTTACCACGACATACCCGAGCATAAACGTTCGTTTGTTCACGAATACCATCCGATTGGACAAATTTTGACCGTTTGCCCCACAGAATCGACCCACTGGAGAAAATAGCTTGACGATTGAGCGGTCTTCGTGGTTCGAAAGACGGCTTCGAGCCTACATCTGCATAAACGGGTTCTGCATAAGTTCGCGCGCCATCGTGGTCGAATCGCCATGGCCCGTCAAGCAAACGGTATCGGGCGGAAGCATCTTGGCAAGTTTGGAGAGCGAGCGCATAATCGCCGCCTCGTCACCGCCGGAAAGATCGGTACGACCGTGGCTGCCCGGGAAAAGCGTGTCGCCCACAAAGGCGATGTTTCCCTGCTCGGTCGCGGCGAACAGGACGATGCCGCCCGGCGTATGCCCCGGCGTCTCGATCACCTGCAGGCAGACGTCGCCCACCTCGATTGTATCGCCCTCGGCAAGCAAACGCGTCGGCTCACCCGGATCGGGCGTCTCGATACCCCACATGGCGCGCTGCTCCTCGATATTTGCGCGAGGTACCGTCACGTCCTTAGCGCACAACTCATATAGTGCGCTGTCGCCAACAACAGCTCGAACCCCGGCAACCCCGCCAACATGGTCGGCATGACCGTGCGTGCAGACAGACCCGAGTACGCGCACCTCGGGATGCGCGGTGCGGATATGCTCCACAAGACGCTCGCCCTCCCACGCCGGATCGACGATTAAGCACTCGTCATTCGAAATCACGGCGTGGCTGTTGGTCTGAATCGGACCGTTGACGAGCGCCTCAATCGAAGCCGTGCCTCGGGGTGTCAGGTCCAAAGTCATATCGTCCATGCGCATACCCTCCTTCTAAAATACGCTCGAGGCACCAAACGATGCCTCGAGCGTAACCAATATCTATGATGCTGAGAGGCTCTCGCACCTACACACGGCGCTTGAGTTGCGCTCCGCCCTCGCCGGGCATAAGACGGCGAGCGTCGTAGACCGAATCGACACTGCTGATGGAAGCCAGCAGCGGGTCCAGGCCGCTCGCATCCGAAATCTCGACCATAAAGCGCAGGGTCGCAATACCCTCGCGGTTGGTCGAGGTGGCGGCGGAAAGGATATTGCCGCCTGCATCGCCAATGGCAATGGTGACGTCCTTGAGCAGGCCCATGCGGTCCAGGCACTCGACCACGATCTCGACCTGGAAGAGAGTGTCGGCAGCACCATCCCACTCTACGTCAATCATGCGCTCGGGGTGCTCCATGAGGCCCTTGACGTTGGGGCAGTTGGCGCGATGCACTGAGACACCTCGGCCACGCGTGATGAAGCCGACGATATCGTCGCCCGTCACCGGATTGCAGCAATGCGCTAGACGAACTAGCAGGCCGCTGTTGCTCTCGCCCTTGACGATAATGCCGTTACTTGCGCTCTTGCCACGCTTTTGCGGCTTGCGGTTGGAGCCGCGGGCCGGCTGTTTCACGACCTCGGCGATAGCCTCGGCCTTGGTGAGCTGTTCCTCGGGCTTGGGGTCCAAGATTTGCTCGACCTTATTACCCACAGCGCGCGGGGCAACCTTGCCGGCGCCGACGGCGGCAAACAGGTCCTCGAGCTGCTTGAAGTTAAACTGCTCCGCCACGGCGTTGAGCGCACGCGTGGAGCGCGGCGTAGAAATGCCATAGCCACGCTTACGCAGGTCCTTGGCCAGGATATCGCGGCCGGCGGCAGCGTCGTCGTCCTTGGTCGCAGCGGCAAAATAGCGGCGGATCTTTGACTTGGCGGAAGGTGTCTTAACGATCTTGAGCCAATCACGCGACGGCTTGGAACTCTTGTTAGTCAGGATCTCGACACGGTCACCCGTCTTAATCTCGTGCGTGAGCGGAGCCACCGCACCGTTGATTTTGGCGCCGACGCAATGGTTTCCCACCTCGGTGTGAACGGCATAGGCAAAGTCGAGCGGCGTGGAACCGGCAC
The DNA here is from genome assembly GCA_905207495.1 of uncultured Collinsella sp. GTDB lineage: Bacteria > Actinomycetota > Coriobacteriia > Coriobacteriales > Coriobacteriaceae > Collinsella. The sequence continues at coordinate 18,662 of CAJLLN010000009.1, read as the reverse complement.
GAAGAGCCATGACCTCGCCTTTGGGCGTGAAGACAAAGATCTCCTGATCGAAGAGGTCGACCTTCAGCGAATGCAGGTATTCCTTGGCGTCGGTGATCTCATCAGACGCAGCCCAATCGAGCGAATGTTTGAGCCAGTTAATCTGGTCGTCCAGACGCTGGGCATCATTGGTCTTAGACGCAGACGATCCGCCCGACTTCTTATAGAGCCAGTGGGCGGCAATACCGTACTCGGCCTGCTCATGCATCTCATAGGTTCGAATCTGAATCTCGAGCGGACGAGCCGTGGGGCCGATGACCGTCGTGTGGAGCGACTGGTAGTTATTGACCTTGGGCATGGCGATATAGTCTTTAAAGCGACCAGGCATGGGATGCCACAGCGTATGCACCGCACCGAGCGTGGAGTAGCAATCGCGCACCGAATGGGTAATAACACGCAGCGCCACCAGGTCGTAGATCTCGGAGAACTCCTTGCCCTTGCGCTTCATCTTTTGGTAGATGGACCAATAGTGCTTGGAACGGCCGTTGATCTGGAAGTCCTCCAGACCAATGCGGTTGAGTTCGTCAGTGAGCGTCTTGATGGTCTCGGCAAGGTAGCGCTCGCGGACCTCGCGCGACTCAGCCACCATGCGCGCGATGCGCTGGTAGGCATCGGGCTCCAGGTAGAAGAAGGACAGGTCCTCGAGCTCCCACTTAATAGAGCTCATGCCCAGCCGGTCGGCCAAGGGCGCGTACACGTCCATGGTCTCGCGAGCCTTAAACAGGCGACGATCCTCGCGCAGGGCCGCCAGCGTACGCATGTTGTGCAGACGGTCGGCAAGTTTAACGATGATGACACGAATGTCCTTGGACATGGCGAGGAACATCTTGCGCAGCGTGAGGGCCTGTTTCTCGTCCATGCTGTCGACTTCGATGTTGGTGAGCTTGGTCACGCCATCGACGAGCTCAGCAACGGTTTCGCCAAACAGGCCGGAAACATCGGCGAGCGAGGTCTCGGTGTCCTCGACGGTATCGTGCAGCAGCGCGGCACACACCACGTCGCAGTCCATCTTGAGGTCTGCCAGAATGATAGCCACCTCGACAGGATGGTTAATGTACATCTCACCCGAGCGCCGCTTTTGGTTGCAATGCTTCTCGGCAGCAAAGCAGTAGGCCTGCTCCACCTTGGAGAAGTCATCCTCATTCATATATTTGAGACACAGACGCTCCAGCTTGTCGTAGCTGTCCGCCATAATCTCGGGCGGCAGCTCATCGGCATGCTTATAGTGCTCCATCTCCGAAAACGGCTGGAGGGTGGAATCATGGGCGGTACGGGCTGCGGCATCCATCGAGGTCCCCTTCCCCTAGGCCCGCGGTACGATCGGGCGGTTAACTTTGGCTAGCATATCAGAAGCGCACGAATCGAGCGCCCAGCTCCGGAAAGCCGAGAACTCCATGCGCGAGCGCAAGCCCTCCAAATAGCGAATTGACCTGCTCAATTGCACGCGGCCGGGGTTTTCGGCCATCGCGATGCGACGGGTGTCGTCAAACCCCGAAACTCGACAGAAACCAAGCTCTTCGAAGATTCCCAGGCCGCTTTCCACCGAACGCTCGTCGACCGGCGTGCGAGCATCGATGGCAAGGCACATCTGCGCGATGTCGATATCGCTCGCGCTAAAGGAATCGTCCCCGGTCTTGCCGCGGTTGGAGCGCCACATGGTCTGCAGCGCGCGATAGAGCGTGACGAGCTCGTCGCGCTCGGGCGCATAGCAGTCGAGCAGGCGCTCGTTAATGCGGGCGTCGCGCGACGAATAGAGCAGATGGATCACGGCGGGCTGGCCATCGCGGCCGGCACGTCCGCTCATCTGGTTGAACTCGATGGCGCCAAACGGCATGTGGTAGAGCACAACATGGCGGATATCGGGCAGGTTGACGCCCTCGCCAAAGGCAGAGGTCGAAACAATGCAGCTGAGGCTTCCGTCTCGGAATGCTTCCTCCACGCGGCGGCGATCGGAGCGCGCAAGCCCCGCGTTATAGAACGCGATATGGGTTGCGCAATCGGGCACACGCTTGCGCAACGTCTTGGCGAGCGCCACGGACTGGTCGCGCGAATTGACGTAGATGACGGTCTTTTCCCCCGTCGCCACAATCGACACCAAACGGTTCTCGCGACTTGCAAGATCACGGTCGTCCTCGAGCTGCAGGTTCTCGCGCACCGTCTCGTCGACCACCGTGCGAGTGATCGGCAGCATGCGGGCAAGCTCGGCCACGACCGGAGCCGTCGCGGTGGCCGTCGCAGCCATAACGACCGGGTCGCCCAGGGCTTTGAGGATATCGGGCATGTCGAGATAGGCGCTGCGGTCGCCGCCCTTGGCAAGACCGGCATGATGCGCCTCATCGATAACGACAAAGCCGATGCGGCCCGAACGCGCGAAGCGGTCACGATGGATAGACAGGAACTCGGGCGTCGTGAGCACGATACCGGTGCGGCCCGAAGCTAGGCCGGCGAACACGTCATCGCGTGCGGCCTCCACGGTCTCGCCGGTCAGCACGCCAACGCCAATGCCAAGCGATGCCATCGTCGACGAGAGGTGATAGGCCTGGTCGGCAACAAGCGCACGCAGCGGATAGACAAAGATGCTCGCACGTCCGCGAAGCACCGCCTCACGCGCGGCATGCACATGGAAGATGAGCGACTTGCCGCGGCCCGTTCCCATAACCGCCAAGACACTCTGGTGATCGGCCAAGGCGTCGAGCGCCTCAACCTGCGCGCGGTGCGGCTGGTTCGATCCGATAAAGCTATGGATAAGCGAGCGCGTGAGCTCGGTATAGGAAAGCTGGGCGAGCGTCTCGCGCTTGCGCGACTCCAGGCGCAGGCCGGAATCCGCCGGCTGCACGCCACGACGAAGCTCGCATGCCGGATCGTCGACGCTGGGCAGCGTGGTATCGCGGACCAGAACATCCTTGACCATGAGCTTGGGCTTCACACGACCCTGCCAATGCTCGGCAACGGCCTCGAACACCAAGTCGACAGCGCTATCGCAGTTGATGAGCTTATCGATTTGCGGTACACGAAACATGATGGCCGGCACACTCGCGGCGCCATCCGTCGCCACGAAGCGCATATGCTCGCCGGTTTTACCCACCACGGCGCGATCACACATCGTCACGCCCTCGGCAGCCAGCAGCGGCACCTTATTACCCTGGCCAAACGGCTCAAGGCGGGAAATCTGCTCGATGGTCTCGATATTCAATTCGGAAAGGTCGACCGTGGCGGCAACCTCGTCGATGTCTTCAAAGTCCTCGGCGGGAATCTCCGATAGCACAGCGGAAAGGCGACGACGGAATTCATCGAGCTTGGATGCCTCGATGGTCACACCCACCGCACCGGCATGTCCGCCGCGACGAATCAGCAGGTCGGAACAGCGCTCGACGGCGTCAAACAGGTTAACTTTGCCCACCGAGCGACCAGAGCCACGCGCGATACCGTCCTCGATCGAGAACAGCAGCGCCGGCACGTGATAGCGGTTGGTCAGACGGCTTGCCACGATGCCCTTGACACCCTCGTGCCAGCCTTCGCCGCCCACGACGATCGCGCGTCCGCCGTCATAGGTCTCCTCGACCTTTGCCATGGCATCGCGCGTGAGCTCCGCCTCGATCTCACGGCGCTGGCGGTTGATTTCCTCGAGCTCAGCCGCCAGCGCGCTTGCTTCGATGGGATTGCGGGCAAGCAGCAGGTCGAGCGCCAGCTTTGGATCGGCCATGCGACCGGCAGCGTTTAAGCGGGGAATGAGCGAGAATGACAGGCCATCCGCCGTAATGCTCGAAAGGTCCGCTTTGGCGAGCGCGGCAAGTGCGATGTAGCCGGGACGGGCCGTCACGCGCATCTGCTGGATGCCCTCGGCGACCAGTGCGCGGTTCTCGGGCGTAAGCGGCATCATGTCGGATACGGTGCCCAGCGCCGCGACCTCTATCAGCGAACGCCAATACGACGGCTTGCCCAGGCGCTCACCCAGGACTTGCACCAGCTTGAGCGCCACACCAGCACCGGCAAGCTCGCGCGAGGGGCCCTCGTCCTCGAGCTTGGGGTCGGTCAGGGGCACACCCTGCGGCACCTGGTCGGAGGGCTCGTGATGGTCCGTGACCACCAAATCGATCCCCAGGCTCTCCAGATAGGAAACCTCTTCCTTGGCGGCAATGCCGTTATCGACGGTCACGATCAGCTGGGGGCGAGCGAGCTCGTTAACGCGGTCGAGTGCCGCGCGCGAAAGACCGTAGCCCTCGTCAAAGCGATGCGGAATAAACGGCGTGACATCGGCGCCAAACGTGCGCAGCGCCTCGGTCAACAGGCAGGTCGACGTAATACCGTCAACGTCAAAATCGCCAAAGACTGCAATGTGCTCGTGGTTGCGAATAGCACGCTCGACGCGGTCGGCAACGACCGACATGCCCGGGATAATGAGTGGGTCGGCCCAGTCGCGATCGAGCGAAGGCGTCAAAAACAATTGGCCCTCTTTGATGGAGCCAATGCCGTGCGCGACCATAATGCGCGCCACCAGCCCGGGAATGCCCAGACCAGCCGAAAGCTCCTTTTCGAGCTCGGGGTTTTGCTGAGCGACCGCCCAGCGATGCGTCGTCTTAAGCGATGACATAGGCGCCCACCCCCGATAGGGGCAGGTCGCCGCGATACCTCTCACGGTTCATAGCGATGAGTCCTCTGTGTATGCCCGCTTCGGCAGGCAGATCTGTTGAACGGATTTATTATACCGTGCGGCACGGACGCAGAACCTCGCAGCGCGCCGCGGTTTCGGTAAACGATGACGGTAATACCCTCGAAATAATCGAGCGTTTCAGCCGCACAGACACATGTGAGCGTCTAGCATATCCAGTCAAAACGGATTCACGAGCAAAGGGAGTCACAAGAGCATATGAAGCAATGGGTTGGACTGGGCAAGTTTCTCGCGGGGCACATGCAAATCATCGTTCCGATTTGCGTGGCGCTCGGCGTGCTCTTTCCTCAACAGATCGGCGTTCTCAAGCCCATCGTTCCCACCTTGTTTGCCTTTATGACGTTCCAAGGTGCGCTCAGCAACACCTTTCACCAGGTAGCCGAGGTGTTCCACCGTCCGCTGCACCTGATTCTGGCGTTGTTGGTCTCGGCGGCGCTTATTCCCATCGCGGCCTATGCCATGGGATCGTTGTTCTTTGGTTCCAACCCCAACCTTGTCTGCGGCATCGTGCTCGAATACAGTGTGCCCGTGGCAGTCACCGCTTTTATGTGGATCAGCATGTTCGGCGGCAACGGCCCGCTCGCGCTCACCATCATCCTGACGTCCTCGGTCATCTCCCCTGTGACGATTCCGCTTACGCTCAAGCTCCTGCTGGGCGCCACCGTCTCGATCGACATGCCGAGCATGATGCAGAACATGGCCTTTATGATCGCCATCCCCGCCGTGCTCGGCATCGTGATCAACGAGCTCACGCGCGGATGGGGGCACGAAAAACTCTCCCCCGCGCTCTCGCCCGCCTGCAAGTTCATGATGATGGGCGTTATCGCCTCCAACTCCACCGCCATGAGTGAGTACGTGCTGCACATGAACGCGGTGCGCTTGGAAGTCGCCCTCTTTATTTTGGTCTTCGCCATCAGCGGCTTTGTCGTCGGCATTCTGGTCGCCCGCGCGCTGCATCTGCCATATAGCGAAACGACCACCATGTGCTTTACCTGCGGCATGCGCAATATCTCTTCGGGCGCCGTCATCGCCACGCAATACTTTCCGGGCGAAGTTGTGTTTCCCGTCATGTGTGGAACGTTGTTTCAGCAGGTGCTCGCCTCGCTTATCGGGCACTTCTTTGAGCGTCTGACCGGCGAGGAGCGCGCCGCCCAGCGCAAGCGCGTCGAGGCCGGCCGCGATGCAATGGCGCGCTAAACCGTCCGCAGTGTGCGGGCGCTCACTTTACGATGTGAGCGCCTCCAGATGCGCACGCAGGCGCTCAGCATCGACATCGAGCGTGGTCTCAGCATTGACCTGGGCCAAACGATAGCCGACAAAGTAGGGCGAAACCACCCAACGCGGCAGCGCCTTGGCAATGGTCCGACCGCCCAGGTGATAGAAGAACAGGTTGTACGACTCTGCGCGACCACCGTGGTGCTCGTTCAGGATATAGCGCAGAGCTACCTGGATCGCATCGGCGAAGAGATCCGCCTCGGCTTGGTCTCTCGTGTCATCGCTGGCAGCGATTCCCTGCGGAGCTGAAACGTTGACCTCAAAGAACCCCATGATCGGTTCGGTTGAGATGTTGACCGCGATTCTCCCCTGTTGCCAGACATTGATGCCTTCGAAATTGGCAGAAGTCAGCGAAGTGTAGCCGTCTTCCTGCTCCAAACCCACAATCTGCATGTGCGGATGAACGAGACTACCGCCCGAGAGCGGACCCTTGTTCTTGTACATGAGCACGCTGCGGTACTGCCGGGAATCGATCATTTGCTGCCAGCAACCCAGGGCAAACTTCATCACATGGTGGAGTTCGTCCGGCTCATAGGTCATCAGGTCGGCGTCGTGATTGGCCGACTCGATCAGCACGGTTTGACGGGTGGCGCGCAGGGTCTTGAACTTATTCTCGAGCCAGATGCAGTCACCGTCGCGCCGGATGATATTGGTGAGCCCCTCCGTGTTGCAAAAGGGACACGCGGTACCGGGGCGACGGTTGTCGTCGGGCTTGCCGCTCGCCTGCTGAACATCGAATACAAGTGCCACGGGCTACACCTCCAGCGGTACGATCCTTGTGCCGTGGAGCTCGGACACGCCCAATGCCGCTGCAACCGCATCACGGTTGGCCGCGGTAATACCGCCGCCGGGAAGGATGGTCAAGCGGTCGCCTGCATACTCGATTAGGCGAGCCAGGTGATCGAAGTTGTCCTCAATCGACGTGCCGGTCGCGCCGCCATGCGTCAGGATGCGCGTAACGCCGCAGTCGGCAAGCGTGTCGACGGCATCGAGTTGAGCCTCGGGCGAGAGCTGGTCAAACGCCATGTGGAAGGTGATGTCGATGGGCTCACGCTTGCATTCCTCGGTCGCGCAGCCCGCGGCCATCACGAGGGCGCCCAACGTAAGGTCGTCGAGCGCCCATCCGCCAGCGCAGGGCTTGCAGCAGCCAAAGACCAAGCCGTCGGCGCCGGCGCTCACGGCAAGGCCCAAGTCCATCTCCATCATGCGCAGCTCGTCCTGGTTGTAGTGAAAGTCGCCGCCACGCGGACGGATCATGCACATCACCCGTGAATCGTGCTCATGGGCATAGTTAACCGTAGCGCCGATAACGCCGGCCGAGGGCGTGGTACCACCGACGGCAAGGTTGTCGCACAGCTCGATGCGACCCGCACCGGCCGCAATGGCCGCCGGAACCCGCTCAAAGTTCTCGGCACAAAACTCGTACAGCATAGATAGACCCCCAAAGACAGCAGATGTTTTCCGACGGGCATTGTCACACATCCCCATGAAGTTGCGGTGGAATAGGGACTGTTTTGGCCTCTGGAGCCCCTATTCAGTCCCTATTTCACCGCAACTTAAAAGGGGCGCTGACTGGGTTAGTCAGCGCCCCTTTTTTGAATGGATTAACCACCCAGGTATGCCTTGCGGACGTTGTCGTCGTGCAGGAGTTCTTGGCCGGTGCCGGTCATGGTGATCTTGCCGGTCTCGAGCACGTAGCCGCGCGTAGCGATGGAAAGCGCCATCTGCGCGTTCTGCTCGACCAGGAGCACCGTGGTGCCGGCCTTGTGCAGGTCCTCGACGATCTGGAAGATCTGCTCAATCAGAATCGGCGCCAGGCCCATGGAAGGCTCGTCAAGCATGAGCAGCTTGGGGTTGCTCATAAGGGCACGACCCATAACGAGCATCTGCTGCTCGCCGCCCGAAAGGGTGCCGGCAACCTGACGACGGCGCTCCTTAAGGCGCGGGAACTGCTCGTAAACGCGCTCGAGGCCCGGAGCAACCGTTGACTTGGGCTGCGTGTAGGCGCCCATCTCCAGATTCTCCTCGACCGTCATCTGCAAAAAGGCGCGACGGCCCTCGGGCACCTGAGCCAAGCCTTTGCTCACCAGCTTGTCGGCGGGCGTATGGGTAATGTCCTCACCCATAAACTTGATGGAGCCGGTCTTGGAGCGCAGCAGGCCCGAGACGGTCTTAAGCGTCGTGGACTTGCCAGCACCGTTGGCACCAATCAAGGCCACGATCTCGCCCTCGTTAACGTTAAAGGAGATGTCCTTGATGGCGTGGATGGCGCCGTACCAGACGTTGATGTTGTAGACGGAAAGCATCGGCTCTGCCATTTAGTTCTCCCCCTTATCCTGCTTGCCCAGATACGCCTCGATAACGGCGTCGTTGTTCTGGATTTCCTCGGCCGTGCCCTTGGCGATGACCTTACCAAAGTTAAGCACGCAGATGCCCTCGCAGATGTTCATGACGAGCGACATATCATGCTCGATAAGCATGATGGCGATGCCGAAGGTATCGCGGATCTTGACGATATTCTCCATGAGCTCCGCGGTCTCGGACGGGTTCATGCCGGCGGCAGGCTCGTCGAGCAGCAGCAGCTTAGGGTTAGTGGCAAGAGCGCGGACGATCTCCAGACGACGCTGGGCGCCGTAAGGCAGCGAGCCGGCCTGCTCGTTTGCCAGGTGCTCCATATCAAAGATGGACAGCAGCTCCATGGCGCGCTCGTGGGCGGCCTTCTCGTGCTTCCAATACGTCGGCAGGCGCAGCACGCCCTCAAAACCAGAGTAGCGCTCCTGGTTATGCAGGCCGACCTTGACGTTGTCCTCCACCGTCATGGTGTTGAACAGGCGGATGTTCTGGAACGTACGGGCAATGCCCATGCGGTTGACCTGGTAGACCGACTTGCCCGAGGTGTCCTCACCGTCGAGCAGGATGGTGCCGTGTGTGGGCTGGTACACCTTGGTGAGCAGGTTGAAGACCGTGGTCTTGCCGGCACCGTTGGGGCCGATGAGACCGGCAATCTCGGTCTTGCCGATGGTCAGGCTAAAATCGTCGACTGCCTTAAGGCCGCCGAACTCAATGCCCAGGTGGATGCACTCGAGCGCCGGGCGCTCGCCCAGATCGCGGTCGGGAACGATGGCGCCAGAAGGATACGGGACCATCTTGCCCTTGTTGAACTCAAATTTACTGGGCATCGGCTGCCACCTCCTTCTTGGAAGCAAAGCGGTCCTTGACGCGACCGAAGAACGCCTTAAGCTGCGGGTTGTTGGTAAAGATCATGACCAGGATCAGCACGATGGCGTAGATGAGCATGCGGTAGTCCGAGAACTGACGGAGCAGCTCGGGAAGCACCGTGAGCAACGCCGCCGCGATAACGGAGCCGCGCATATTGCCCAGACCACCCAAGACCACGAACACCAGGATGAGGATGGACGTGTTGAAGTCGAACTTGGTGGCGGAGAGCTGCGAGAAGTTACCGCCGAAGAGAGCTCCGGCAGCACCGGCGAGGGCAGCGGAAACCACGAAGGCGATCATGCGGTACTCGGTGACGGAGATGCCTACGGACTCGGCTGCAATCTTGTTATCGCGCACGGCCATAATGGCACGGCCGGTACGGCTGCGAACCAGGTTGAGCACGATCACGAGCGCGACCATGACCAGGATGGCACCGGCGAGGAAGGTCGAGTACGTCGACACGCCCGAGGCGCCCTGGGCGCCCTTGATGATGGCGGTGCCGTCCTCGAGCAGGTGCAGGTCGTCGATCGTAGAGTTGCCCGTGATGTTAAAGATCACGTGCAGGCCGCGGGAGTCGACACCCACGATAAGGCAAGTGACAATCTCTTTGATGATCTCGCCAAAAGCCAGGGTCACGATGGCCAGATAGTCGCCGCTCAGGCGCAGGACCGGGATGCCAATCAAGAAGCCCAAGACGGCAGCGGCGATAGCGCCGACCACGATGCTGATGATCAGGCGCACCGGATCGGAGGGAACGGCGCTCTCGAGAGCGACCGCGGTGACGATGCCCGTATAGGCGCCGACGCTCATAAAGCCCGCGTGGCCCAGCGACAGGTCGCCCGCGATGCCGACGACGAGGTTGAGGGAGATGGCCATGACGATATAGGCCGTGATGGGAACCAGCTGACCGGCGATCATGCGCGGAATCATGTGGTTCGACTGCATAAAGAACACGACGGCGAAGGCCACGATGCACATGGCGTACGTGACAAAGTCGTGACGCGTCTGCTTGTCTTTAAGAAACTTCATAACGCTCACCTACACCTTCTCGGGGACGTACTTGCCCAAGAGGCCGGCAGGCTTGACGAGCAGGACGATGATCAAAACACCAAAGACGATGGAGTTGGCAAGGCTCGTGGAAATGTAAGCCTGTGCCATCGCCTCGATGATGCCGATGAGAATGCCGCCGACAAAGGCGCCGGGGATGGAGCCGATGCCACCGAAGACGGCGGCGTCGAAGGCCTTGATGCCAGGCATGGCGCCTGTCGTAGGCTGCAGCACCGGCGAGTAGGAGCACAGCAGCACGCCGGCGATGGCGGCAAGGGCAGAGCCGATGGCAAACGTCATCGAGATGGTGCGGTTGACGTTGATGCCCATGAGCTGAGCGGCGGCCTTGTCCTCGGACACGGCGCGCATGGCTTTGCCCATCTTGGTCTTACCTGTAAAGAACATCAGGCCGGCCATGATAACCAGGCAGGCGACGATGGTGACGAGCGAGACGGCGCTTACGTTGAACTTGGCCAAGAACTCCGGCACCTGGAAGGTGACGAGCGAAGTGAAGTTCTTGGGCGTGGCGCCCCACAGAAGCTGCGCGGCGTTCTGCAGGAAGTAAGACACGCCGATAGCCGTGATCAGAACGGCCAGCGGGCCTGCTTGGCGCAGCGGCTTGTATGCCAGACCCTCGATGAGAACACCGAGAACGGTGCAGACCACACAAGAGAGAATTACAGATGCCCAGCCCGGGAGGCCGAGATACGACGTGGCGCAGAACGAAACATAGGCGCCGACCATGATGACGTCGCCGTGAGCGAAGTTGAGCATCTTGGCGATACCGTAGACCATGGTGTAGCCCAACGCGATGATGGCGTAGACGCTGCCCATGGACAGGCCGTTGACCAGGTATTGGATAAAGACCGTCATGTTCCACATCCCCCTTTCGAATAGGTTTCCAGTTAATGTATGAAACAGGGACGTTACACTGTCCCTAGATACCAAGCAAGCAGGGAAGGCCAAAACCTCCCCTGCTTGGGATCAAAACCGCTCTATGTAAGGCGGCCAATTAGGCCTGTACGTACTTGCCGTCGGTGATGACGTACGCCGTGGGCTCCTTCTGGACCTGGCCCTTATCGTTCCAGGTGAGCTTGCCGGTCAGACCGTCAACGGTAATCTTGAGCATAGCCTTGGACAGCTTCTCGGCAGCCTCGGTCGGATCGGCGTCGACACCAAGACCGGCCTCCTTGACGGCCTCGGCCACCGCGTGCACGCCGTCGTAGGCGTCGGCGGCAAACTGGTCGGGGGTATCGCCGTACTTATCCTTGTAAGCGTTAACGAAGTCGGCGTTCTTCTCGTCGTCGGCGGAGAACGGGGTCATGAGCAGCAGACCCTCGGCAAGAGAGGTATCGAAGCCCTCAACGCCCAGGATGCCGTCCATGCCGTCGCAGCCCATCATCTTGACGTCGTAGCCCATGTCCTTGGCGTTCTTGAGCAGGACGGACGCCGGCGTGTAGTAGATCGGCGCAAAGATCATGGTGGCGCCGGCCTGCTTGGCCTTGGTCAGCTGGTTGGTAAAGCTCGTGGCGGAGTCGTCCTTAAAGGTCTCCTCGTCAACAATCTCGAGCTTGGACTCAGCGGCCTGGGCCTTAAAGGAATCTGCGATGCCCGAAGAATAGGCGTCGCCGGAGTTATAGAACAGCACGAACTTCTCGTCCGCATACTTCTGCGCCAGGAACTTGGCAGCGTTGACACCCTGGTTGGGGTCGGTGAAGCAAACCTGGAAGACGCAATCCTTGCCGTCGGTGACGTCCTCGGAGGACGCGGACGGGGTGATCATGAACGTCTTGGGGTCGTTACCGCACTCGGCGGCAACGGCAACCGACGCACCCGTGGTGGTCGGGCCGACAAGGGCCTGCATGCCCCAGTCGAGCAGGGTGTTGAAGGCGTTGACGGCCTTCTCGCCGTCGGCCTGGTCATCCTCGGCCTTGCTGGCAAGCGGCAGCTCCTTGGTCGAGAAATCCTTGCAGCCAAGCTCGACACCCTGGGTAACGGACTTGCCGTAGGACGCGTTGGCGCCGGTCAGCGGGCCGATGGTGCCGATCTTAAACGAAGCGTCGCTCGAAGCGGAACCGCTGTCGCCGCCGTTGGAGGAACAGCCAGCTAGAATGGACATCGCCCCCAGACCTGCTGCGCTCGCGATAACGCTCCTGCGATTCATAACAGGGTTCAATGACTTACCGGTGAGGCTCGACATGCGGCTCTCCTCTCAAATCTCGTCGGGTTTCGGTTACCCGACAGGCCATCCTTCGCCGTGTTCGGCGTTCGCAAAATACTAGACGCTTTAGTTAAGGAAAGTGGCGATTATTTCAACTTTTCTTTGGATTTGTTCATTTATCCATAATTCTGCGTATTTCTATTACTTTATGCAGTAATGCCACTTTATTGTGTGAAAGTAATGTTTCCGTTCTGTTACAGGCGTCCCTGCCCTGAATAAAACGGCCTCACTGGTCGCGCTTTATGCGCACTTAGGCGGCGATGTACTTGCCGTCCTGGATCACATAGGCTGTGGCGGGCTTTTCGACCTGGCCCTCGTCATTCCACGTCAGCTCGCCCGTCAGGCCCTCGATCTTGATCTTGCGCATGACCTTGGTGAGCTGGTTGGTAAAGCTCGTGGAAGAATCGTCCTTAAAGGTCTCGGTATCGACGATATCAAGCTTGGACGCCTTGGCCTGCTCGACGAAGGTATCGGCGGCGCCTGAGCTGTACGTGTCGCCATCGTTATAGAACAGGGCGATCTTGGCATCCGCGTACTTCTCGGCCAAGAACTTCGTGGCACTGGCGCCCATGGCGGGATCGGTAAAGCAAACCTTATGGTGCAAACGTTGACAGTTTGTTACGGAGTTCCGTTTGTAGCGAGCATGTTTCCAATGTTTCCGCAGCGTTTCGGGGGTGCCGTTTTGTGCGACTCCTGTTGCCTGGCGAGCACGCGCCCTCTGTTCACGCTAGAATGCACTCAACCTTTAAGTGGTTAATCCATCCATAAGATGCACGAAGGAGCTATCTATGAGCGAACCCCTGCGCACCGTGAACGTCGGTCTGATCGGTCTGGGAACCGTCGGCGGCGGCGTGGCCCGTCTGATCAAGAGCCACCACGATGAGTACCTGGCAGCCTACGGCATCGACCTTAAGCTGACCCGCGCCTGCGCGCTTGCTTGGGAGCAGGCCGAGGCGGCAGGCATTGAGCGCGAGGCCTTTACGAGTGACTGGCACGACGTCGTCACAGACCCCGCCGTCGACATCGTCGTCGAGCTGATCGGCGGCGAGCATCCCGCAACCGAGATATTCACCACCGCCTTCGAGAACGGCAAGCACGTCGTCTCTGCCAACAAGGCCCTGCTGGGCCGTCATGTCGAGACGCTCGCCGAGAAGGCGCGCGCGTGCGGCGTGCAGATTAAGTGCGAGGCCAGCTGCGGCGGTGGCATCCCCATTGTCAGCACGCTCGAGCACGACCTGGTGGGCAACAAGATCCTGACCATCGCCGGTATCCTTAACGGCACCACCAACTACATCCTGTCGCGCATGGACGCCGAGGGCGCCGATTACGCTGACGTGCTCGCCGACGCCCAGGCAAAGGGCTATGCCGAGGCCGACCCGTCCGCCGACGTCGACGGCTTCGACGCCGCCAGCAAGACGGCAATCCTCGCTTCCATCGGCTTTGGCACCCGTGTGACCACCGACGATGTCTACCAGCAGGGTATCCGTACCATCGGCGCCGAGGACATTGCCCAGGCCCGCGAGCTCGGCTACACCATCAAGCTGCTGGGCATCGCACGCAACACCGACGCCGGCGTCGACGTCCGCGTGCACCCCACGCTGATCCCCGCCGACCACATGCTTGCCAAGGTCAACGGCGCCATGAACGCTGTCTACGTGGTAGGCGACGCCGTGGGCGAGACCATGTTCTACGGTGCCGGCGCAGGCTCCTTCCCCACCGCGAGTGCCGTCGTGGGCGACATCCTGTCGCTCTCCGAGCAGATCAGCCGCGGCGTGGCTCCGCTGCCCGAGATTGAGCCCTATGGCCACAACCTCGCCTTTAAGCCCATGGACGAGCTCCAGACCAAGTACTATGTGCGCCTGAAGGTCGCCGACCGCGTGGGCGCCCTGTCCGAGACGGTCGACATCTTTGCCAAGCACAACATCTCGATCTCGCTCATCAACCAGGTCGAGGACGGCAAATCGGGCGTCAGTGATGCCTGCTCGGTCATCTTCCTGACGCACCGCGCGCTCGAGAAGGACGTCCAGGCTGCCGCCGCCGAGCTTGCCAGCGTCGACTGCGTGGCCGAGGTCGCCAACGTCCTGCGCATCGAGGACGTTGAGGCCTGGACCGAAGGCGTCATGGCCAACTAGTCCAGTCCTTGGCACACAACATAGCACCTGAGGGGCTCCCGTCCGTTTGGATGGGAGCCCCTTTGTTTGACGTTCATCAAGCAAAAGTTTGAACAACTTGGCCATTCGCTGACAACCGAGGGTGCCGTTTACCGATATGCGAACGAAGTTGATTTTGCGCGCCGTTATGCTGTGCTGCGTATGTCCACCCCCCCGAAGAATGGAGGCACCATGTTGCTCGAGGGTAAGAAAGCAATCATCACCGGAGGCACGCGCGGCATCGGCTATGCCATCGCCTGCCGTTTTATCGAGGAGGGCGCCGCCGTCACCGTCTTTGGCTCGCGTCAAGAGACCGCCGATGCGGCCGTTGAGAAGCTGACAGCCGCCTATCCCGACGCCAAGGTCTGGGGCCGCTCCTGCGACCTCACCTCACTCGAAGCCGTGACTGAGGCCTTTACCCAGGCTGCAGCCGACATGGGCGGCTTGGACACGGTCGTCAACAATGCCGGTATTTCCCAGCGTTCACCCCTCTTGGACTACACGGCCGAGGAGTTCGCCAAAGTTATGGACCTCAACGTCGTCGCCGTCTTTAACGGCCACCGGGCAGCCGCTAAGATTATGACCGAGGCTGGCCACGGCGGCACCATCACCACCACGAGCTCAATGGTCGCCAAGTACGGTCAGCCCTCTGGCGTCGGTTACCCCACGTCCAAGTTTGCCGTCAACGGCATGGTCCAGTCGCTCTCGCGCGAGCTCGCCCCCATGGGTATTCGCGTCAATGCTGTCGCACCTGGCGTAACCAAAACCGATATGGTCGCCAACCTGCCCGAAGAGGTTATTAAGCCCATCGTCGCCACCATTCCGCTGGGTCGCATGGGCGAGCCCGAGGATGTCGCCAACGCCTTTGTTTTCCTGGCGAGCGACATGTCCTCCTACGTCACGGGCGCCGTGCTCCCCGTCGACGGAGCCGCCCGCTCCTAGGGAGCCACAAGCTTTGGCTTCAAGCCTCAACATAGCTCAACCAAAAAGGCGCGCCGTCTGCATCAACTGCAGGCAGCGCGCCTTCTTCTGTTATGAAAGGGAAACTATGTCCCAGTATTTCGGATCAGAACGGGGCACGGTTTCCCCAGGACCTCCTTGCGGAAACTGCGTCCCGCTTTGAACGCCGATTCTGGGATACCGTTTCCGCAACGGGTCTCTCGCGGAAACTGCATCCCACTCTGAGCGCCCATTCCGGGACACAGTTTCCCAACGGCCCCCGTTTCGGAAACCACATCCCGTTCCGGGCCTTCAAAGCGGGACGCGGCTTCCTCGAGAGAGTATCGACTACTTGCCGTCGTCGTCCTGGGCCTCATCGCGTGCATAGAGCTCCAGCATGCGGCGGCGGTATTCGCGCACGGCGAGCTTGGCGCGCTCCAGGCGGCGACGCTCATGCGGAGTCAGCTCGGACGTGTCGATCTCATCACCATAAGTCTTATCGGCAAGCAGGTGCGCCGCGTCCACGATGCGGGCATCGATGTGGCCGCTCGCCGCCTCGGCGGAAAGACGCTCGGCAATCGTATCGAGCGTAGGCAGGCCCTCGAATACGCGACCATGGCCATGCGAAGTCAGCAGCTCGTGCTCTCGTGCGAGCAGACTCGCCAAATCGTGATGAGCGCGCAGGATGTCGAGCGCATCGGATGGATGCTCGGCAACTTCTGCCACGGCGGCGACCGGCGCAGCATCCACCACGCGGTAGAAGAGCTGCGCGAGCAATGGCATCAAGAACACCGTGATGGCGCCGGCGGCAACCATAACCGACGCGATGTCTTGCGACAGCGCGCCCGCGTTGACGGCAACGCTCGTCACGGCAACGATGATCGGCAGCGCCGTGGTGCAGTACAGGGCCACGGTAATGCGGCCATACGCCGACACATCGCGCGTCGCAGGACAAATGCTCATAGAGACAAGGATCGGCACGGCACGAATAATCAGCAACGCCACGATAAAGCCCACGAGCAAGCCCGGGCGCGAAGCCACAGCCGTCAGGTCGATCTTTGCGCCCGATACGGTAAAGAACACCGGAATCAAAAAGCCGTAGGCCAGACCGTCGAGCTTGGTCTCGAGCGTATGGTTGCCCTCGGGGATGATATAGCGCAGGACAAAGCCGGCGGCAAAAGAACCCAACACGATGTCGAGATCAAAGACGGCCGAGAACGCCACGAGTGTGACCAGGATGAGCACCGTCAGGCGCACGAAGGTCTGCGACGTGGTATCGGCGCGCTCCTCGACAAACGCAAAGAAACGGCTGCCGACGCGCTTGGAGCGGCTCGGGACCACGGCAAGCAACACGCAAACCACCGCAAACAAGCCAAGGATTACGAGCGTTTGGATGCCAGTGCGGGCAGACAGCAGCACCGACATGGCGAGCACGGGACCGAGCTCTCCCCACGTGCCATAGGCAAGGATGGAGTCGCCCACACGCGTGCCAGTGAGCGAGCGCTCACGCATGATGGGTACGAGCGTGCCGAGCGCCGTGGAAGTGAGGGCAAGCGTCACGGCGATACCGTCGAAATGACTGACCGAGAACCACGGGGTAAAGCGCACAGCAAGCCAGGCGATACCAAACGTGACGACCCACGTCGCCAAGCCGTAGCGGCCCTCGACGCCCGTGATGCTCTTGGGATCGATCTCAAAGCCGGCAAGCAGGAACAAAAAGGCCAGACCGAGCTCGGACACCAGCGAGACCTCGGCATCTACATGGATGACGCCGAGCATATGGGGTCCCAGCACCGCGCCGAGCACGAGCAAAAAGACCGTCTCGGGAACGGGTTTTCCGGGAATCGCCGAGGCGATAAAAGGACTCGCAAAGGCCACGAGTGCGATGATGGCGAGAGAAACGAATGCCATGTGATGCCTTTCTCTTGTTTGCGCTTCACTGTAGCACCCTCGCCGTCCTCACCGCGCCGCGAGCTGTCGTATCATAGTGAGGTTTACAAACATGTGGCTCAAGGCGACCGCAGGGCAGACCCCGCAAACCGACCGCTGCCGCATACCGTACCGTACGCCCAACCGATCAGGAAGGCAGGAACCAATGGTCTCTCGTATCTACGTGGAGAAGAAACCCGGGTTCGACGTCGAGGCTCAGCAGCTCAAGGGCGAGCTGACCGAAATTCTCGGCATCAAGGGCATCGAGGCCCTGAGGATCATCAACCGCTACGACGTCGAGGGCATCGACGAGGAGCTTTTCCGCTCCTGCGTGCCGACCGTCTTTAGCGAGCCCCAGGTCGATGTGACCTACGACGAGCTCCCCGCAAGCGATGGCGCCGTCTTTGCCGTCGAATTCCTGCCTGGCCAGTTTGACCAGCGCGCCGACTCCGCCAGCGAGTGCGTGCAGCTCATCAGCCAGGGCGAGCGCCCCGCCGTGCGCTCCGCCAAGGTCTATATGATCTCGGGCGCTCTGGACGAGGCCGCCATCGATGCCATCAAGCACTACGTGGTGAACCCCGTCGAGGCGCGCATCGCCTCGCTCGACCTGCCCGAGACGCTGTACATGGAGACCCCCGAGCCCCAGCCCGTCGAGGTACTCGACGGTTTCCGCGAGCTCGACGAAGCCGGCCTTGCCGCCTTTATTTCCGAGCGCGGCCTTGCCATGGACGAGGCGGACATCGCCTTCTGCCAGCAGTACTTCCGCGATGAGGACCGCGACCCCACCATCACCGAGATCCGTGTGATCGACACCTACTGGTCCGACCACTGCCGCCACACCACCTTCGGCACCGTCCTGGACGACGTGACGATCGACGACGCCGTGGTGCAGCAGGCCTTCGACCGCTACATGGAGATGCGCCACGAACTCGGTCGCGACGCCAAGCCCGTCTGCCTCATGGACATGGGCACCATCGGCGCCAAGTACCTCAAGAAGACCGGCGTCATGACCGATGTCGACGAGTCCGAGGAGATCAACGCCTGCACCGTCAAGGTGAAGGTCGATGTCGATGGCGAGGACCAGGACTGGCTGTTCCTCTTTAAGAACGAGACCCACAACCACCCGACCGAGATCGAGCCCTTCGGCGGTGCCGCCACCTGCGTGGGCGGCGCC
>CAJLLN010000008.1:0-26573 GCA_905207495.1 uncultured Collinsella sp. | reverse complement strand
CCGTGCAACGGGCATGTGCCTTCCCCGACCGACGGCGCATGCCCGTTGCATTCGCATCCCGCCCGCCCACCGCACGGCGCGGGCGGTCGAAGCGATTGAAAGGAACCCCTCCATGTTGAAGAAAACCCTCGCCTTCGCCCTGTCGGCGGCGCTTTTCGCGTTCTCGCTCGCCGGCTGCGGCGGAAATTCAATCGACAGCGCAAAGGCAAGCGATGCCGATACCCAGGAAAAGACCGAACAGGCGGCCGATGCGCCCGAGGGCGCAAGCGCTGCCCCCATCACCGCCGACAAGGTGGCCGACGGCACCTATCAGATCACCGTAGATTCCAGCTCGAACATGTTCAGGATTGTGGACGCCCAGCTCATCGTGGAAAACGGCTCCATGCACTGCGTGATGACACTTTCCGGCACGGGCTACGGCAAGCTCTTCATGGGCACGGGCGACGAGGCTGCCGCCGCGAGCGAGGCCGACTTCATCCCCTATGTGGAAAACGCGGAAGGCAAGTACACCTACGACGTGCCCGTTGATGCGCTCGACGAGGACACCGCCTGCGCCGCGTGGAGCATTAGAAGGGAGCGGTGGTACGACCGCACGCTCGTATTCGAATCCGCCGGCGTCGATCTGCGCGCCGACGCACTGAAGTAACGCCATGCGGTCGATTCTTCCCAAGGGGGAAAACAGGAAGCGCCGCAGCATCGCGGCGCGCGCGATCGCCTGCGTTCTCGTCGCCCTGCTCGCGCTTCACTTCGCGGGGTGCAGTGCGAGCCCGAACGCGACCGGTGCCACGGCGGGCTCTCAGGAATACACTGTGAGCGTCTCGCTTTCCGGCGGGTCAGGGCGCGCAAGCATCAGCTCACCCACCACAATTGTGAAGGATGGCGACACCTACACCGCGACCATCACCTGGTCGAGTTCAAACTACGACAAGATGACCGTCGACGGCGTGGACTACGCGCCCGTAAACGACGGCGGCAACTCTACGTTCGAGATACCCGTCACGCTCGACGAGGACATCGCCGTGTCGGCCGAGACCGTCGCCATGTCGACGCCGCACACCATCGACTACACGCTCCACTTCGACTCATCCACCATGAAGGAGAAATCGGGCGACGATGCAAGCGGCGGCTCCCCTGCGGGAACGGCTTCAAGCGCCGCGGCCGACTTCCACAACGCCGATTTGGGCTGCGGCTGGGAGCCGACGGGGACGCTTCAGCTTGAATACGCCAAGCACTTCACTGTCGACGAGTTCGAAGGCGGCCTGCGGCTTATCTGCGTTTCGAACGGGGAGCGCTTCCTCGTGGCGCCGCAAGATGCAAAGGTACCTGATGGGTTGAGCTCCGACATCGCGGTCATAAGGCGTCCCGCCGACAAGGTGTATCTCGTATCGTCGGCGACGATGTGCCTGGTCGACGCGCTCGATGCGAACGACAATATCTTAATGTCGGGCACGAAGGCCGACGATTGCTCGGTCGCGGGCTTCAAAAGCGCGCTCGAAAGTGGGGCGATCGCCTACGGCGGCAAGTACAGCGCGCCCGACTACGAGCGAATATCGGCCTCGGGCTGCACGCTCGCCATCGAGAACACCATGATCAACCACACGCCCGATGTGAAGGAAAAGCTGCAGAAGCTCGGGCTCGTCGTGCTCACCGAACAGTCGTCGAGCGAGCCCGAAGCACTCGGGCGCGTCGAGTGGATTAAGCTTTTCGGCGTACTGTTCGACAAGGAAGACGAGGCCGCGCACCTGTTCAACGAGCAGAAGGCACGCGTCGAGCAAACGTCGGGGCTCGCGTCGTCAGGTAAAACCGTGGCGTATTTCTACATTAACTCGAACGGGGCCGCCGTCACGAGGCGGGCGGGCGACTACGTGGCGCAGATGATCGAGCTTGCAGGCGGCAGCTACGCGCTCGATGACGCGCAGACGGCGTCGACGTCAGGTTCGTCAGTAACGCTCGAAATGGAGCGCTTCTACGCGACGGCGAAGGATGCCGACATCATCATCTACAACGGCACCATCGACGAATCGGTTGCCACCTTGAACGATTTCGTAGGCAAAAACGCGCTATTGTCGCAGTTCAAAGCCGTGAAGAACGGCAACGTCTGGGTCACAAGCGCCGACATGTACCAGCAGATGACCTCTACCGCCGACATTATCGATGAGCTGCACGGGGCGTTCACCGGCGATGACGCGAGCGACTTCCATTATCTGAGGAAGCTCGGCTAGCACCATGAGAAGCCGACTTTCCATGGCATACGACGAATCGGGGCGCGCCGCGCGGTGTCGCGCCGTGACGGCGCTGCTCGCTGTTGCCCTCATCGTGCTCGTCGGGGCCAACCTGTGCATCGGGAGCGTGCTCGTGCCCGCAGACCACATCCCCGGCATCCTTTCGGGCGGCGCGGCCAATTCCATGGAAAGTCAGGTCATCTGGGAGATTCGCCTGCCGCGCGTGCTTTCAGCTGTGCTTCTCGGCGGGGCACTTTCGCTCTCCGGGTTCCTGCTGCAGACGTTTTTCAACAACCCCATCGCCGACCCGTTCATCTTGGGCGTCTCCTCGGGCGCAAAGTTCGTCGTCGCGCTTACGATGATCGTACTTTTGGGCGCAAACCAGGCCATGTGCTCGCCGGCCATGGTGGCCGCAGCGTTTCTGGGCTCGCTTATCACCATCGGCTTCGTGCTCCTCATCGCACGGCGCATAAATTCCATGGCCATGCTCATCGTGGCGGGTGTCATGGTGGGATACATCTGCTCGGCGGCGACGAACTTCCTCATCGCCTTCGCCGACGACCAGTCCATCGTGAACCTGCACAACTGGTCTTTGGGTAGCTTCTCGGGTTCGAGCTGGGATGACGTCGCGGTCATCGCGGTCGTGGTGATCACCGTGAGCGCATGCGTATTCGCGATATCGAAGCCCCTTTCCGCCTTCCAGCTGGGAGAAGCCTACGCGAAAAGCGTCGGCGTGAACGTCGCACGCTTCCGCGTGGTGCTCGTCCTTCTAGCGAGCATGCTCTCCGCCTGCGTGACCGCGTTCGCTGGTCCGGTGTCGTTCGTAGGCATCGCGGTTCCGCATCTCGTGAAGTCGGCGCTAAAGTCGTCGAAGCCCATCCGCGTGATTCCTGCGTGCTTCTTGGGAGGCGCCATCTTCTGCGCGGGCTGCGATTTGATCGCGCGCACGCTGTTCTCTCCCGTCGAGCTTTCCATCAGCGCCGTCACCGCCATCTTCGGCGCGCCGGTGGTTATCGCACTCATGTTGAAGAAGCGGGTGAGGTAGATGGGGAAATTCGTGCCGCGGCCCAAAACGCTCGGAGGGGACATTCCGTGCTTAGACAGTCCTGAGCTCGCACGAAAGCGCCAGAAGGCACTTTCGGCTCGTGCGGAACTGCGCGCGGAACGCCTCCTCCGAGCGGAGTCGAACCTCGAAACCTCGATCGAAACGCAGGCTGACGGAGCGCCGCTTTTCCGCATAAGCGACCTGTCGGCGGGCTACGACAAGAAGGTCGTAGTCGAAGGCGTCGATCTGGAGGTTCGCGCGGGCGACGTCGTGGCGCTCATCGGGCCGAACGGCTCGGGCAAGTCGACCATCTTGAAAACCATCACACGCCATCTGGCACCGCTTGCCGGCACAGTCGAGCTCGACGGGCGGGAGATTTCCCGATGGAAGACGGCGGAGTTCGCAAGGAACCTTGCCGTTATGCTGACAGATCGCCCCCGGACCGAGCTCCTCACCTGCCGCGATATCGTAGAGGCGGGAAGGCATCCCTACACCGGGCGAATGGGCACACTCTCGCCCGACGACCATAGTCGGGTCGACGAGGCCATGAAAACCGCACATGTGGAAGAGCTCGCCGAGCGCGACTTCATGCAGATAAGCGATGGGCAACGCCAGCGCGTCATGCTCGCACGCGCCATCGCGCAGGATCCGCGTGTGCTCGTGCTCGACGAGCCCACGTCGTATCTCGATATCCGCTACCAGATCGACCTGCTGCGAATACTTCGCCACCTTGCGAAATCGCGGAATGTGGCTGTCATCATGTCCATCCACGAACTCGAGCTCGCGCAGAAAAGCGCCGACAAGGTGATTTGCGTGAAGGACGGCCGGGTCTTCCGCGCCGGCGCACCCGAGGACATATTCACGCGCGAGACAATTGGCGAGCTCTACGGCCTTCAGCATGGCACCTTCAACGAGCGCTTCGGCAGCGTGGAAATTGGGCGCCCACACGGTGATGCGCACACGTTCGTCATCGCCGGCGCAGGTACGGGGTCGGCTGTGTTTCGCCAGCTCATCCGGCAGGGCAAGGCGTTCTACGCGGGCGTTCTGCACGAAGGGGACATCGACTGCGAGCTCGCGCGCGACCTGGCGACGGAATGCGTGGCCGAGCGCGCCTTCGAGCCGATCGGGGATAAAACCATAGCCCGCGCCAAAGAGCTCCTCGTCCACTGTGCGCGCCTTATTGTGTGCCCCGCCGCCTTCGGCACCATAAACGCCCGCAACGCAGAGCTCATCGAGTTCGCACGCTCGCATGGTATCGAGGTCATGCAAGCGTGCGAAGGCGCATCGGAGGATTCCCATGGATACGCCTAGGCGCGGTCCAAGAAATCGTCCGCACCCCCTTTAGGTTGTTAAAAGACCTATTCAGTCCCTATTTCACCGCAACTCAGGGGAGGTAAGGCGCAAGTGCTATTCGAAGCGAGATTCCAGACTCGACAGGCCATTGAGAGTCAGGTCGTTGGCGACCTCAGAGACACGCTCGATAGGAACCGAGCCGTCAGACAGTGCCCACGTGCGATAGATACCGATAATACCCGACAGCAAAAACGCCAGATAGTAGTCGAACATCTCGTCCTTGAGACCTTGGGGCAGCAGATCGCGCTCGGCAATCTCGTGTTCGAGCGGCGCACGAAGACGAGCCATAAAATCATCGAGCGGAATGTTCTCGATCAGCTGACGATTGAGCACGAGGTTGTTGCACAGCGCCTCGTTAACGGTTTTAAAGAAGGTCGCCGCCGCGCCAAGGGCGCGCTCGTTGGTGTCGCCGTCCATGGAAGCAAGCGTTTTCTCGACCGAGTCGACAATCATCTCCACAACATCGACGGCAATGGCATCGAGCAGGCCGTCAACCGTACCAAAGTGAACGTAAAAGGTCTTGCGGTCGACATTGGCCTCGCGCGCGATGGCACTCACCGTAATGTCTGCCAACGGCTTTTCCATGAGCAGGCGCTCGAAAGCAGAAAGGATGGCATTGCGGCTGCGAACGATGCGGCGGTCAAGACGCGGTTTGCTGGTTGCCATGGGCGTGTCCCTTCGATATGCGAGCATTCATCAACAGATGAGAGATAATCTACGTAAGAGGATTATCCCCCATACGGCACAAATATGCCCCGTGTCATGAAGAACGCACGACTGCCCTACTGCGACTTAGGATGCTTCTTCTTATTGAGTGCCGACGGAGATACGCGAATACCATCGCCTGTCTGACGCACATAGGCTTTATGAGCCGGCTTAGCGGCCCCAGAAGCCTTCTGAGCGTGCTTCTTGGGATCAACGGTAACAGCATTCGTGGGGTGCGGCTTCGCGGCCACAGAGGGCATCTGAGGCGTGCGGCCGAGCTTGCGCATCACGCGATCCCAGCGCGCATGGATGCTCTCGTTGTGGGCGCTCTTAAGTCCCAGCAGGGGCGCAGCCAAAATGGTCGGCGCAATAAACGTAATGAGGCGCCACAGCAGATAGCCGGCGGTCGAAGCCGACCCAAAGAAATGACCCAAGAACAATGCAAAGCCGCCCTCAGCGCCACCAGTTCCACCGGGCAAGGGGACCGCAGAGCTCAGAAGCTGGACAAAGGCGCTCGCGGCCATGACCGAGAAAAAGTCGACCTCGTGGTGGCCAAAGGCAAGCATCAGGAAATACGGAACCAGATAGAAAAACGCGAGCTGCAGCATGGTGATAAACACGGTGAGCAGCATGGAAGAAAAATGTCCGGCAGAAAGCTTGAACTTCTCGGAGAAGGAGTAGATCTCGCCATCGACAAACGTACGCCATCCCTCGATCTTAGTGGCCGAGACACCAATGCGCTCGAGCCAATTGATGATGCAGTGGGCGACGCGCGTGACGGTCTTAGGCATGAGTGCGACGGCGAAGATGCCCAGCAAGATGCAGCAGTGCCCACCAAAGCTAAAGACGCACAGCAGCGTCATGTCGCCATAGCGCTCGGCAAAAAACGGCATGCGAGCAAGCAGTAGGATAGCGCCCCAGGCAACGAGGCCAAACTGATACACGATAAAGCGCGTGAATTGCGTGGCTCCGGCCTCGCCGACATTTTGGCCCGCCTTGGTCAGGCGGTAGATCTGAGCAGGAGTCGAGCCCATCATCATAGGTGTGAGGTTGCCAAAGAAGATGCCGCTCGCCTCGACCGAAATGAGGTCGCGAATGCCGACGGGTGAATTGGGGTCGAGCCAGACAGCGATCGCATAGGCCACAATGCCAAAGAACAGATACATGAACATGCAAAGACACGCGACAAAGAGCCATGACGCCTGGACGCTCGACATAGCGGCCCAGAACTGCCCCATCTGCCCGGTTACCACCAGATAGACGATATAACCCACCAGCACGACGCCGATAAAGATGGCGCCGCGGCGTGCGCTCTTATTGTCATCTCCGCCCGAGGCCTCAACCTCGACCTGGGGCTTAGACGTATGCTGAGAGGACTCCGTCATGAGACTCCTTCTAACAGTCAAAATATCTTGCATATTGTACCCGTAAGGGCCATAGGCAGAACGCAAAGCTCTGGTTCAAACGGGAATTGCAGACGGTTGTTTGAAAATAAAAAACCCGGCCTTCCATGGGAAGTCCGGGTATCAGATGCGTGGTAGCCCGTACCAGATTCGAACTGGTGATCTCCGCCTTGAGAGGGCGGCGTCCTAAACCGCTAGACGAACGGGCCACA
This sequence comes from uncultured Collinsella sp., assembly GCA_905207495.1. Lineage (GTDB taxonomy): Bacteria > Actinomycetota > Coriobacteriia > Coriobacteriales > Coriobacteriaceae > Collinsella. The sequence goes on along the minus strand of CAJLLN010000008.1, from coordinate 19,633 downwards.
TGACATCTGCACTGCCGTGCTGCAAGGAAGTATATTACGGGACAAAAAACATCAGCGCAAGAAGAAATTCCAAATTGCCGAAAAATTGTCGGCAGGTTATGGAACACACAGGTAAACTGGGTAGCTAATTCAAGTTGAGATGGACCAAAAGAGCTTCGCGCTCGTTGGGGATGTTGTCTTCGGTCACGGCGTCGAGGGCGGAGTTGAGAAGCTGACCCAGTTCCGGCCCGGGCTTGACTCCGGCACGGATCAGGTCGCCGCCGTTGATGGCGAGCATCTTGAGCGTATAGGGCTCCCCCGCCTTCAGCAGCTCGTGCGCCATCGCGCGCATCTCCTCAATCGTCTCAACGTAATAAAAGCACGACGGGGCCTTGCCAAGTGTGTCGGCACGCTTGAGGTCCATGAGCTCGTCCATCAGACGCGGCGTGTCGACACCCTCGCCCGAAAGCGCGCGCATCATATTGAGCAGGCAGGAGCGCTCGGGACGCAGCGGCTTGTCATGATATTTGATGAGCAGGCACACGTCGCGCACCAGGTCGTGCGAGAGCGCCAGGCGATCCATAATGACGCGCGCCTTCTTGGCGCCAAGCTCGGGATGACCGTAGAAGTGTCCACTGCCGGCGTGATCGACCGTGAAACACTCGGGCTTGGACACATCGTGCAAAAACGCCGCCCACATCAGGCTCGACGAGGGCGCGACGCCGTCACACAGCGCGAGCTCCCCCGCCACTGTCAGCACACGGGCGATATGCTCGTAGACGTTAAACGCATGATAGACACTGCGTTGATCAAACCCGCGACCCGCTGCCAACTCGGGCACGGCGGCGCAGATGAGCTCGGGATAGCGGAGCATCGCGTCTCCCCCATGACCGGTCGAAAGAACGCCCTCGAGCTCAATACCCACACGCTCACGCGCCACGGCATCGAGCAGCGGCGCGCACTCGGCAAGCGCGTGCTTAGTCTCGGGCTCAATCATAAAGTCCAGGCGGCAGGCAAAGCGCACCGCGCGCAGCATGCGCAGGGCGTCCTCGTTAAAGCGACGCTTGGGATCGCCGACAGCGCGAATCAGCTTGCGCTCCAAGTCACCCTGGCCGTCGTAGCGGTCGACAAGCCCGCGCTCGGGATGCCAGGCCATGGCGTTAACGGTAAAGTCGCGGCGCGCTAAATCGTCCTCAAGCGAGGCAGCACGCTCCACACTCTGGGGATGGCGACCATCGGTGTAAAAACCATCCAGACGGTACGTGGTGACCTCGATACGCTCGCCATCGGAAATAGCCGTGATTCCGCCAAATTTAATGCCCGACTCCACGACCGCGATACCAGCGGCCTCGAGCGCCGCCTTGGACTCCTGCCACAGGCCGCTACAGCACATATCAACATCGTGGCTGGGGCATCCCATCAGGGCGTCGCGCACCCAACCGCCAACGTACCAAGCCTCAAGACCAGCCGCCTCAAGCGCGCGCAGGACACGGATGGAGGCATCGGACGGTTGCGTACCGTTGAGCGAAACATTGCACATGCCTATGGCCTCCTGCACTTGCGAGCGTTAATCGATGGTTCTAAAGAAGTCTAACAAGAAACAAGAAAGCGCGCACACGCAATCGCGCCGTCGATTCGATAAAACGAGAAAGCAGACGCCACATACGTCCAGCGCACAAAAAACACCCGCCTCGGAGATCCAAAGCGGGTGTTCTGCAACGATTTTTCGATGCGGCTAGCAGACCTGACGAACCTCGATGTGCTTCTTGTATTCGTCCACCTTGGCAAAGTCGCCCAGGCCCGGGCACTCGACCACGTTGGCGCCAGTGGCCATCGAAAGGCGCAGGGCGTCCTCGACGCGCTCGGGGGCGTCGTGCCACACGGACAGGAAGGCAGCGAGCGAGGAATCGCCGGCGCAGACGGTCGACAGCAGCTTGACGTCGAAGGTGCGGTTGGCAAACCAGATATGCTCGCCGTTGGAGAAGTACGCACCGGCGCCACCGAGGGTCAGCAGCACGTTCTTGGCGCCCTTGGCGTGCAGCTCGGCCATCGCGCCCTTGACGGACTCGTCGTCGCCACCGCTCACCTTAATGCCAAAGATGTCGAGCAGCTCATCGTCATTGGGCTTGATCAGCAGCGGCTCCATGGCAATGAGGTCTGCCAGCTGATGGCTCGAGATGTCGAGGACGAACTCGGCCCCCTTGGCCTTGACGCGGCGCAGGACCTCGGCCAAGAAGCCCTCGGAAGTGTTGGGAGGCAGCGAGCCGCTGATGACTAGGCAGGTCATGTCATCGAGCGAATCGATGAGCTCAAACATCTCCTGCTCGTTGGCCTCGTTGATGGCGGCACCGGCGTTGACCATGTTGTACTCGGTGTCGGGGCCGGCGTTGAGGAACACATTGACGCGCGTAATGCCGTCGGTCCACACGGGCTTGACGGGCACGCCCAGGGCCTCGGCGCCCTTAACGATAAACTCGCCCGAGAAACCGGCGAAAAAGCCCAAGATCGTGGTGTCGACGCCGTAGTGGTCAAGCGTAAACGAGACGTTGAGGCCCTTGCCGTTGGGCGTGTAGACGGCGTTGCGGGTACGCGTGACGGTGTTGGCAGCAAGACCGTCGCAGGCGATGTTGTAGTCAATGGCGGGATTTGCAGTGAGCGTGTAAATCATGAATGTTCCTTTCACGAAGCAACGTGTTAATGAAAGTATATTCCACGCATCGGTAAAAGGCTAGGACAACTCGGTGAACGGTGTGGAAGCGATGAAGTACGGCGGGACACCTCTCCCCCGTGGCGGAACAAAAAGGCGCCCCAGCCGAAACCGGGGCGCCGCATGCGCACGAATATGTCGCGTTTCGATTACTGACGATCGAGCTTGCGGACAGCAACGCGCTTGCTGTACTCGTCGACGTGACCGAAGTCGCCGATGCCGACGGACTCGGCAACGTTGGCGCCGGTGGCCATAGCGAGCTTCATGGCCTCCTCGACGTTGTCGCGATCCCTGTACCACTTGTGCAGGAACGCAGCGAGGGTGCAGTCGCCGGCGCAGACGGAAGAGACCAGCTTGATGTTGAACTCACGCTTGGCGTACCAGATGTCCTCGCCGTTGGAGAAGTAAGCGTCGCCGCGGCTACCACGGGTGAGCAGCACGTTCTGAACGCCGGCGTCGTGAGCCATCTTCATGGCAACGCGGACCTCGTCGTCGGTGTCGACCGGCACGCCGAAGATGGCCTTCATCTCGTGATGGTTCGGCTTGATGAGCAGAGGCTTCTTGTGAGCGAGCTCCTTGAGCTTGTCGGAGGACAGGTCCAAGACGACATCGGCGCCACGAGCCTGAGCGTGCTCCATAACCTTAGCCAGGAAGTCAGGCGTAGCTTTGGGAGGCACGGAGCCGGAAACGATCAGGCACTCGAGATCGCCCGCGGTGTCCAGGATGTTGTAGAGCTCCTCCTGGTGCTGCGGCGTGATCGGAGCACCCGGGTTCAGGATGCCGTACTCGTGCTGGCCATCGTTGACGTAGGTGTTAATGCGCGTGATACCGTCGGTCCAGACCGGGCGGCAGAGGCAACCCAGGTTCATAACCTCCTCGACGATGAACTTGCCCGTGAAGCCGGCGAAGAAGCCGAGCGCGACGGTGTCGACGCCCATCTTCTTAAAGGCGAAGGACACGTCGAGGCCCTTGCCGTTAGCCGTGTAGCTGGCCGAGCCGGTGCGGACGTTCTCGTCGGGCTCGAGCGGAGAGCTCGAAACCGTCATGTCGACAGCCGGGTTAGCGGTTAGCGTGTAGAACATTTACAGTACCCCCTGTATATGTGAGGGCCGCGTGGCCGGCCCATTCCAACCACGCGGTTACCTCTGATACCAAATTAGCGAGCTGCGGACTCGAGCAGTGCCTTGACCTCGGCGGCGGTGTTGCAGGCGAGTGCCTTCTCGGCGAGCTCGTCGCACTCGGCCTTGGTCCACTGGCTGATGGTCTTGCGGGCGCGCAGGATCGACGGAGCGCTCATCGAGAACTCCTCCAGGCCCCAGCTGATCAGCAGCGGCTCGAGCAGCGGATCGGCAGCGGCCTCGCCGCACATACCGACCATGATGCCGGCCTTCACGCCGCTCTCGATGATGTTCTTGAGCGAGCGGAGCACGGCGGGATAGTACACCTGGTACAGGTTGGAGATGGTGTCGTTACCACGGTCGGCGCACATGGTGTAGCCGATCAGGTCGTTGGTGCCGATGGAGAAGAAGTCAGCGACCTCGGCCAAGCGGTCAGCGAGCAGCGAGGCGGCAGGCGTCTCGACCATGATGCCGACCTCGATGTTCTCGTTGAACTTGCGACCCTCTTCGGTCAGCTCGGCCTTGCACTGCTCGACGAGCTCCTTGACAGCCAAGACCTCCTCGACGCAGGTGACGAGCGGGATCATGATCTTGACGTCACCGAAGGCGCTAGCGCGCAGCAGAGCGCGGAGCTGGACCTTGTACTGATCGGGATTGGCCAGGCAGTAACGCACGGCGCGGAAGCCCATGAAGGGGTTATCTTCCTTGACCATGTGCAGATACGGAATCTCCTTGTCGCCGCCCACATCGAGCGTGCGGATGATAACCGGAGCACCCTTGAGCGCGCTGGCGACCTTACGGTAGGCGTTGAACTGCTCCTCCTCGGAAGGAAGCTCAGCAGAGTCCATGAACAGGAACTCGGAGCGGAACAGACCGATGGCCTCGGCGTCGTGATCGAGCGCGTTGGGCACGTCATCGGGGTTACCGATGTTGCAGGCGATGATCTTCTTGATGCCATCGGCAGTCACGGACGGCTTGCCGCGGAAGGCCTCGAGGGCTGCCTTCTCGGCAGCGAAGGCCTCGGCCTTGGCGGTGTAGGCAGCGAGCGTCTCTTCGTCAGGATCGGCCTCAACGATACCCTTGCCACCGTCGACGACAACGGTCATACCGTTGCGCAGCGCGGTGCAGCTGTTGGAAACCGAAAGGACAGCCGGAATCTCGAGGGCACGCGCGATGATCGCGGAGTGCGACGTGCGGCCACCGGTCTCGGTGACGATACCGGCAACGTGGGCCTTATCGATCGTGGCGGTCATGGACGGCGTGAGGTCATGCACGACAACGACGGTGTTCTCGGGCAGGACGGAGAGGTCGACGACCTCCTTGCCCAGCAGCTCAGCCAGAATACCGGTGCGGATGTCGGCGATGTCGGCCGCGCGCAGACGGAACATCTCGTCGTCCATGGACAGGAACATGTTCTCGAACATGGTCGAGGTGTCCATGAGCGCCTGCTCGGCGCAGGTGCCGCCGTCAATGGCGGCGTTAATGGCGTCGGTCATGCCCGGATCCTGAGCCAGGACAATGTGTCCGCTCATGATCTCGGCCTCGGCCTCGCCCACCGTCTCCTTCATGTGGTCGGCCTGAGCCTGGGTCTTCTCGCAGAAGACCGAAAGAGCGGTCTGATAGCGCTCCTTCTCTGCTGCCGAATCAGCAACCTCGTGCGGCTCAAACGTCAAGTCGGGATCGACGGCGACCATGACGGTGCCGATACCGATGCCCTCGGAAGCGTTGACTCCCTGATACATTCCCATTCCTCTCTCCGTGTCATGTGATAAAGCGTTTTGCCATATCCATGACAAAAGAGCGCAGCTACCTTAAGACAGGTCACTGCGCCCCCAAATATGAACTTAGTTGTTCAACATGCGACCCGTTTGAGTTCTACTCGCCAAGACCGCTCTTGATGAGCTCGATGGCAGCAGCCAGAGCCTCGGCCTCGTCGGCGCCGTCGCACTTGACCTCGACCTCGGTGCCGCAGGGGATACCAGCAGCCATGAGGGCCATCGGGGACTTGCCATTGACCTCCTTCTCGGGGGTGACGACCGTCACGTCACAGGCGTACTTGCCCATGGTGGAGGCGAACAGACCAGCCGGACGCATGTGCAGACCCTGAGGATTAACGAGGGTAGCCTTCTCAGAAACCATAATTGACTCCTTTTTTGTGTTTAACCCCTGTCATGCATGTGGCAGGAGTCAGATTCACGACGTTGTTTATATTAACTCACATCAAACGGTTTTTCATTGTGTTTCAGACGAATTATTGGACAGATGTGTTTGTCGTCCGCTTGCTCGCCCACAGGGGCCCGTGCGCGGCCTGTGAGATTTCCTGCTCTACAGTCCTGCTCGCACGAAGAGCACATTAAGTGCTCTTCGGCTCGTGCGGAACTCGCGATAAATCTCACAGGCCGCGCACGGGCCCCTGTGGGCGAGCAAGCGGTGGAAACTCGGTCGGTCCAGAGTAATGTCGGCTGAAAGGAATTCTGGCTGATGGGATCAACCGGTGCGTTCTCTGTTTTCGAAAAAGGCGGAGGCCCTGGTGAGGGTCTCCGCCTTTGTAACAGGGGACGATATTATTCGCTAACTGCTGGATTAGACCAGGCGTGCGTTGATCGTCTTGGCGATCTTGGCGGCGTCGGTGGAACCCTTGACGGTGGCACGGAAGTCCTCGTCCATAAGCGCCTCGGCGACCTTGGACAGGATCTTGAGGTGCGTGGTTCCAGCCTGAGCGCCCGGGATGAGCAGGGCGATGGCAACGTTGACGGGAGCGCCGTCCATGGTGTCCCAACCGGTCACGCCAGAGTCGTCCTTGACGACGATGACAGCGGCCTCGGTGATGGCGTCGGACTTGGCATGCGGAATGGCGAAGCCCTCCATCATGCCCGTGGTGCCCTCGGCCTCGCGGGCCAGGAAGGCGTTCATCACGGCGTCGGCATCGCCGGCGATACCGGCCTTAACGGCCTGGTTGGAGACAAAGCTCAGAGCCTCGTCACGAGAAGCGAAGTCCTCGGCGACAAAGACGTTCTCGACCTTCACGAAGTCGGAAGCCTCGGCCTTGGGGGCCTCGACGGCAGCGGCCTTGGGGGCATCAACCGGCTTGGTTGCAGGAGCGGGCTTCTGGTTCTTCTCGAAGTCGTACTTCTTGAAGGCCACGAACAGGATGCCACCGACCACTGCGCCGATGAGGATCGCGAGGACCCACTGCGGGCCGTTCTCGACAACGGGCAGGACCAGGAAGCCGCCGTGAGGCGCCGGATCGTGAACGTTGAAGAAGATGGTCAAGATGGAAGCGATGGAAGAACCGACCATCATAATAGGCATGACGGGCCAGATGTTCTTGGTCATGAACGGAATGGCGCCCTCGGTGATGTGGGTGCAACCAAGGATAAGGTTGACGATACCGGCGTCATGATCCTCCTGGCTGAAGTACTTCTTGCCGACAACGACGGCGAAGGTGGTGATCAGCGGCGGAACGATGCAAGCGGCGGAGACGGCAGCCATGAAGTTGGTGCCGAAGTTGTAGGTCTCGGTGCCGACGCCAGCTTCGAGAGCGGTACCGAGCAGGAAGGTGCCAGTAGCGTAAGCAGCCTTGTTGACCGGGCCGCCCATGTCAAATGCGCACATGCAGCCGATGGCCAGGCCAAGGATCACCGGACCGGAGTTACCGAGGCTCTGCAGGAAATCCATCATGCCCTGATTAATGGCAGCCATGGGGCCGGAAATACCGAGCATGACCAGGCCGACGATGGCGGTAGAGCAAAGCGGATACAGGAAGATTGCCTTCAGGCCATTAAGGCTCGCGGGAATTTTAGAGAAAACCTTCTCGAGCAACAAAATGACATAGCCGGCGAGGAAGCCGCCGACGATGCCGCCCAGGAAGCCAAAGCCCACACCCGAGCCTCCAGCGTCGATCATGCCGGTATCGGCGTTGATGGGAAGACCCTGGATGGCAATCATACCGGCAACAAAGCCGGGGACGAGCGCCGGGCGCTTGCCGATGGACTCGGCGATGTAGGCGGAGAGCACCGGAACCATGAGGTTCATGGCGATACCGCCGATAATCTTGAGCATCGCGGCAAAGCTGTTGTAGTCGGCAGCCGTCGAATCAAAGGACGTGATGCCCCACAGGAACGAAATGGCGGTCAGAACACCACCGGCAACGACGAAGACCAGCATGTGGCTGACGCCGTTCATGAGGTGCTTGTAGATGACGTGACCGATGGACTCCTTCTCCTCGACCTCGTCCTCGACATCGGCGGCAGTGGCAACCGTGCCGTCGCCCTTGGCGGCGAGCGCACGGTCGATCAGCTTTCCGGCGGCCTCGACGGACAGGGCCTTGGAAACACCGACGGAAACCATGGGCTTACCGGCGAAACGCTCAGCCTGGACATCCTTATCGGCTGCGACGACGACGGCCTTGGCACCGGCGATCTCGCTCTTGGTGAGCTCGTTCTCGACACCGACCTGGCCATGAGTCTCGACCTTAATGGTCAGACCTCGCTCGGCAGCTGCCTTCTCCAGCGCCTCCTTCGCCATGAAGGTGTGCGCAATGCCGGTCGGGCAACCGGTCGCGGCGATGATGTCAAACTTAGCCATGTGTCCCTCCTTCTTGAGTACTGCGCCCGCAGGCGCTCCCCTACACGCGCTTCGATGCGCGTTTTTCCACAACTGAAAGATACCAACCTACCGTCCGCGTGAGAAGAGCTAAGGTGCAAATCTCCGGTGAAAGGTTCTTTCATAACCGTAAACGGTAAGTGAAAGTTTACCATCAACACTTGAAACGGCAAGGTGTATCTTGTAATTGAAAATGCCCGTATACTATGGCATTGCGAATCAAATTAGATTTTCATGCCAACCAGGAGCCATCCATGACCGATAGTAGCAAGAGCGCACTTTCCCTCATTAGCACCCATCAGGGATACAGCGAGTCCGAGCAGCGCATTGTCGACTATATATTGGAGCACCAGTCCGAGGCGCCACGCCTCACGGCCGCTCAGCTCTCGCGCGCCGCCGCCACGTCCGAGGCGACCGTTTCGCGCTTCTGCCGCAAGCTTGGGTTTGGCAGCTTCCGCAGCTTTCAGTTTTCGTTGGCGAGGGATTTGGAAAGCCAGCGCAACGAGGGCCTGACCGACGAGGTCTCGCTCGACAATATGGAGCAGAGCCTCAAGAACATCCTGGCTGCCAAGGTGAGCGAGCTTAATGCGACCATCGACGGAATCGACCACGATACGCTGGCGGCTGTTGTGCATGCCCTTAAGCATGCAGGGGTTATTGAGTTTGCGGCTGTGGGCAATACGAACGCGGTCGCGCTCGATGCGACGTTTAAGTTTTCGCAGCTGGGCCTGCGCTGCATGGCGAGCACCATTAGCGAGACATCAATCGGCTTTGCGCTCACGTTGCGCCCGGGTGACGTTATCGTGCTAATCTCAAACTCTGGCAAATCGCGCCGACTGAATCGCATGGCAAAAGCGGCTCGCGACTGCGGCGCAACCGTAGTCGTCATCAGCAGCGACAGCAAATCCCCACTCGCGCGCCTGGCAGACTACACTTTTAATACCGTCAACCACGAAGCGCTACTGACAACGGGCGACTTTGCGTTCTCCAAGATCAGTGCCACGATGATCATCGAAGTCATCTACAACTTCCTGCTGCCCGAGATTGAAGACGCGCGTGAGCATATCAGCTACTACGAGGAGCTCATCCAGCCGGATAAGGTTGTGGAGTAATACGCGAAGTGGGACAAAAAATTCAGTCTATTTTGTCCCACCAACACCGCTGATACGACCTAACCTCGAGCTTCTTCGAGCATCTGCTTCGCGTGGGCCAAGCTTGCCTCGGACTGATCGCCGCTCAACATGCGGGCGATTTCGGCAGTACGCGCTTCGCCGGTTACCTCATCCAAATGCGTCTGGGGAACATCGCCCGGTTCCTTGCTGACGACATAATGCTTGTCAGCCATGACGGCGACCTGCGCCAAGTGGGTTACGACAATCACCTGATGCGTAGCGGCGAGATCTGCCAGCACGCCCGCGAGCGCACCCGTGGAGCCACCGACACCAGCATCGACCTCGTCAAACACCAGCGTATCGACACCGTCCGCGTTACCGAGGACAACCTTACTTGCCAGCATGACGCGGCTGAGCTCGCCGCCCGACGCAATGCGGCGCAGGGGACGTGGCGTCAGGCCGGCACCGCTGCGGTATAGCAGCTCGTAGCTCGAAGGACCAACGGGCGTCCACTCAGCACGGGGAAGATCGCGCGACTCCCAGACGAGCTCGGCGCTGCCCATTTCCAGGCGTGCCATCTGGCGGCCAACCTCGTGACAAAAACGCGGGGCCGCCGTATTGCGTGCACGCTTAAGCGCCTTGGCGGCGGCGAACAGTTCATGCTCCGCTGCGCCAAGCGCTTCACGCGCCTTCTTGATCTGCTCATCACCATCGTCTACCAGCGACAACAGCTCTTGCGAGCGATCGCGCATGGAAAACACGTCATCCATGGTGGGACCCCACTGCCTCAGAAGTCCCTTAAGGTCGGAATACCGCTCGCGCATGCGAGTGAGCTCACGAGGGTCAAACGCAACACCATCGCGATAGGCGCGCAGCTCGTTGGCGCAGTCCTCGAGTGAGATGCAGGCGTCCGAAAGTGCGTCTGCGATGTCACCTAGCTTGCGGTCAACGGTCGCCATGCGGGAAAGCTCGGCCACGGCGCCGTTCACGGCATCGAGCGCTCCCCCTTCGGCAGCAAGCGATGCATGGGCCTCGTTTGCCGTCGCCACCAAGGCCTCAGCGTGCTCCGAGCGAGGCAGCAGCTCCTCGAGTTCCTCGTACTCGCCTGGCTTGGGGTCGACCTCGGCGATACGCTCGAGGGCAAAACGCGCTTCCTCGACGCGACTCCCCTGCGCACGCGAGGCTTCCTCCACACGGCGAAGCTCCTTGGCGGCGGCACGCGAAGCCTTAAAGCAGGTGCGATACTTCTCGAGTGCCTCAAGCGCCGCGCGCCCAGCCCAAGCATCGACCATGGCAACATGGTGCGCCGGGTCGAGCAGGCGCTGATGTTCATGCTGGCCACATAGATCCATCATCACGCCGACGCGCTCCGAAAGCTCGCGCACGCTGGCAATGCGGCCGTCAATTTTTACGCGGCTGCGGCCCTCAGCAGAAAGGCTGCGCTGCACGGTGAAACCATCCGTGTCGTGCGGGCCGTCGAACAGGCGCGCCTCGACGCTGGCAAGCGCCTCGCCCTCGCGAACCGTCGACGAATCGGCGCGTTCGCCCAAAATGAGCTTGAGCGCCGAGAGCAGCGCGGTCTTACCGGCACCGGTTTCTCCGGTCAGAACCGTTAGACCCGCGCTTGGCACCAACGTCGCCTCGCGAATGAGTGCAATATTGGAAACCTGCAGCTCATCGATCATGACGCACTCCGTAAAACACGCGGCTCACCGAGTTATAGAAGCTCTCGGGGCCGTAGTCGAGCAGCAGCACATCACCGGGACCGCGACGCACAGCCACGCTCTCAACCGTGCCATCGCAGGTAATAAACTGTCCATCGATGGCAATCGCCGGCACGCTCGGACGATCATCTGACATAAAGATCTCGACGACATCGCTTGGCGAGGTCAAAAAGGCGCGAGCTTGAATGGTGTGCGGCGCGATGGGCACACAGACCATGCCAGTGTAATCGGGGCTGACGATAGGGCCACCGGCGGAAAGCGCGTAGCCGGTGGAGCCGGTCGCTGTCGATACAACCACGCCGTCACCGCGCAGGCGATCGATATGATGGCCGGACACCGTGATGTCGAACTCGACCATATCGGACAGGGGCCCACGCGTGAGCGCCATGTCGTTGAGGGCGAACGAACGCACGACATCCTTCGTGCCGTCCTCACGCACGGAAACGATGTCTGCGGCGATGGTAGCGCGGCGGCTCACGTGGAGCTCACCGGACAGGGCATCGCTCACAACCTGCAAAATATCGCGTTCCTCGGGACTGGCCGCCGTCAAAAAGCCCAGGTGGCCATAGGAAAGACCCAAAATGGGAATCTCGCGGTAGTTGAGAATGCGGGCGGCGCGCAGCAGTGTGCCGTCGCCGCCGAGCGTGATGACCAAGTCGGCATCGTCAACATCGGGCGTGCTCTGGATCTTGGAGCGCTGGTCGGCAGCCCATGCAACCTCGTAGCCCTGGCGCGTCAGCCAGAGCTCGAGCATCAGGCCGCTCTCGACCGCCTCTTGCTTGTAGTAATTGGGAACCAGAAAGACCTTCATAGCGTTGCCGCTTTCTCGCTCAAAGCCGATACCTGGGATTGCAACTCATCTTCGGCGCGCTCGCCGGGGGCAAACCTCGTGCCGTACAGGAAAAACTCTACGTTGCCCTTAGCGCCATGGATTGGCGACACGCACACGTCGACCGGGAAGAGGCCCTTCGCGGCGAACAGCTCAATCGCCGCCACGAGTGTATCGCGGCGGACGGCGGGGTCGGTCACGATCCCGCCCTCGCCCACCAGCGCAGCCGGCGCCTCAAACTGCGGCTTTACGAGCGTGCAAAACGAACCCGAAGGCTTCAGGCATGCCAGCACGGCGTCGATGATATTCGCGATACTCGTAAACGACACATCGCACACGGCCAGGTCGATAGCGCCGCCGTAGCCGAGCTCGGGCAACTGCGTCACATTCGTGCGCTCGTGGAGCGTCACGCGATCGTCCTGACGCAGCGACCAGTCGAACTGAGCGCGCCCCACATCGACCGAAACGACAGTAGCGGCGCCGCGCTTGAGCAGGCAATCGGTAAAGCCGCCCGTGGAGCAGCCCACATCGAGGCAAGCAAGGTCCGTCGGATCGATCCCAAACGCATCGAGCGCGCCCTCGAGCTTGAGACCGCCGCGGCCAACATAGGGAATGCGCCCCTTCACGTGCAGCGGCAGCCCCGGGATCACCTTAAGGCCCGGCGAAGTCAAGCGCTCGCCGCCACTCGAGACCAAGCCGGCCATAAGAGTGCGAAGGGCATCCGCGCGATCGGCGCAGATGCCCTGTGAAATCAGTTCGTCATCAAGACGCACGCGTTTCATGAATGCCATCAACCATTCGTATCCGGAGATGCGGCCTAGCTATCCTGGGATTCGTTTGCCGCATCCTCATCGTATTCCTGCTCGAGCTTGTCGGCCTCACGCGGCGTCAACTCAAACTTGTCGACCATATCGACCGCGCGGGAGCCAAGCTCAATCGCTTCGTCAAACAGATCGAGTGAACGCTCCAAGGACGTATCCTTGGAGCGAACGGTAGCGATGATCTGGTCCAGACGGTCCGAGATCTCGTCGAAGTTGCGGACGGAACCCTCTGGCATGGCTACTCCTCGACGGAGTCGACAACAGCCTCGGCGGCGTCCGCATCCTCGGCCAGCACGCCAGCCTCAGCCTGAGCAACCGCAACCTTTGCAGCAGCCTCGGCAGCCTGTGCCTCCTCGCGAGCGCGATCTTCGGCCAGCAGCTCCTGGTACAGGTCCTCGCCCGGCAGCTCCTCGCTGCGAGCGATCTTGCCCAGCACGCCGTTGACGAACGACGCGGACTGGTCGGTGCCATAGGCCTTGGCAAGCTCGACGGCCTCGTTGATCACGATGGCGTCCGAGACCTCCTCGTCGGTGAGGAAACGCATCTCGTAAACGGCGATACGTAGCAGATTGCGGTCGGCGCCGGGCATGCGCATAAGATCCCAGTTCTTGGCAACGGAACGCAGAGCGCAGTCGATGCGGTCGATATGCTCGTAGGCACCGCGGCACAGCTCCAGCGCATAGGGGTCGAGGGGACCCTTCGAGATCAGGAAATCACCCTCGAGGACGCGCTCGAGCGGGCTGTCCGTGGCCTCGGCCTGAAACAGCAGCTGCAGCGCCTGACTGCGGGCAAGAGTACGCCCGCGATAAACCTTAAGGCTCAAAGGTTACTCCTTGGGGAAAACGAGGCCGTCGATGCAAACGTCAACACGCTCAACCTCAACGCCCACCTGGGCATCGATGGCGGCGACCACGGCGGCGCGAACGGCCTCGGCGAGTTTCTTGAACGGATAGCCAAAGAACACCACGACACGCACGGTGAGTGCGAGCTTGTCGCCGACGACCTCGGCCTCGACCGCCGGCTCGGAAGCCGGGGCCTTGGACGAGAGCATCATGGAGACAAGGTTGGTGGCAAGGTCCTTGACGCCAACGGAGGCGATGCCCTCGACATCGGACACGGCGCGCGAGACGATGGCGGTCAGAACATCGGGCGAAATGCCGATGCCGTCAATCTTGATTTCCTGGGGCATGAGTCCTCCTAGAAGATTTGGTTGCTAGACGCGGGAGACGAACTTGCCGTCGCGGGTGTCAACCTTGATGACCTCGCCCTCGTTGAGGTACATGGGGACCTGGATGACAGCGCCGGTGTCAATCGTGGCCGGCTTGGTGGAACCCTGGACGGTGTCGCCCTTAAAGCCCGGGTCGGTCTGGACGATGGTGGTCTCGATGAACATCGGCGGCGTCACGCCCATGAGCTCATCGTCGGCGAAGAGCAGCTGGCAGATGTCGTTCTCGCGCAGCCACTTGGAGTTCTCGCCCACCATGTCCTCGGGAACGGGAACCTGCTCATAGGTCTCGTTGTCCATGAAGATGTAGTCAGCGCCATCGTTGTAGAGGTACTGGAACTCACGGGTGGTGAGCATGACGCTCTCGAACTTGGTGCCGGCGTTGCAGGTGTTCTCGACGACGCGGCCGCTCTTGATGTCGCGGGTCTTGTAGCGCACAAACGCGCCACCCTTGCCCGGCTTGACATGCTGGAACTCGACGATGGTGTAGACCTTGTCCTTAATGCGGAGACCGAGGCCGTTCTTGAAGTCGGCGGTAGAAATGGTAGGCATAGCGACCTTTCTTGTTATGGGCAGAACGCACAAGCGTCCAAATTACATACGACCGAAATTATACACTTGCAGACGGCGCCTGCAGCGAGCGCATAAAAAGAGAACGCGGGGCGTCCGAATCGATCCGGACGCCCCGCCCCAAAAATCTATCGAAATGGGCTAGCAATCGATGACGTGCAGGTCGTGCGGGGTCTTGGTGAAGGGCTCATAGCCGTTCTCGGTGACCACGCCGTAGTCCTCCAGGCGCACGCCGCCCACACCGGGCAGATACACGCCGGGCTCCATGGTGATAACCGAGCCGACCTCGATGGTGTTCTTGCTGCGGTTGAAGTTGGGCAGCTCATGGATGTCGATGCCCACGCCGTGGCCCAGACCATGGTTGTAGTAATCGCCATAGCCGGCATCGCCGATGATCTTCTTGGAAAGCTTGAAAATGTCGTTGCCCTCGACGCCCGGATGGATGGCGGCGACGCACTCCTCGTGCGTACGGCGCACGAGCGCGTACAGGTCGAGCTGCTCCTGGGTAGGCTCGCCCATCACGACGGTGCGCGTCATGTCGGAACGATAATCGCAGTAGCCCGCACCGTAATCCATGAGGACGAAGTCGCCCTTCTCAATCACGCGGTCGCTCGGCACGGCATGCGGGTTGGCGGTGTTGGGGCCGCTCGCCACGATGGAGCCGAAGGCCAGGCTGTCGGCGCCGTTGGCGAACATAAAGTTCTCGAGCTCGTTGCGAACCTGCTTCTCGGTCATACCAGGCTTAATAAAGCCGAGCATGTGCTGGAAGGCGGCGTCGGTGATCGACTGTGCGTGGCGCATGAGCTCAATCTCCTCGGCATCCTTGATGGCGCGCATCTTGCGGATGTCGTCGTGCATCAGCGGCAGCATGCAGGCGACGGAGCGGTCCTCCAGGCCGCGCTGAATGCCCTGGTAGAAATTAATCTGCATATCATCCTCGACAGCGCAGACGCGGCACTTGTTGGCCGCGATCTTGCCGGCGACCCAACCGGGGATGGTGCCCTCATCCATGTCGTAGACCCAGGGGCTGCCGGCGGGCGTGTTCTCCTCAAAGCTGTTGAGGTAGCGCGAGTCGGTGTGGAACAGGCACTGGTCGGCCGTAATAAACGCCGCGTGCGGGAACTCGAAGGTGTAGTCGAAAACGCCCTTCACGCCCGTAAGCCAACGAAGGTTGGCCTCGTCGCGCACCACGATGGCGTCGTAGCCACGCTCGGCCATAAGGGCACGGACACGCTCGATACGACCGGCAGGACCGGCAGCAAACTCAGACATGCAGATTCCTTTCTTGTTGTCTCAATATAGACGGGACGGGTCTCAACCGAACGACGGAATCGCATGCGATCCGCAACCGATTGGAAACCCGCCCCTCAACATGATACGAAAGACGATGGATGTCAATAAATCTTAGAGAAGTTCTTTGCGAGCAGCCAAGTAGGCGTGAGCATGGCGCTCAAGAACCTCGTCCTCAACGCTCGTTAGACGAATGGCGCCGAGTGCAGCGGGCAGCGGCAACATACTGCGGTTCGAGCGAACAAACTGCTGCCTACGGAACTCCTCGATATAAACGGCAGGCTCCAGATCGAAGGCAAGCTCCTCGATGCCAAAGTCCTCCAGGCAGTCATCGACCTCAAAGACGTAATCGATATCGAAATCGCAGGCATCATGTGCTAGGCGCGCCTCAAAGCGCATGCCCTCGGACAACAGCTGGTAGGCAGGGACCTGCGAAGCGGCATCGCCCAAGCAGGCGCGCAGGGTACGCTCCCCCGTTTTGCCAAAATCGAGCGCATGGCGGGCGCTCGGGTTCGTGGCCATCAGTACGTCCTTGCGAGCAGTCTGAGACCATTGAACGGCATTGACGAGCGCGACCTCCTCGCCCGCGAGAATCTCGGGGACGGTCTCAATAAACTGATTCCAGCGGGACTTGCTGCTCGAAAGCATGGTGCCAACAAGTACCGCATAGCCGAGCTTGAGGTCCTCAGGGTCCGCCTCGCGAACAAGATCGAGGTCACACACGACCAAACCCGGTTCGGGACGGAACGCGATAGCGGGAAGCGCATTGGCCGACGAGGCGACAAGCGGCTTCATGGTCGTCGCGACCGTGAGCATGGCGTCGAAGGTCGTCGGCAGCAGCGCGCACTCGGTTCGGCCACACCACTGGTTGGCGCACCAGCTAACAACCGAGCAGGTTGCGGCATCGCCAACGGCGACAACCAGATCGTCGCAGGTAATGCCGTTGGCAGACAGGGCGCCAAAGATCGCATCGGCATCGGCCAGCGTGGCACCAGCAGGCGAAAGCTCAAGGACTAGCAGCGACACGGCAAAACCGGCGTCGACCAGAGCATGCTCGACGACCTCACCAAAACGCTCGGATGTGGCGTCGTTCCAAACCACCATCGCGCGCTTAGGCTTGCCCACAGCCGAGGCAAACATACGCGACAGTTCATCGAACGCACCCAATCCGACACGGACATCGACGCTGCGGTTTTGGAAATTGATCAGTTGACGGCGAATCATAGCAGCCCACGCTCCAAAAGCATCTCGGCACAAAGGTAGGAAACGTCCTCGAAGGACTTGTTGCGAATATCAAGGGTAAGGTCGGCGGCCTGGCGATACAGCGGACGGCGATGCTCAAACAGGCGCGCAGCATGCTCGGGCGAACGGAAATCGGGGCGCGTGTCGGACCGACGAATCTGGCGAATCGAATCCTCGAAGTCGCCCTCGAGGTACACGCACGTACCCATTTCGTGCATCAGCTCAATATTCACCGGTGTCTCGACGATACCGCCACCGCACGAAACCAACAGGCTGCGCTCACTTTGGAGCGAACGGAGCGCCGAGGTCTCGAGCTCGCGAAAACGACCCTCACCCTCGGTCTCAAAAATCTCGGTTACCGACTTGCCGCAACGGCGCACGACCAGGCGGTCGGTATCGATAAAACGCCGCTTGAACATAGTGCCGACGTTGCGCGCGAGCGTCGATTTGCCCGCGCCCAAAAAGCCGATAAAGAAAATATGGTCGCAGCCGTGTTTGGTGTGCTGGGACATGACGAGACCTATTCCTCGCAGGGAAGGTCGCGAAGGGCCCGACGCTCAAAGATACGGAAGATCTGCGTATACCACAGGTCCTGCGTCGCCTGCGGCTTAACCAAGATGGTATCGACGCCGGCGAAGTTGCCGCTCCACACGTCCGTGTAGAGCTGATCACCGATCAGCACCGCCTCGTCGGCCGTGGCGCCGAGGCGCTTAAGACCCACCTTGAGGGCAAACGGCGCCGGCTTCATAGCGTGGCTGATGGCCTCGAGTCCCAGCTCGCGTGCAGAGCTCATGACCTGGTCGCGATGCCAGTTGTTGGACACCATGCACAGCTTAAAACCTTTGGCGCGGGCGGCGTCGAGCCAAGCAGAAACCGCGGCGGGAACCTGCTCGGTGTCGCGCGGCACCAGGGTGTTATCGCGATCGAGCAGAATGGCGCGTTTGCCATCGGCCCACAGGGTATCAAGGTCGATGCGATCGACCGAGGCAACGTATCGTTTGGGGCTAAAAATCCTCATGCTAATTCCAAGACTGTTGATGCTCTTCGTAGGTTTGTGAGAAGTACTCCTCGTCCTGCGTAATGTAGAAATACAGGTCCTCGGAGTCGGTCGGCTCAAGCGTGGCCTTGAGTGCCTCGAGCGACGGAGAGCAGATGGGCGTGGGCGGCAGGCCCTCATGCTTATAGGTGTTATACGGACTATCGCTCTGCAGGTCGTCGGCGGTAACCTCGCCACCGGTGACATACATCATGGTCGCATCGCTGTTGAGATAGCGCAGACCGTCGAGTTTGCCGGCAAGGCGGTTGTAGAAGACCGAGGCCACGTGCGCACGTTGATCGGCGTTGAGGCCCTCGCGCTCAACGATAGAGGCCAAGTTGACGATGTCGTAGTCGGACATCTCCACACCGTAGCGTTCCTTGATCTTGGCTTCGCAGCTCGCAAAGTCAAGCGACTTGTACTCGGTCTTAAACTGATCGAGCATAGCGCGAATCACGCCATCGGCCGTCGGCGAATCACCCAACGAATAGGTCTTGGGGAACAAGAAACCCTCGAGCGAGTCGTTGGCGGCGCCCTTAAGGAAGCTATAGTCGTCCACGTAGTTGGAGGCCTTGGCCTGGTTGAGGAAGTCTTCCTTAGAGATGCTGTCGTAGGCCTGAGCCACACGGTCGGCGACTTGATCGACCGTCAGGCCCTCAGGGATAGTCAGCGTATTGGAGCCCGCGTTGGGGCCTTCCATGAGCTGCTGAACAACCTTGGTCGCATCCATGAGTGTGGTGAACGAATAATCACCAGGCTTGAGCGACATATCGGCGTTGAGCTTTTTCACCGCCGCATAGTAATCCTTGGGATTTTCGACAATATGGTTCTCGGAGAGAATCGAAGCGATGCTGTCACCCGAGGCACCATCGGGAATCGTGATAGTAACCTGCTGGCCTGCAACGACTTTCGCACCCTCACCGCCAAAGAAGCCCTTGACGGCTGGCACGACAAAGAAAACGATCGCGACAAGCGCAAGCACGGCAACAACGCCACCGATAATCATAGGCACCGGGGAGCTTTTCTTTTGAGCACCGCGACGAGCATGCGTGTTGTAGCTCGAGCGGGTCGCCGGAGCAACGCCATGCGAACCACGAGCGTGATGCGAATGCGATTGGGGGGCCTGCGTTCGCTGGGTAGGTGCCTGCTGCTTAAAGCGGGTGCCGCCTGCAGGCTGGGCCGTACGAGCAGTGGGCTGCTGAGCCGCGTGAGAAGCCGAATGCTGAACCGAACGAGCAGAAGGCTGCTGACCCGTCCGTTGAACAGGTTGGGCCGAACGAGAGAAGGACTGCGCCGGGCGCGCGACAGGCTGAGCTGCGCGCTGCGTCGACTGTGCCGGACGCTGGCCAGGCTGGGCAGGGCGCGACGCCGGCTG
>CAJLLN010000007.1:0-27468 GCA_905207495.1 uncultured Collinsella sp. | reverse complement strand
TGCGATGAGGCGAAAATCCAATCTGAGCTTAGAACTCTTCGGGGACCGGCTGCCGGCGATGCAGGGAAGCGGCGGCGAACCTGATGCGGAATATCATGGAACTTAAGGTCAAGGAAGACCTTAAAGCCCAAGTCCTTGAACGTCTTGACGATCTCGGGGCCCTCAGCGTAATAGAGCGTCATGCCGACCTTAAGCCAAGCGGCATGACCAGAAAGCTCGTGGGCGAGCTCGAGCGCACGCTCACGGTCGCAGTCGAGGGCGACGATAACACGGTCGCGGGCATCGGTCTCTAGCATTCGAAAGCACCTACCAGCTCGTTGATGTCCTTCACGCCCTGGGACTCTGCCCAGGCCTCGAGCTCGCGCGCGATCTTAATCGAGGCGCACGGATCGACAAAGTTGGCCATGCCGACCGACACGCAGGTGGCGCCAGCCAGGATAAACTCGGCCGCATCTTCGCCCGTCATGACGCCGCCGACACCGTTGATGGGGATATCGACGGCCTGGGCAACCTCCCAGACCATGCGAACGGCGATGTGGTGGCACAGCGGGCCCGAAAGGCCGCCCTTGGGCTTGGCCACACGGGACTTGCGGGTATGAACGTCGATGGCCATGCCCTGGATGGAGTTGATGACCGAAAGGCCGTCGGCGCCGGCAGCCTCGAGGGCCTTGGCGATCTCGGCGACGTTGACCGGAGCCATCTTTACGAACAGCGGCTTATCGGTCACCTTACGGCAGGCAGCCATAACGGCAGAGGCACCCTCGGGCGAGGAGCCCATGGCGGCACCGCCGGCGGCGATATTGGGGCAGCTCACGTTGATCTCGTAGCCTGCAGCCCAGGGGCACAGCTCGACATACATCTCGAGCGCGCGGACAAACTCCTCGACGGAGTGACCGGCAACCTGGCAGATGACCTGGCAACCGTCCTTGGAGAGCTGCTCGAGCCACGGACCGGACTCACGGGCAAAGGCGGCCACGCCGGGGTTCTGAAGGCCCACGGAGTTGATCATGCCGCCCGGGATCTCGGCCATGCGAGGCGCGGGGTTGCCGGGCCAGGGCTCGGCAGCACAACCCTTGGTGGTGATGGCGCCCAGCTGGGAGACATCAAAGAAGTTCTGGAACTGCCATCCGTAGCCAAAAGTACCGGCTGCGGTGTTGATGGGGTTCTGCATCTTGACGCCGCCGAAATCGACGGCCATGTTCACGGTACCCACTAGAAGACCACCACCTTGGAAGCATCGAACACGGGGCCGCACATGCAGGCACCCTTCATACCGTCGACCGTCTCGACATTGCAGGTGTTGCAGGCGCCAAAGCCGCAGCTCATCATGCGCTCGAGCGACACCTCGCAGTACGCACCAGCCTCGGCGGCAGCGGCGGCGACCTTCTTCATCATGACTGCGGGACCGCAGCTGGCGACGTAGTCGTAGCCGCCCTCGCCAAGCAGCTCGGCGGCAGGATCGGTGCAGAAACCGTGCATGCCGAGCGAACCGTCGTCGGTGCACACATTGACCGTGTCGCACAGCGAGCGGAACTCATCGACACCCACGGCCTTGGACGGGGTGCCAAAGCCCAGGCACACGTCGACGGCCACACCCTGCTCGGCAAGCATGCCGGCAAGGCACAGCACGGGCGGAACACCGATGCCACCGGCGACGAGCAGGGCCTTCCTGGTGCCCTCGGGTACCATCCAGCCACGGCCACCGGGGCCCAGCAGGTTAGAGGTGGAGCCAGGGCCCATCTGGGACAAACGACGGGTATCGTCGCCCACGACGGCGTACCACAGCTCGACGGTGCCGGCCTCGGCGTCGGCGCGGTAGTAGCTCAGGGGCACGCGAAGCAGCGAGGACGCATCGCCGGGTACGGCGATGTTCACAAACTGACCGGGCTTGAGCGCACTTGCAAGCTTGGGGGCCGAGATGACGAGCGAGAAGATGCCATCGGCGATCTCCTGGTTCGAGACGACCTCGAAGTCGTGCATGCGTGCAGTGGAAGGTGTGGGCATAGACGCTCCAATCCCCCATGCGGTTGCATGGTCAAAACGAACAGAAAGCGCGGCACCGCAAGGGCACCGCGCACAAAAGCGATAAGGCTATGCTAGCAGATGCAGCCGTCGGCGAGCGTCTGCTTACCGCCGACAAACACATCGGTGGCACGACCGGTAAGCGTTCGGCCGGCGAAACCGGAGTTCTCGGCGCGCGACTCGTAACCGTCCTCGCCAACCGTCCAGGTGGCGGACGCGTCGAACACGGTCAGGTCGGCAACGGAGCCCGCCTTGACCTGAACCTGGTCGAGGCCCAGGATCTCACGCGGCTTGATGGCCATGAGCTCGACCATACGGCCCATGCTCATCTTGCCCGTGTTGACCAGCTCGGTGAGTACGAGCGACAGCGAGGTCTCGAGGCCGATCATACCAAAGGGGGCAAGCTCGAACTCGCGGGCCTTCTCCCACGGGGTGTGGGGAGCGTGATCGGTGACGATAACGTCAACGGTGCCGTCGATGACGCCCTGACGGATGGCCTCGGCATCCTCCTCGGTACGCAGCGGCGGATTGACCTTGAGCGAGGTGTTGTAGGTCTCGTCCAGGTCGTTCTCGGTCAGGAACATGTGGTGCGGGGTGGCCTCGCAGGTAACCTGAACGCCCGCGGCCTTGCCGGCACGCACGAGCTCCAGGCCATGGGCGGTGGAGATGTGCTGGATGTGCAGCTTGGCACCGGTCAGCTTGGCGATCTCGATGTCGCGGGCGATCTGGAGCTCCTCGCCGGCAGCCGGCCAGCCCTCGAGGGCCAGACGGGTCGAGACCTTGCCCTCGTTGATCTGGCCGTGGCCGACCAAGTCCTCGTCCTGGCAGTGGCTCATAAAGACCTTGCCGAACATCTTGCCGTAGTCCATGCAACGACGGAGCATGCCCGCGCCCTGCACGCCGCGACCGTCGTCGGTGAAGGCGACGGCGCCGTGGGCGACCATATCGCCCATCTCGGACATGGCCTCGCCCTTAAGACCGCGGGTCATGGCGCCCGACGGATAGACGCGGCAGTGACCGACCTCGGCAGCACGGGACTTGACGAACTCCACGACAGTGCCGTTATCGGTGACGGGATCGGTGTTGGGCATGGAGCACACGCCGGTAAAGCCGCCCTTGGCAGCTGCGCGGGTACCGCTCTCGATGTCCTCTTTGACCTCGTAGCCAGGCTCGCGAAGGTGAACGTGCATATCCACCAGGCCGGGGACGAGGTACTTGCCGGAAAGGTCGCGGACCTCGGCTCCCTCGACGGCGAGATTCTCGCCGACCTCGGCGATCTTGTCGCCGTCAATCAGGACGTCAACGACACCGTCAATCTCGACGGACGGGTCGACGACGTGGGCATTCTTAAGAAGCAAGGCCATTATCGGCACCTCCAAGCAGCAGATACAGGATAGCCATACGCACGCAGATACCGGCGTAGACCTGCTCCAGGATGACGGAGCGTTGCGGGTGGTCGGCCATATAGGAGTCGAACTCGACACCGCGGTTGATGGGGCCCGGATGGCAGATGATTGCGTCGGGCTTCATGAGCTTCTCGCGGTCCTTGGTCAGGCCGAAGAGCTTGTGGTACTCGCGAATGGTCGGGAACGGGGCACCCTCGAGGCGCTCCTGCTGCACGCGCAGCATGTAGACGACGTCCAGCTCGGGCAGGACGGAATCGAGATCGCTCGTCACGTGGTCGCAGCCCAGGACCTCGGGTGCCGGAGGCAGCAGCGTGCCGGGGGCGACGGCGTAGGTCTCGCAGCCCATGATCTTAAGGGCGGGGATCAGCGAGCCGCAGACACGGGAGTGGGAGATGTCGCCGACGACAGCGACCTTCAGACCGTGGAAGTCACCCTTGTGCTGCCAAATGGTGTACAGGTCCAGCAGGGCCTGCGTGGGGTGGTTGTGCTTGCCGTCGCCGGCGCAGATAACGCTCGCGGGCGAATTCTGCGTGACGATATAGGGCGCGCCGGCGTGCTTGTCGCGCACGACGATGCAGTCGATCTTGTAGGCGTTGAGGGTCTCGACGGTGTCGACGAGGCTCTCGCCCTTGACCGTAGAAGTCGAGGAACCGCCAAAGTTGAGGCTGTCGGCCGAAAGGCGCTTCTCGGCGAGCTCGAAGGAGCTGCGGGTGCGCGTCGAGGGCTCGTTGAACATGTTGACGATGGTCTTGCCCTTGAGCGTGGGGACCTTCTTGATCGCACGCTCGTTGACCTCGGAGAACGCCTTGGCGGTCTCGAGGATGAGCTTGATGTCCTCTTCGGAGTACTCGGTAATGTCGATCAGGTGCTTATGGTTGAACGCCACGGTACTACTCACCTCCCAGCGGCGCGGAGCCCACGTGGGAACCCGGCGCGACGTCGTTAATCTCGACGGCGGTGTGGCCGTCGACTTCCTTCATATATAGGTGCACGTTCTCCTCATGCGACGAGGGAACGTTCTTGCCGACAAAGTCCGGCGAGATGGGGAGCTCGCGGTGACCGCGGTCAACGAGAACTGCCAGCTCAATACGGCTCGGACGGCCCAGGTCCATGACGGCGTCCAGAGCGGCGCGGATGGTACGACCCGTGTACAGGATGTCGTCCACCAGCACGACGCGCTTGCCGTCGACGCTAAAGGGAATGTTGGTGGCGTGGATCGCGGGAGCGAAATTGGTCGCATAGTCATCACGGTAGAAGCTGATGTCGAGGCTGCCGAGCGGAACTTCGACGCCCTCGATCTCCTTGATCTCCTCGGCGAGTTTCTTTGCCAGAAGGTCGCCGCGCGTGACGATGCCGACCAGAGCGAGGTCTTCACAGCCCTCGTTGCGCTCGAGAATCTCGTGCGCGATGCGGGTCATCGCTCGATTGACGGCGGTCTCGTCCATGATGACCGCCTTGGGGGAAGTCGTGCCCATCGATCTCCTTCCTCACATGTCTTGACTGCTGACACAGTCAAAAAAATAGATGCCCGACCGCTTAAAGCGGACCAGACACCCACAGGAAAGGCTGCTCTTTGGCAGCTATGTAATTCCATGTGGGTATCTCGTACCCCTTTAATGGTCAAGGGATAGTGTAGCCAACCTCGAGCTTAATTGCGAGCGTAAATACAGAGCAATCCGTAAACGGAGCCCAATGCTCCATAAACCTATATATATTTGTGGGACGAGCTTGAAAACGCACGCACGAGCTGGCATAATCCCCTCTGCTGCACGCAAATCGGATCTACGTCCAGGGCCGTGGCGTGAGCACTATCGCCAAAAGAGGAATATCTCTGTGTAGATTACGCACAGGGAGCTGCTTCTGTGCTATAGTTTAGTCTTGTTTGTTAACGCGACATGTTCGTTTGTCGCCCAAGGAGGGTCAGTTATGTCCAAAGTTTGCGAAGTTTGCGGTAAGCACCCCGTTGCCGGTCGCTCCATCAGCCACTCTCACCGCGTCACCAACCGTAAGTTCCGCCCCAACATCCAGCGCGTTTACGTCGTCGTCGATGGTCACCGTCGCAAGATGAACGTTTGCTCCACCTGCCTCAAGTCTGGCAAGGTTGCGCGCTCCTAAATAAGGTCTTACCAACAAGTACCTCGGACTCTCCGGGTCAAAGACCTCGCGTTCACATAGAACTTACCAAAGGCGCCCTCCCCAATGAGGGCGCCTTTTTGCACTCATTGGGGACAGACTTATATGAGGGTTTGCAGATGTCAAAGGGATCATAGCGCAGCTGGTATGCCTTGTAACTAACGGTACGCCTCGAGCGAGTCGGACGCACCTTACACGGGATTGAAATGGATGTAATCGAGTAGCTGCACCGCCTGTGTGTCCAACTCAACCGCGACCCGCGAATAGCGATTATCAAACAGATGTCCCGTTTTCCCATTGAAATACTCATGAGAGTCTGTACCCAATGAGCGGGGCGATGCAGCAGGCAGATAGTTTTAGTTAAAACGATTCATTTTATTGAAGCGTTTTAGTGTGCCTTTTAGAGGAATCTTACCGTTCGCCGAATAATTTCTTGCTATCATGCAAGGCGTAGGGTAAATCTCCGATCGCAAGGAGACACAAATGGTGAAAAAGTCACCGGAAAACACTACTCCCGCAATTGTGGACAACGTAGAGGCGCTTGAGGCCAAGCTCGCTCAGATGCGAGAGGCCCAGGCGCTTTTTGCTACGTACACGCAGGAGCAGGTCGACAAGATCTTCTATGAGGCCGCCATGGCCGCCAACAAGGCTCGTATCCCGTTGGCGAAGATGGCCATCGAGGAGACCGGCCGCGGCGTTCTTGAGGACAAGGTCATCAAGAACCACTACGCCGCAGAGTACATCTACAACGCTTACAAGAACACCAAGACCTGTGGTGTCCTGGAGCGCGACGAGGCTTACGGCATCACCAAGATTGCCGAGCCCATCGGCATCGTGGGCGCCGTCATCCCGACGACCAACCCCACCTCCACCGCGATCTTCAAGACGCTGATCTGCCTGAAGACCCGCAACGCCATCATCATCTCCCCGCACCCGGCTGCCGCCAAGTGCACCATCGCCGCCGCCAAGCTCGTGCTTGACGCCGCCGTCAAGGCCGGCGCCCCCGAGGGCATCATCGGCTGGGTCGATGTCCCCTCCATCGAGCTGACTAACATGGTCATGCGCGACGTCGACATCATCCTCGCCACCGGTGGCCCGGGCATGGTCAAGGCCGCTTACTCCTCGGGCAAGCCCGCCCTGGGCGTTGGCGCCGGTAACACCCCGGTCGTCATCGACGACACCGCCGACGTGCTGCTCGCCGTCAACTCCATCATCCACTCCAAGACCTTCGACAACGGCATGATCTGCGCTTCCGAGCAGTCCGTGACCGTCATCGACAGCATCTATGACCAGGTTAAGGCCGAGTTCCAGAAGCGCGGCTGCTACTTCGTCAAGCAGGGTGCCGAGATGGAGGCCCTGCGTGCCGCCATGTTCAAGAACGGCGCTCTCGATCACCGCATCCCCGGCATGGCCGCTGCCAAGATCGCCGAGCTCGCCGGCATCGAGGTTCCCGCCAAGACCAAGATCCTGATCGCCGAGGTCACCTCCACCGACCCCGCCAAGGAGGAGTTCTCCCACGAGAAGCTCTCCCCGGTCCTGGCCATGTACCACGCCAAGGACTTCCAGGAGGCCGTCGACAAGGCCGAGCACCTCGTGCTCGCCGGTGGCCCGGGCCACACCGCCTCTCTGTACGTGCACCCCGCCCAGGCCGAGAAGATCAGCCTGTTCGAGCACGTCATGAAGGCCTGTCGTATCGTCATCAACACCCCGTCCTCGCACGGCGGCATCGGTGACCTGTACAACTTTGGCATGAAGCCGTCTCTGACCCTGGGCTGCGGCTCCTGGGGCGGCAACTCCGTCTCCGAGAACGTTGGGGTGAAGCACTTGATCAACGTTAAGACTGTGGCCGAGCGCCGTGAAAACATGCTGTGGTTCCGCGCTCCCGAGAAGGTCTACTTCAAGAAGGGTTCCACGCCCGTCGCCCTCGACGAGCTGGGCAACGTCATGGGCAAGAAGCGCGCCTTCATCGTCACCGACCAGTTCCTCTTCAAGAATGGCAACACCCGCGCCATCGAGGCCAAGCTCGACGAGATGGGCATCGCCCACGACTGCTTCTACGACGTCGAGCCCGATCCGTCGCTGCAGTGCGCACGTCGCGGCGCCAAGCAGATGGCTCTCTTTGAGCCGGACGTCATCATCGCCGTCGGCGGTGGCTCCGCTATGGACGCCGGCAAGATCATGTGGATGATGTACGAGCACCCCGAGTGCAAGTTTGAGGACATGGCCATGGACTTCATGGACATCCGCAAGCGTATCTTCACCTTCCCCGAGATGGGCAAGAAGGCCTACTTCGTCGCCGTCCCGACCTCTTCGGGTACCGGCTCCGAGTGCACGCCGTTCGCCATCATCACCGACAAGGAGACCGGCATCAAGTGGCCGCTCGCCGACTACGCGCTGCTCCCCAACATGGCTATCGTCGACGCCGACAACTGCATGACCGCCCCGCGCGGCCTGACCGCTGCCTCCGGCATCGACGTCATGACCCACGCCATCGAGTCCTACGTCTCCATCATGGCTTCCGACTACACCAAGGGCCTCTCCGAGCGCGCTGCCAAGCTCGTCTTCGAGAACCTGCCCTCCAGCTTCACGAACGGCGCCAAGGACCCGCACGCCCGCGAGGAGATGCACAACGCCTCCTGCATGGCCGGTATGGCCTTCGCCAACGCCTTCCTGGGCCTCAACCACTCCATGGCCCACAAGCTCGGCGCTTTCCATCACCTGCCCCACGGCCTCGCAAACGCTGTCATCCTGACCCGCGTCATGCGCTACAACGCCGCCGAGGCTCCCGTCAAGATGGGTACCTTCTCCCAGTATCCTTACCCCAACGCGCTGCACAACTACGCCGAGATGGCCAAGTACTGCGGCATCGAGGGCAAGGACGACAAGGAGGTCTTCGAGAACTTCATCACGAAGCTCGAAGAGCTCAAGGACTTCATCGGCGTCAAGAAGACCATCGCCGACTACGGTGTTGACGAGCAGTACTTCCTCGACACCCTCGACGAAATGACCGAGCAGGCATTCAACGACCAGTGCACCGGCGCCAACCCGCGCTACCCGCTCATGAGCGAGATCAAGGAGCTCTACCTGGACGCCTACTACGGCCGCGAGCCCCAGGATTACGCCGTCTGCTAGTTTTAGCACGGTTTTTAACGGCGGGGGTGCACGGGTGTTTCACACCCCCCCGCCGTCGCTTCTATCGCATCGTTGAAAGGATGCAACCATGCTGCTACCCGATTCCAAGACCGAGCTCGTCCGCCGTGGCAACAAGGTCGTTTACGACCTGGGCGATAAGATTGTCAAGGTCTTTAACGAGACCAAGCCTGTCTCCGACGTGTTCAACGAGGCTTTGAATCTTGCCCGCATCAATGAGTGCGGCATCCGCAGCCCCAAGGCGCTCGAGGTTTCCCAGCTCGAGAACGCCAACGGCTGGGCGCTCGTGACCGAGAAGGTTCCGGGCACCACCCTTGCCGAGAAGATGACTGCCGAGCCCCAGCGCTTTGGTGAGTACCTCGAGATGTTCGTCGACCTCCAGATCGAGATCCACGGCTACACCTCCCCGCTGCTCAACCGTCAGCGCGACAAGTATGCCCGCATGATCGACAGCCTTGATCAGCTCAATGCCACCACGCGCTACAACCTTCAGGAGCGTCTGGACGGCATGACCAAGGAGTTCAAGGTCTGCCACGGCGACTTCAACCCCTCAAACGTCATCGTCGGCGACGACGGCCAGCTCTATGTGTGCGACTGGGCACACGCCACCCAGGGCTCCCCTGCTGCCGACGTTGCCACCACCTACCTGCTCTTTGCCCTCAACAGCAAGGATCAGGCTGAGGCCTACCTGGAGCTCTACTGCGACCGCGCCGACATGCCCATGCAGGTCGTGCGTCAGTGGACGAGCATCGTCGCCGCTTCCGAGCTCGCTCGTAAGCGCAACGTGAACGATGAGTTCCTGAAGAACTGGATCGACGTCGTCGATTATCAGTAATATCTGAGCGATTTATTTCGCATCGGAGGCACAAGGAAAACCCCGCAGCTCGCATGGGCTGTGGGGTTTTCCTTTTAGATATCGAGGATGCCACAAGATAAAAGGACGGCCCCGCATCTCCCCGATCTGGAGAAATGCGGGGCCGTCCCGTATATCGAACTACAAGCGAAATCGTCGATTAACGGCGTGCTGCCTTCACAAGCTCGGCGACCTTGGCGACGACCTCGTCGATCGCCACATCCTCGCGCTCACCCGTGGCACGGTCCTTGAGCTCAACGGTGCCATTCTTAAGGCCACGCTTACCCAGAACGACCTGATACGGGAAGCCCATAAGGTCGTTGTCGGCAAACTTAAAGCCGGGACGCTCGTCGCGGTCGTCGACGACAACCTCGATACCCTCGGCGCACAGGCCATCAACGATCTGCTCGCAGACGGTAGCGCACTCCTCCTTCTTGGGATCGAGCGGAATCACCGCGACCTCGTACGGGGCAACGGAGACCGGCCAGACGATACCGTGCTCGTCGTTGTGCTGCTCCACGACGGCAGCGAGCGAGCGGGACACACCAACGCCGTAGCAGCCCATGATGAGCGGCTTCTCCTTGCCGTCCTCGTCCATAAAGGTGGCACCCATGGCCTCGGAATACTTGGTGCCCAGCTGGAAGACCTGAGAGACCTCGATGCCGCGGGCAGCGGAGAGCGGCTTGCCGCAGTGCGGGCAGGGGTCGCCGGCGACAACGGTGACCAGATCGGCCCACTCATCGACGGTAAAGTCGCGCTCGGGGCAGGCACCGGTAAAGTGATAATCGACCTCGTTGGCACCGCAGGCCCACTGCTTGGAATCGCGCAGGCTCTCGTCGCACACCAGACGAATGCCATCGGGCAGGTTAACCGGTCCGATAAAGCCCTTGTGCAGACCGTTCGCCTGAAGCTCCTCGTCGGTCATCATGCGATAGCCCTTGCCAAAGACGTGCTCGGCCTTGCAATCGTTGAGCTCGTGATCGCCCGGAACAATGGCCACGACCGGCTTGCCCTCGGCGTCGATGAGTGCCAGCGACTTGCGCGTGCCGTTCTCGGGGAACCCAAAGAACTTAGCAACTGCCTCAATGGTGCCCATGCCCGGAGTCTCAACCTTGGTGAGCGTACCGTCACCAGGACCCTCGGTCACGACGACCTTGGTGCTTGCCGCCTCGTCATCGGCAGCAAAGCCGCAATCGTCGCAGTAGACGAGCGAAGCCTCGCCGGCGTCGGCCAAAGCCATGTACTCGACGGAGGTATCGCCACCGATCTCACCGGAGTCGGCAACAACGGGCAGGGCCTTGATATAGCAGCGCTCGCAGATGTTAGCGTAGGCCTGCTTCATCTTGTCATACTCCTCCTGCAGGCTCTCCTGCGTGGCGGAGAAGCTGTAGGCGTCCTTCATGATGAACTCGCGACCGCGCATCAGGCCAAAGCGGGGGCGGAACTCGTCGCGGAACTTATCCTGGATGTGGTAGAGGTTAACGGGTAGCTGCTTGTAGGAGCGCAGCTCGTTGCGCACCAGGGCCGTGACGGTCTCCTCGTGCGTGGGGCCCAGGACGAACTCGCGACCGTGACGGTCGTCAAAGCGCACAAGCTCCTTGCCATAGGCGTCGATGCGGCCGGACTCGCGCCACAACTCGGCGTCGACCATGATAGGCATCATAAGCTCCTGGGCGCCGGCAGCGTCCATCTCGTCGCGCACGATGTTCTCGATCTTGCGGATTGAGCGCCATGCGAGCGGCAGGTAGGAATACAGACCGGCGGCCTCCTTGCGGATCATGCCGGCACGGAGCAGCAGACGGTGGCTGGCGAGCTCAGCGTCCGCCGGATCCTCTTTAAGCGTAGGCGCATAGAGCTTAGACATATACATTGCTCGGGTCATTTATTTCTCCTCAATAAGCTTGTCGACCTCTGCCATAAGCGCGTCGACAATTTGGTCCTCAGCTACTTTACCAATGATCTGGCCATGCGAAAAGAGCAAGGCCTGACCACGTCCGCAAGCAACGCCCAGGTCGGCATCAGAAGCCTCGCCGGGGCCATTAACGGCACATCCCATCACAGCGATCGAAAGCGGCGCGGAGTAGTTCTTAAGCCGCTCGGTAACCTCCTCGGCAATGGGAATAAGGTTAACCTGGCAGCGAGCGCATGTGGGGCACGAGACGATCTCCGGACCACGGCGGCGCAGGCCCAGCGACTGCAGAATACCCCAGGCGACCGGCGGCTCCTCGACCGGATCGGCCGTGAGCGACACACGCATGGTGTCGCCAATGCCTTCGGAAAGCAAGATACCCAAGCCTACAGAGCTCTTGATGGTGCCCTGGAGCTTGGTACCCGCCTCGGTTACGCCCAGGTGAAGCGGAACGTGGGGAATCTCACGCGACAGGGCTCGATAGGTATCGAGCGTCGTCTGTACGCTATGGGCCTTGGCGGAAAGCACTATGTTGGTAAACCCACGATCCTCAAAGTGCCGCACAAAGCGCTCGCTCGACATCACGAGCTTTTCGGGCTGCGTGAGGTCGTCGCGCTCGGCGATATCCTGTTCGAGCGAACCGGCATTGACGCCGATACGAATCGCGCACCCAGCGGCGCCCGCGGCATCGATCACGGCATCGACCTTAGCCCAATCGCCGATATTGCCGGGATTGATGCGAAGCTTGGCGGCACCAGCCTCGACGGCGCCGATGGCGAGCTTATGGTTAAAGTGAATATCGGCGACGATCGGCACCGGAGACTCGGCACAGATGATGCGGAAACCCTCAAGCGCGGCCTCGGTGGGCACGCTCACACGCACGATATCGCAGCCAGCCTGCGCCAACGCGCACACTTGCGCAAGCGTTGCCTGGGCGTCAGCGGTATCGGTGCAGGTCATGGATTGGACCACCACCGGCGCGCCGCCACCGATCTGCACACCGCCCACATGCACGGGGCGCGTCAACTCGCGAGGCAAAGGATGGGATAAAGACAATCCAAACACTCCCCTACAGGATAAATCGAAGGACGTCGGAACGAAGCATATAGACAAACAGCAGCGCAAAGAGCGCGATGCCCACATAGCTCACAATCGTCTGGACCTTGAGCGGAAGCTCGCGGCCAGCAATCTTTTGAATGATCTCGATGACCAGCTTGCCGCCATCGAGTGGTGGGATGGGCAGCAGGTTCATAAAGCCAAGCGAGAACGAAATGAGGGCGGCAAACGAAAGGAACGTGGCAGGGCCGGCAGCAGCAGCCTGTGAGGACATAACGCTAATGCCCACGATCGAAGAAGACTGATCGAGAATCTCCATCGTATGCTGCGGCTGGAGCAGGCGCATCACGCCCTCCGCTGTCTGCACGACATAGGAGAACGAAAGGCGAGCCGACGTGATGGGGTCTAAACGGACCACCTGCGTAGAGGCATACACACCTAGGCGCTCGTCCTCTTTGAGCGCAACCGAGGTCGAATGCTGCTTGCCGTCGCGCTCATACTCAATGGCGATATCGTCCTTACCGGCGGCCTTGCCGATGGCATCGTAAACGTCCATCCAGGTAGAGCACGATACTCCGTCAACCGAAAGGATCGCATCACCGGCCTCGATACCCGCCTTGGCGGCAATAGACCCCTCGTCAACCTGACCGATCACGTTGGTATCCATCGGCACGGTGACACCCGCAATAGAGTAGATGCTCATAAGCAGCAAAAAACCCGTCAGGATATTGACGAGAATGCCCGCGAGCAGCATAAAGGCGCGCTTGAGAAAACCCTGGCCCAGATAGGTATGCGAACGCTCTTGCGCAAGGAACTCGGCTTCGCCGCACGGCAGCTCCCACACATCGCCCTCGGTAGTCGCATGCTCTCGATCGAAACGGCGGCCATCAAAGGTGGTGTAACCCGCCGCGTCTCGCGGCAGCGTCTGATACTTGGTGGGATAGTAGCTCGGCGAGGGCTTCTCCCCTTCCTCATACAAAGGCGCGATAGAGCCCCAACCCAAGAGCAAGGCGCATGCCTCGAGCACAACCTCCTCGGATAGCTCAAGCTCGACAGCAAGGTCGGCCACGGTCACGCGACCATGACGATAGATAGCCGCGAGCACGCGATCGGCACACGAGACGTCGGTCGGATCCATACCGCAGATGGCAGCGTAGCCACCCAGCAGCAGCGGGGTCACGCCAAACTTGGTTCCAATGCGACGCGACGTGTAATGGATGTCAAAGCGGCACGGCAGGCCCAAAAAGAACTCGGTCACACGGACGCCGCAGGCACGCGCCGCCAAAAAGTGGCCGCCCTCGTGCAAAAACACGAGGACGGAAAGCATCAGCAGGCCCCAAAAGACCGATGAGAGAACGCTCAGAACAGTATCCATAAAACGAAAAAGCAATCCTTATGGGTTAGGAACGGGTTGCGGCGAGCACCTGCGCAGCCTTTTCACGCGCCCACGCATCGATGTCGCGAAGCTGCTCAAACGAATCGACCGCCTGCATATCATGGGCATCCATGCAGGATTCCACAATGCGATCGATATCGGTAAAGCTGCAGCCATCGTGCAGGAAGGCATCGACGGCGACCTCGTTGGCGGCATTGAGCACGCACGGCATGGTGCCACCCGTCTTGCCGGCACGTTCGGCCAGTGCCAGACAGCGGAAGGTATCCATGTCGGCAGCATCAAACGTGAGCTGCCCCAGCTCGCGGAAATCGATACGAGGCGCCGGGGTATCCCAACGCTCGGGATACGAGAACGCGAACTGGATGGGAATACGCATGTCGGAAGCACCGAGATGCGCCATCACGGAGCCGTCGGCAAACTCGACCATAGAGTGAATCTTGGACTGACGCTGCACGACCACGTTAATGAAATCGAGGTCGCAGTTAAACAGATGCATGGCCTCAATGCGCTCCAGGCCCTTGTTCATGAGGGTGGCGGAGTCGATGGTGATCTTGGCGCCCATGGCCCACGTGGGATGTGCGAGGGCATCGGCACGCGTCACGCGATTGAGCTCGTCGCGCGTGCGGCCAAAGAACGGACCGCCCGAGCAGGTGAGCCAAATACAATGAGCCTCGCGCGGGTCCTCCCCCAGATAGCACTGGTAGATGGCGGAGTGCTCAGAGTCGACTGGAATAAGCTGGCCCGGTTGTGCCAACGGCATAAGCAAGTCGCCACCGACGACGAGGGACTCCTTGTTGGCAAGGGCAAGGCGCTTATTTGAGGTCAAGGCCGCATGGCTCGCCTCGAGACCGGCGGCGCCCACAATAGCAACGAGCACGCAGTCGACATCGTCGCGACGCGCGAGCTCGCAAACCGCCTGCGCGCCAACGCCGAGCTTCGTTCCCTCGGGCAACTCCTGTAGCACGGCGTCATCGCCATGAGCGACATCGGCCACGGCAACGGCCGGAACCGAGAACTCGCGAGCGGCGGCAACGAGCTCCGAGGTGCTGGAATTGACGGACAGCGCCGTCACCTGCAGGCGATCGGCATGCTGACGGCACACATCGAGTGCCTGCGTGCCGATAGAGCCCGTGCAGCCCAGAATGGCAACACGGAGACGTCCATCGGGGCCATACGTCGTCTGGAATGGCATTACAGCACGCCTCCGATCATCAATAGCAGCTGCGCGGTAATGCAGCCAAAGATAAGCGAGTCGCTACGGTCGAGCATGCCGCCGTGGCCCGGGATAAGGTTGCCGGAATCCTTGACGCCCACGCCGCGCTTGATGCGCGACTCGATAAGGTCGCCGATAACGCCCAGGACGGACACTACCACGCCGCACAGCAGCGCATAGGGCAGGCTGAGCTTGTAGAAGTGCGTCGCCCACAGGATGAGCCAAATCAAAACCGAGCCCAGGATGCCGCCGACAAACCCCTCCCAGCTCTTTTTGGGAGAGATCTTGGGAACCATCTTGTGCTTACCGATACGGCTGCCCACGATGTAGGCAAACGAATCGGAGACCCAAAGGGACGCGCAAACACCCACCGAAAGCAGGGCGCCGGCAAAACCGGGCACAGCATCGCGCAGCAGCACGATAGCCGACAGCATAAAGCCAGTGTAGATGGGACCCATGAGCGTCACGGCCACATCAGAGATGCGGGTACGCGGCGACCAAACATACCAAATGCCCACAGCGAGCATCAGGGCAAAAAGCAGGGCATTCAGCAACATCGAATCGCCCAGCGCCGACAGCGGAAAGAGTACGGCGGCAGCGATACCCATGCGCTCGTTAGCCATCTTGCCATCGAGCCTTGTCATACGGAAAAACTCATAGCAGCACAGACCGCTCATGACGGAAACAAAGATGGCCGTGGGCACGATACCCAAAACCAGGCACAGGATAAAGACAACGGCGTAGACGATACCGGCGGCGGCACGGGTAATAAAGCCCGCCAGCCACGAACCGTTGCCGCTCTTCGCTGCAGGCGCTCCCGCAGCGGTAGCTTTGCGCGCAGGCGTCTTGGAAGCAGATGCCTTGGGACGATCGGACACGATTAAGCCTCCTCGGTCTTGCTCAGTCCACCAAACCTACGGTCACGGCCCTGATAGGCCAAAATGGCGTCGACAAGGCCCCAACGATCAAAGTCGGGCCAATAGGTATCGGTGACGTAGAACTCGGAATAAGCTACCTGCCACAGCAGATAGTTCGAAAGGCGCAGCTCACCAGAGGTGCGAATCACAAGCTCAGGATCGGGAAGACCGGCGGTATAGAGGTGGGAGGCCACCATGTCGTCATCAATTGCAGCAGGATCGATCTTACCGGCGGCAACGTCGAGTGCGATCTGACGGACAGCGCGGGTAATCTCGGCACGTGCGCCGTAGTTGACGGCAAGCGCCAGCGTCATACCGGTGTGATCGGCGCACTCGGCAAGACCGCGTTCAAAAACGTCGCGGGTCTTCTTGGGCAGCGCGGAAATATCACCCAAAAAGACAACACGCACGTTTTCGCGCTTCAGAAGCGGCAGCTCGTCGATGAACGTCTTGGCAAACAGGTGCATCAAGACGTTGACCTCATGCTGCGGGCGGTTCCAGTTTTCGGTAGAAAACGCATAGGCCGAAAGCACGTCGACGCCCAGGCGCACACAGGCGGTAATAATCTCACGGAGGGAGACGATACCCGCCTTGTGGCCCTCGGTGCGTGCAAGACCGCGCGACGTGGCCCAACGACCGTTGCCGTCCATGATGCACGAGATATGGTGCGGAATGTTATTGAGGTCAAGGTCGGAAAAACCGACGCCCGCAGGGGCGTCGGCAAAGTACTCGACCAGTTTATGCTCGTCGTATTGCACCTTAGATCTCCATGACCTCGGCTTCTTTTTCCTTCAGAAGCTCCTCGACCTTGGCGACATACTCATCGGTGTGCTTCTGGACCTTGGCCTGCTCGCGACGGACATCGTCCTCGGTGAGCTCTTCATCGCGCTCGAGCTTGTTGTTGAAGTCGCGACGGATGTTACGGATGGACACCTTGGCCTGCTCGGCGTACTCGCGGCACTCCTTGACGAGCTCGCGACGACGCTCCTCAGTGGGAGCCGGGAACGGAAGACGAACGACGGTGCCATCGGAGTTGGGGGTGATACCCAGATCGGAAGCGCCGATGGCCTTGACGATAGCGTTGATGAGTGCCTTGTCCCACGGCTCGATGAGCAGCATGTGGGCCTCGGGGGTCTTGACGGCGGCAACCTGCGTGACCGGCGTGGGAACACCGTAATAATCGACGGTGATGTCGGACAGAATGTTGGCATTGGCGCGGCCGGTACGAACCTTGGAGAAGTTATGCTTGAGGGACTCGAGCGACTTGTCCATGTGGGCGGTGATGTTCTCTGCCATGCTTAATCCTCCTGATAGACGAGCGTGCCGACGGGCTCACCCGAAAGCGCGCGCTTGACGGTGTCCTCGCCATCGATGTTGAGGACCAAAATCGGCATACGGTTGTCCTGGCACAGTGCCGTAGCCGTGGAATCCATAACCTGCAGACCGCGGACGAGAACCTCGTGATAGGTAATCTTGTCAAAACGGACGGCATCGGCGCACTTGACGGGATCCTTATCGTAGATGCCGTCAACCTTGGTGGCTTTAATCAGAATCTCGGCGCCGATCTCGCACGCACGAAGAGCCGCGGCGGTGTCGGTCGTAAAGTACGGATTGCCCGAACCGGCGGCAAAAATAACGACGTTGCCCTTGGAAAGGTGGTTGATGGCGCGACGGCGAATATAGGGCTCGCAGATCTCGTTCATCTGGATAGCGCTCATCACGCGGCAGGGAACATCGTTATGCTCGAAGGCATCCTGCAGGGCGAGCGCGTTCATAACGGTTGCCAGCATGCCCATGTAGTCGGCCTGAGCACGCTCCATGCCACCGGCAGCGCCGGCCATGCCGCGGAAAATATTACCGCCGCCGACAACGACGCCGACCTCATGGCCAACGGCTAGCAGCTCCTTGACCTGCTTGGCAAGATGGTCGGTAACCTTGGGGTCGATGCCATATTGGCCGTCGCCCATCAGTGCTTCGCCGGAAAGCTTAAGAAGCACGCGTTTATATCGGATGTCGGACAAAGCGATCCTCCTTTAATTAGACTCTCAATATGATATCAAACGCTCTGATAAGAGCCATGAAAAAGCAGGCTGTGAGTAAAACCCACAGCCTGCTCATTACCAGCTACAAGAGCTTATTTACTCGCCACGGACCAGACGGTCAAAGGCAACGACGGTAATGGTGTCGCCGAGCTCCTTGGAGACCTGCTCAGCATACTTCTTGATGGTGAGGGAGCTGTCCTTGATGAACTCCTGCTCGGTGAGCACGGACTGCTTGTAGAACTTCTCCAGACGGCCGACAGCCATCTTCTCCTGGATAGCCTCGGGCTTGCCGGACTCGGCAGCCTGGGCCATGTAGATCTGCTTCTCGTGCTCGACGGTCTCGGCCGGAACCTGATCGCGGGTAGCGCAGATCGGGGCGACGGCGGCAACCTGAAGGGCAACGTCGTGAGCGAAGGTCTTGAAGGATTCAGCCTGAGCGGTCTCAGCCTTCTCGAAGGTGAACTCGACGAGGACGCCGATCTTACCACCCATGTGGATGTAAGAAGCGAGCGCGCCGTTCTCGGCCTTGCGGGCAGCGAAGCGGGAGATCTTCATGTTCTCGCCCATGATGTGAATCATCTCGGTGAGCTCGGAGGAAACGGTCTCCTCGCCCATCGGCTTCTCGAGCAGAGCGTCGACGTCAGCAGGCTCGGTGGTAGCGACAACCTCAGCGACCTTGGAAGCAAAGCCGGTGAACTTGGCGTTAGAGCCAACGAAGTCGGTCTCGCAGGAGAGCTCGAGCAGAGCGCCGGTCTTGCCATCCTCGGAGACGAACGCGGCGACAGCGCCCTCGTTGGTCTCACGGCCAGCCTTCTTGGCAGCCTTGGCAAGGCCGTTCTTACGCAGAACGTCGACAGCGGCGTCCATGTCGCCGTCAGCCTCGACGAGAGCCTTCTTGCACTCCATCATCGGGGAGTCGGTCATCTCGCGGAGCTGCTTGACCATAGCGGCGGTAATCTGGGCCATTGTGGTTCCTTTCAAAGAGATGAAAAAGAATTAACTAAGACTGATTTACTCGGCCTTGGGCTCAGCGGCCATCTCGGCCTCGGAGACCTGCTCCTTGCCGGAGCCAGCGAGGCAGGCGTCAGCCATGAGCTCGCACATAAGGGTGACAGCGGAGATAGCGTCATCGTTGCAGGGGATACCGTACTCGACCTCGTCGGGATCGGAGTTGGTGTCGATCAGAGCGACGACGGGGATGTTCAGGCGCTGAGCCTCCTTGATGGCGTTCTCCTCGCGCTTGGTGTCGATGACGAAGAGAGCCTGGGGCAGACCCTTCATGTCGCGGGCGCCACCGAGGTTGGTCTGGAGCTTGGTGAGCTCCTTGCCGAGAACAGCCTGCTCCTTCTTGGGCAGAACAGCCATGCGGCCGTCCTCGACCATGGCCTCGAGCTCCTCCATGCGGTTGATGCGGGAGCGGATGGTGACGAAGTTGGTCAGCATGCCGCCGAGCCAACGCTGGTTGATGTAAGGCATGTTGGCGCGCTCAGCAGCGTTCTTGACGGCCTCCTGAGCCTGCTTCTTGGTGCCGACGAACAGCACGTTGCCACCCTTGGCGACGTTCTTGACGAAGGTGTAGGCCTGGTCGGCGTCGAGGATGGTCTGCTTGAGGTCGAGGATGTAGATGCCGTTGCGCTCACCGAAGATGAACGGCTTCATCTTGGGGTTCCAGCGACGGGTCTGGTGACCGAAGTGGCAGCCGGCCTCGAGCAGGGTGCGGATATTAATCTTGGTAGCCATGTTAAACCTCCTGTGGTTTGCCTCCGCGCGGGGTCATCCTCCAAAACCAACCCGGACATGTGCTACCAAAGCCCGGGCACCACGGTATGAAGTAGCCGCGCGTGCGTGATAAAAACAAGTTGCCGTGAAGCAACCCGATGAATGATAGCAGGAATGCCTCTTCCTGCCAACCCGCAATCAAAACCACACACCTGAGTGCGGCGCGGGACGTCCCAGCCACTATTCGCCGCGGGGATGGGCTTGAGCCACGGCACGTTTGAGCCGATCGGGTGTGAGATGCGTGTAGATCTGCGTTGTGGACAGGCTCGCATGACCTAGCAGCTCTTGAACCGAGCGCAGGTCCGCACCGCCCTCGAGCAAGTCGGTCGCAAAGGTATGGCGCATCGCATGCGGGGCGATGTCAGCCGGAATGCCGGCGAGCGTCGCCAGCGTATGGAACCGCCGCCGGAGCATCGCGGCGCTCATGCGATTGCCGCGCGCCGATATAAGCAGCGGATGCGGCCCGGTAGCGAGGTCGCGGCGCTTTGCCCGAGCGAGCAACTCCGGCCTCCCCTCTTCAATATAGAGACGCGTCACATCGAGCGCACGACGATACAGAGGAACGATGCGCTCCTTGCTTCCCTTGCCCCACAGGCGCAGCGTGCGCTCGGACCATGAGATGGATTCCACATTGAGCGCCGCAAGCTCTGAGATGCGGGCACCCGAGGCATAGAGCAACTCAAGCATCGCCGCATCGCGCAGTCCCGCGGGCGTCGAGGTATCAGGCGTCTTGAGCAGCGCCTCAACCTGCTGGGTCGTAAGGACACCCGGCAGGTCACGCGGCAGCTTGGGCGATGCGATCGCCGAGACCGCATCGCCCTCGACAATCCCCTCGGCAGCCATCCAGCGATAGAGAGATCGAATAGCCGACAGGTGCGCCGCAAGCGTTCGGGGAGCCACCTGCTCACGCGAAAGCTCGGCAAGATAGCGACGAATGGTGCGCACGTCGGCAGCGAAAGCATCGATATCCTCGCGCTCGCACCAGGCAGCGAAGCGCTCCAGCCTCGAGCCATAGGCCGTCACCGTGTTGGGAGAAAGTCCCTCGACGCGTGCGATATAGGCGATAAACGAGTCGACGGTGTCGTACAGGTCAAAGGCTATGACTGGTCGCCTCCAAACAAGTCGGAACGCGTGGCCAAGTAGGCATCGAGGGCCTCGAGCGCACGGTCCGCATAGGCCTGATAGCGGTCGCGCTTGCTGCGGCGCTTACCGTCCTCGAGCGGCGGCACCAGGCCAAAGTTGACATGCATAGGCTGATAGCCCACGGTGGCAGGATCGGTCGCATAGCCCACGAGCGCACCCAGGGCACCCACACGCGGCAACTCGACGCCCGCGGCACCGATAGCCTCGGCATAGGTGTTGAGCGCCGCGAGCAGACCTGTCGCCACGGCTTCCATGTATCCCTCGGTACCGGTGATCTGACCGGCCAGACGCACGCCGGTACCGGGCACGGCAAAGGTGCCATCGAGCACGTGCGGGGCGTCGACAAAGGTATTGCGGTGCATGACACCGTAGCGGAAGAACTCAGCGTTCTCCAGGCCCGGCACCATATGGAAGACGCGCTTCTGCTCGCCAAAGGTCAAGTTGGTCTGGAAGCCCACCAGGTTATAGGCGGTCTTCTCCTTGTTCTCGGCACGCAGCTGAATCGCCGCCCAGGGGCGACGTCCGGTACGCGGGTCGGTGAGGCCGACGGGCTTCATGGCGCCAAAGCGAATGGCGTCCTTGCCGGTGCGCGCAACTTCCTCGGCAGGCTGGCAGGCCTGGAACAAATCGCCGCCCTCAAAGTCTTTGAGCACCACGCGGTCGGCCGTGGTAAGCGCCTCGATAAAGGCCTCGTACTCCTCCTTATTGAGCGGAGCGTTGAGATAGTCGCCGCTCCCCTGCTCCTCGTAGCGCGACTGCGAGAACAGCACGTCCATATCGAGCGTGGAGGCATCGACGATCGGCGCCGCGGCATCGAAGAACGCAAGGGCGTCGCCACCGACGAGCTTCATGACCTCTTCGCCCAGCGCCGGTGAACACAGCGGGCCCGCGGCAATGACCACGTGACCCTCGGGAATCTGCGTGACCTCGCCGTGCACGACCTCGATATTGGGACGAGCGGCAACCTCGGCCTCGACAAGCTCGGAAAACTTGACGCGGTCGACCGCCAGGGCACCGCCGGCGGGAACAGCCGCGCGATGGGCGCAATCGAGCAGGACTGAACCCATGCGCTCAAGCTCAGCTTTCAGCAAACCAGCCGCGGAATCCGGACGGGTCGACTTAAACGAATTGGAGCAGACGAGCTCTGCCAGATGATCGGTATGGTGGGCCGGGGAGCTCACCTGGGGGCGCATCTCGCACAGCTTTACGGCAAACCCGCGGTCTGCAAGCTGGATCGCGCACTCCGAACCCGCCAGACCGCCACCGATAACCGTCACCTGATCGAACTGCATCTGCAAACACCTTTCTAATTGACACGTTTTCCATTGTGACCGAAGGGTGTCTGGGCGTGAAGGGCAAACTTGGAGGGCGCATACCTTCCATCCATCATGCGCTCGATAAGGCCCTCGAGTTCAAGCGAACCCAAGAGTTTGAGTACGCCGACAGCATCGAGCGAGACGAGCGCCGCAATGTCGTCGACCTTGAGTGGAGAGGCGATGAGCGCATGCATCACGGTCTGCTGCGTTGGATCCAGGTCGGCAATGCCGGGAGCATCGGGGCGCGAGTAGCGCAGGGTGCCGTAGATGCGTGAGATAGCCATCTCGATAGATTCCTCGTCGATGATGCAGCAGGCACCGTTCGCAATGAGGTAATTCGTGCCACGCGACTCGGGCGATAGGATCGACCCCGGCACGGCAAGAAGTTCGCGCCCCAAATCCATAGCAGCCTCGGCTGTGGAAAACGTCCCAGAAGGCATACCCGCCTCGGATACAAAGAGGGCTTGCGACAGGGCCGCGATTACGCGATTGCGGCGCGGAAAGGCGAACTTGCGCGGACCCATGCCCCACGGAGAGATCGACACGACCGCGCCACCCGTATCAAGCGTGCGCGTAATCAGCCCCGCGCTCGAACGCGGGTAGACCACGTCGGCGCCCGTCCCCAGCACCACAACGTGTTTGCCGCCGGCGTTGACCGCAGCCCAACCCGAGGCCTGGTCACAACCGACCGCACCGCCCGAAACTACCGTCACTCCCGCCTCAACCGCCACCTTCGCCGCAAGCTCTGCCACGGCAAGACCATACGGCGAGGCCTTTCGCGCACCGATGATGGAGAGCGCGGGCGTCGAAAGCGCCTCGGGGTTGCCGCGCACATAGAGCGTCTGAGGTACATCAGAAAGCTCCAAAACGGTCTCGGGATACAACGCGTCACCTGGATGCAGCTCGAAGGTCCCCTCAGCCATCATTGGTCCCTCCTTCCCTGGTACATCGCCGCCTCGAGCACGTGGTCCTGCGTCACCTGCTCGCTCTCGGCGACATCTGCGATCGTGCGCGCAATGCGAACAAGGCGCACGATGCCACGCCCTGTGAGATGCGTGCGCTTCGACAGGCCGAGCACACACTTCTCCGCCGCATCATCGAGCTCAAAGGTCGAAACGACGCCGTCAATGGACCGTGTCTCGTCATCCTCGGCCTCGGCATCCGCATCGTCCATGCGGGATTCGCGCCAAGCGCGAAAGGCGCGACCGCGCACAACGTAGTCACGTAACTCGGCCGACGACATGCCCTCCGCACCCTCGATAATCACTTGAGGGTCGGGACGGGTCACATCAATCATCATGTCGATACGGTCGGCCAAAGGACCGCGCAGTTTAGACCGATAGCGCTCGACCATCGCCGCCGAGCAGCGGCATGGCACCTCACGGTCGCCCAAAAAGCCGCAGGGGCAGGGATTGCTCGCAGCGAGCAGCTGAAAGCGCGACGGGAAGGTAAAGGCCCCGTCGACGCGTACGATCCTCACATAACCGCGTTCGATGGGCTGACGCAGCGTCTGCAGTACGCCCGTGGGAAACTCGGCAAGCTCGTCCAAAAATAGCACGCCGCCATGAGCAAGGCTGATCTCACCCGGGTGCACCGGGCGCCCACCGCCGATAAGGCCTGCGGTCGAAATACTGTGATGGGGACTGCGGAAGGGGCGGTGCCCCGCCAACAAGCCATCAATGTTC
Organism: uncultured Collinsella sp.; assembly: GCA_905207495.1. Taxonomy (GTDB): domain Bacteria; phylum Actinomycetota; class Coriobacteriia; order Coriobacteriales; family Coriobacteriaceae; genus Collinsella. The sequence goes on along the minus strand of CAJLLN010000007.1, from coordinate 3,448 downwards.
TCACCCAAAACCGAATGGATGCACAGTGCCTCCTGCTGATCCTCAACGGAAAGCTCGGGCAGGATGCCGGTCATACGGCGTGCGAGCATCGTCTTGCCCGATCCCGGAGACCCGATCATGAGCAAGCCGAGTTCTCCTGCCGCCGCAAGCGCCATGCCGCGTTTAGCGACTTCCTGCCCCAGCACGTCTGCATAGTCGAGCTCGGGCTCAAAGGTCGCCTCGACACCCTCGGAATCCAAGTAGTGCCGTGCGGCATCGCCCATGCCGTGAGCAAGCTGAGACAGATGGTCGATAAAGCCGCAATCCACGCCCGCGAGTGGCACATGCTGGTCGGACCTGCCGGCGATAAAAGACAGCCCCATGTCGCGAGCCAATAGCTGAAACGCCACCTCGCCTTTGACAGGAAGCACCGTGCCGTCCAAGCCGAGCTCGCCGGCGATAAGACAACGATCGAGGTTGTCGCGGGGAATCTGACCATCGGCCGCTAGAACCGCGATGGCGATGGGCAGATCAAAGCCGCTACCGGTCTTGCGAATATCGCCGGGCGCCAGATTGACCGTAATGCCCGAGCGCGGGATCTCAAAGCCGGCCGAGCGCATCGCACAGCGAATACGACCACGTGACTCCATCACCTCCATACTCGGAATACCGAGCATCTGAATGCCCGGAACGCCACCGGCAAGCGAGACCTCGACCGTGACGGGAATCGCCTCGACGCCGCGGATGCAGGCCGCGTGAACGGCAAACGTCTCGAACGCCATCACGACACCTGCCAATCGAACGCGTTGTACTGATGCTCGATCTCGGCGATATGCCCGCCGCGAATGGTGACACCCACGGCATCGAAGCGGATCGCCTTGAGCGGATAGTGCTCCATGAGATAGCAACTTGCGATACGGCGATACCGACGCTGCTTTTGGGCATCCACGGCCTCCTCGGGAAAGACCCGCGTGGTGCAATCCAGGGCGACGCGCCTGGTCTTGACCTCGGCCATCACCACGACATCGTCAAGCTCATCGAGCAACACCAGGTCGGCCTCGCCCTCAGTGCAACGATAGCCCTGCTCCAGCAAGGTGTAGCCGCGCTCGTTAAAGTAGTCGATGGTGATCAGCTCGCCCAGCATGCCCAGCTCGCGAGGACTGAGCCCCTTGATAAACTCGGGCGTCATCGCCCCGCAGTCGAGCTCGCCGTTTTCCCAACGCTCCTTGAGCTGCTGCGTCTTGCTCTTTTTGCTTGCGGCACTCATGGGGTCTCCTTTCCAGCACACTGCATTGCCCCGATGATGAGGGCACCTTTCATGCGGGTAAGTACCGGAAGCAAACCAAAAGCTGACCAAATGCCGTCAAAAAACGGGCCGTACGCAGCAATGTTGTTGCATACGGCCCGCTACCAGCAGGTTTATAGAATCCCAAAGATCCCTGTCTCCACAATTGACCTAGAAAAGGCGCTCAGTCTGCAGAAAGTTTCCGCAAAAGCTCACGCGGTGCAGCGGACAAAGTCCATGTTTGCGAATGGCCTCGATGTGCTCGGGACTCGCATAGCCCTTCGACTCGGCCAGATGGTACTCGGGATACTCGGCATCGTACTCGACCATCATCTCGTCACGCGTGACCTTGGCCATGATGGACGCCGCGGCGATGCAGGCGATTTTGGCATCGCCCTTCACCATATCGCGCTCGTTAGGAACGGCGCCCAGGGGGTTGCCGTCCATGAGGACGCAATCGGGCTCGAGCCCCGTATCGGCCACCGCACCCGCGACGGCGGTACGGATAGCGCGGGCCATACCCATCTCATCGATATCCGCAGGCGCGATATGGCAAAAACCAATCGCCGTCGCGACCTCGGCAATCTTCACCGAGAGCAGCTCGCGACGCGCCGGCGTAAGCTTTTTGGAATCGTTGATACCCCAGACGCGCGGCTCCATGGGAAGGCACACGGCACACACCGTCAGGGGACCGGCCACCGATCCGCGACCCACCTCGTCGACACCAACGACCACCCCATCGCCGCCAAGCTCATGCATAAGCTCGTACATGCCATTGACGCGCTCGCGCTCGGCAAGTTCCTTGGCATGGCGCTTAAGAGCACGCTCGCGAGCCTTGATCACCTGCTGGCGCGGGTCCTCGCGATAATGCTCCACGAGGGCGGGGATCTCCTCAAACGTTGCGCTCGCCAGCTCTCCGGCAACCTGCGATGCCGAAACCGAGCTCGTCATATTGGCCATACCAGGCCCTCCTTGCATGCAAATCAGATAAAAAGAAGGGCCACCCGAAGGTGACCCTTGTGTCCAAACGAGTGGACAGACGCTGCGATCTTCTTAGCGCTTCTCGGGGATGCGAGCAGCCTTGCCCACCTTGTCGCGGAGGTAGTACAGCTTGGCGCGACGGACGCGACCATGACGAACGACCTCGAGCTTGGCGATCTTGGGGCTGTGAAGCGGGAAGGTACGCTCAACACCGACACCGAAGGACATCTTGCGGACGGTGAAGGTCTCGCGGGCACCGGCGCCGGCCATGCGGATGACGTCGCCCTGGAAGACCTGGATGCGCTCGCGGTCGCCTTCCTTAATGCGGTAGTGAACCTTGACGTTGTCGGCGACGCGAACCTGAGGAATGTCCTCGCGGATCTGCTGACGCTCGATTGCGCGGATGTAATCCATGTGCAATTCCTTACTCTTCTAGAGGTGCCGTACCACCTTGGCCGGCACGTAGTTGAACAAACGTATTCGAGTATACACGCGCGGGTTTCTGCTGCAAGAACATTTTTTTACGCAGACAAAAAGACAAAACCCGCACATGATAACCGCCCGCCTCACGAATGAGACGGGCGGTATGAAGGGGGGTGTTCCTATAGTTTTGTCAACTGGGAAATGCTGCCCGCGCGACTGAATCGCGGCATGCTGACGCCAAGCCTCTCGGCCGGTGGGCTCCAATCTGCTCGGTGCGCTTCGGCTAGGCTGCGTAGGGCACCCTGTCCCGCATGACCGCGTAGATGACCTTCAGCCTCTTTCGCGCCAGCGCCTTGAGCGCCTTGCCGTGCGACATGCCCCGCTCTCGGCACCTGGTGTAGTAGTCACCCCATCTCCCCTCTGTCCGGGTAAGGCAGTTGCATGAGAATATGAGCAGGTTCTTCAGCCTCTTGTTTCCTTGGCGCGATGCCGTCACCGAGGAGATCGAGGTTCCCGACTGGCGGTTGCGCGGCGCCAGGCCGCAGTACGACGCGAGCCTGTCGTGACTGGGGAAGTCTTCGATGTCGATGGAGATCGCGAGCTCGGAAGCGGTTTTGGGCCCGATGCCCGGCACCGTCAGGAGGCATCGGTAGGTATCGTCGCCCTCGAGCAGGGCGGAGATCTCCGCCGTGATCGCCTCGATCTCCGCCGAGTTCTCGGATATCCTGCGCGCGAGCAGCTTCACCGCCCGGTCCTCGGCGGCGACGGCCGCCGCGTCCG
>CAJLLN010000006.1:0-27652 GCA_905207495.1 uncultured Collinsella sp. | reverse complement strand
CCGGAGATCAAGAAACGGTCCCCGAACTTCCGCAGACGGCTTGCGAGGGCCTGCTCCGAAAGCCGCGTTTCGGCCAGCATGCCGCGCAGGCGCCTGCCGCCGCACCGGAGCCCAAGGGCACCGAGGTGACCGCTCCCATGGTCGGCGTTTTCTATGCTGCCCCGGCGCCGGGCGACGAGCCGTTTGTGCACGTGGGCTCTAAGGTCAAGGCCGGCGAGACCCTCTGCATCATCGAGGCCATGAAGGTTCTCAACGAGGTGACGGCCGAGGCAGACGGCGAGGTGCTCGAGATCTGCGTGGCCGACGGCGACCTCGTGGAGTTTGGCAGCTGCCTCATGAGGATCGGATAGGTGATGTCCATGAACAAAGAAGAGCTCAAGAAGCTGTTGCCGCATCGCGAGCCGATGCTTTTGCTCGACGAGGCCGAGCTGGTGGGCGACGAGGCCCACGGCAAGATCACGATCACGGGCGACGAGTACTTTTTGCAGGGGCATTTTCCGGGAAACCCGGTGGTCCCCGGCGTGATTCAGTGCGAGATTCTCGCCCAAAACTGTTGCGTGCTACTGATGGGCGATGAGGAGGCGCGCGGCGCGACGCCGTTCTACACGAGTCTGGACAAGGTGCGCTTTAAGCGTCCGGTGCGCCCGGGCGACACGGTGGATCTGGTGTGCACCATCACGCGTGCGCGCGGGCCGTTCCGCTTTGCGACGGGTACTGCGAGCGTCAACGGTGAGGTTTGCTGCCGCGCCGATATGTCTTTTGCACTCATGCACGAAAGTTAAGGAAGGCTTCATGTTCGACAAAGTGCTCATCGCCAATCGCGGCGAAGTCGCGGTCCGTGTTATCCGCGCGTGCCGCGATATGGGCATCAAGACCGTCGCCGTTTATTCCACGGCCGATGCGGACGCGCTGCACGTGCAACTTGCCGACGAGGCGTATTGCATCGGCGGCCCGCGTCTTGCCGAGAGCTACCTCAACGACGATGCCGTGCTCACCTGTGCCGTAAAGTCGGGCGCAAAGGCGATCCATCCTGGGTACGGCTTCTTTTCCGAGAAGGCGAGCTTTGTACGCGACTGCGACAAGTATGGCCTGGCTTTTGTCGGTCCTTCGGCCGAGGTGATCGACAGCATGGGCGACAAGGACGCCGCACGCCGAACGGCTGCCGCGGCGGGCGTGCCCATCGTGCCGGGCTGCGATTTGCTCAAAAGTCCCGAGGAGGCGACGGCCGAGGCCGAGCGCATTGGCTGTCCCGTGCTCATTAAGGCGCGCGCGGGCGGTGGCGGTCGCGGCATTCGCAAGGTCGAGCGCGTGGAAGATGCGGCAAAGGCGTTCATCGAGGCGCGTGCCGAGGGCGAGGCCGTTTTTGGCGACGGCGAGTGCTACATGGAGAAGTTCGTCGCGCCGGCGCACCACGTTGAGGTGCAGATTATGGCCGATAAGCAGGGCCATGTATTTTCGCTCGGCGAGCGCGAGTGCTCGGTGCAGCGTCGCAACCAAAAGCTGATCGAAGAGAGTCCCGCGCCGTGCCTCGACGGACACAACGACATTCGTGCTCGCATGCACAAGGCAGCGCGTGACCTGGCTCGTGCCGTCGGCTACGAAGGAGCCGGTACCATCGAGTTTCTGTATTCGGACGACGGCAATTTCTACTTTATGGAAATGAACACGCGCTTGCAGGTGGAGCATCCGGTTACAGAGTTTGTGACCGATACCGACTTGGTCAAGTGGCAGCTGCGCGTGGCAGCCGGCCAGCCTCTGCCCTTTGAGCAGGAGGACATGCCGGTCCGCAACCACGCCATGGAGTGCCGCATCAATGCCGAAACGCCGGACTTTCTGCCGTCCTGCGGAACGGTCACCGCGTTGCGTGTGCCGGGCGGTCCGCGCGTACGCTGGGATTCCGCCATGTTTACCGGTGCGAAAGTTCCGCCGTACTACGACTCTATGCTCGGCAAGCTCATCGTGTGTGCGCCCACGCGTGACGGCGCTATTCGTAAGATGCGCTCGGCCCTGGGCGAGCTCGTGATTGAGGGCGTGAGCGAAAACAGCGAGCTTCAGCTCGACGTGCTGGCAAACGACGAGTTCTTGTCGGGCATGTACCACACCGATCTGATGGGGCATCTCTATGCTGATGAATAGAAAAGCGAAGACGGTCAATGTCCTTGAGGGGCCGATAACCGAGTCGTGCGCCGAGTTTCCCGCACGCCACGTGTTTATCAAGTGCCCGGAGTGCCGCCGTGTGATCGATGAGGCACGCCTGCACGACAACCTCGAGGTCTGCCCTCGTTGCGGCAAACACTTTCGCGTGAGCGGTCGCGCGCGCATGCGCATGACGGTCGACGAGGGCACGTTTGAGGAATGGGATGCCAATCTGGCGTCGGAGGACTTCCTCTCGTTTCCCGGCTATGCCGACAAGCTTAAGAGCGTGTGCGAGCGTTCGGGCGAGCGCGACGCCGTTGTGTGCGGCAGGGGCAAAATCTGCGGTTGCGATACCGCGCTCTTCTTTATGGACGCCAACTTTATGATGGGCTCGATGGGTTCCGTGGTGGGCGAGAAGATCTGTCGCACATTTGAGCGAGCGACCGAGCTTGGATTGCCAGTTGTCGGCTTTACCGTTTCGGGCGGTGCACGCATGCAAGAGGGCGTGACATCGCTTATGCAGATGGCCAAGATTTCTGCGGCGGTTAGGCGCCATAGCGAGGTGGGCGGCCTGTATATCACGGTGCTCACTGATCCCACGACCGGAGGCGTAACCGCGAGCTTTGCCATGGAGGGCGATATTATCCTGGCCGAGCCCGATGCCCTGACGGCATTTGCCGGCCCGCGCGTAATCGAGCAGAACATGCACAAGCGCCTGCCCAAGGGATTCCAGCGCTCCGAGTTTTTGCTGGAGCACGGCTTTTGCGATGCCGTTGTTCCGCGTGGCGAGATTGCGCTCACGGTAGGCGAGCTGCTGGCACTGCACGAAGGGCACGCGCCCGGCCTGGGGGCACCGCATGAGATCGTGCATACAGGGCGCCGCGGCAAGAAGCTGGGACATCTGTTTAAGCGCACGGCCGCGCCAAAAACGGCACTCGAGATTGTCAAGCAGACCCGCTCGGCAGATCGCGCCACGGCGGGCGAGATGATCTCGCTGGGCTTGGATGGATTTGTGGAGCTGCACGGCGACCGTTACTTTGGCGACGACGCCGCTGCGGTGGCTGGCATTGGCTGGAAGGACGGGCGACCCGTGACGGTTATCGCCATCGAGCGCGGCACCACGACCAAAGAGCGCATGCGTCGCAACTTTGGTATGGCACATCCCGAGGGCTACCGCAAAGCGCGTCGCCTTATGCGCCAGGCCGAAAAGTTTGGTCGACCGGTTCTGTGCCTGGTCGATACTTCGGGCGCGTTTTGCGGCATCGGTGCCGAGGAACGCGGCCAGGGTGAGGCGATTGCCCAGAACCTCATGGAGATGAGCGGCCTTAAGACGCCGATTGTCTCGGTGGTGACAGGCGAGGGCGGCTCTGGTGGCGCGCTGGCGCTGTCCGTGGCCGACCGCATCCTGATGCTCTCGAGCTCGGCCTATTCGGTCGTGAGCCCCGAGGCCTGTGCATCGATCCTGTGGAAGGATACCGAGCGCGCGAATGAGGCCGCCGAGGCGCTGAAGCTCACGGCTCCCGACCTGTTGGCGCTCGGCATCATCGACGGCATTGTTGACGATAGGGGCCTGTCGCATGAGGAGATCGCCGGTGCCGTCATGTCCTCGGCATTTGATGCCTTCGATACGCTTGGGCGTCTCGACGACGCGACTCTCACAAACCTCCGCTACCAAAAGTACCGCGCAATCGGTCAGTACCGCACGATGTGACAAAGGGACAGCCCGCATGTCATATTGGGAAAGGCGTTCCATGCTACAAGTTTCTAACACCTCGTTTACAACGTCGGTTTCATCAAACGCCATGGCCGTGGTGGACTACCTGTCCAAAAGCATGATGTCGGCGCTGCCGTTTATTGTCTGCGCGGCGTTGTTCCGCACCGTCGCCGTCATTATGGGCGAAGGCATGCTGGGCCTGTGGTCTGCCGATTCCGAAATCTATCGCCTGTTCTACAGTTGGCTCTATAACGCCGGCTACTACTTTTTGCCCATTTATCTTGGTTGGGCGGCCGCCCGCCAGCTCGGTTGCTCGGAGCAGCTGGGCATGATGCTGGGCGGCGTATTGATTGCGCCCGATCTGCTTAAGCTCGTCGATGCCGCATCGACGACGGGGGCATCGATGACTTCCGTGTATGGTCTGCTTCCCGCGCCGGTCAACGATTACACGACGACTGTTATTCCAGTTCTCCTTTCGGTGCCTGTGCTATGGCGAGTGGAGTGTTTCTTTAAGCGCGTTATCCCTAGGGCCGTGGCGTTTTCGTTTGTTCCGTTTGCGACCATGCTTGTCATGGTTCCGGTTTCGCTGTGTATTACGGCACCGGCGGGCAGCTATCTGGGCATGCTGTTGGGCCAGCTTATGTTTATGCTTGGCAATTCCGGTGGCATCGTGTCGCTGCTCACGCTCATGGGGCTTGCCGCGGGCTGGGAGTTCCTAAAGATAGCGGGCGTCAGCAACGTCGTTCTATCGCTTGCCTACGCGCAGTTTATGAGTGTGGGAACGGATTCGTGCATCCTGATTGCCGCGACGATGGCGACGTTCGCCGTTTGGGGCATGCCTTTTGGCGCGTCGCTCCGCGTTGCGGATAAGGACGAGAAGGCGCTCATGCTGGGCTACTCAATCTCGGGTGTTCTTGGCGGCGTAAGCGAGCCGGCGCTGTACGGTTGCGGCTTTAAATATGGCAGGTGCCTGACGTGCATGGCCATTGGCGGCGCCGTCGGAGGCCTTGTTGCAGTCGTGGGCCACGTTACGGCCTATACCATCGGCATGACGAATGTCCTCATGGTCATTGGCTTTGCCACGGGCGGCATCTCGAACCTGCTGTGGTGCTGCGCTGCCGGCGGTGTGGCATTTGCGGTGTCTGCGGCGCTGAGCTACTGCTTTGGCGTGGTGCCGGCGAAGGGACAGACGACGGGGGACGGAGCCGATTCACCCGAAACCTCGAAGAGCGTGGCCGAAGCAAGCGCGTAAACCTGTGCGACACAAGGACGATTCCTTTGCCATATTCCAAGGCCGCGGCTCGTGTGGGTCGCGGCCTTTTTGTATCTGGAGGACAAAGTGGCTACACTACAATCCGTTTGAGCAATAGATATATAAGTAGAACCGTGGGGGCGGATGTAGATGGTCGAGTGGATTGTTAAACGTGCGCAGGGCGACCGTGCGCGCGTGGGCACGTTGACGGGCGTGGTGTGTATTCTCGCCAATGTTGCGCTTTGTGCTGCGAAGGGCGCAATTGGTGTGGTTTCGGGATCGGTTTCGATTGTGGCTGATGCCATGAACAACCTGTCCGATGCCAGCTCGAATATCGTGAGCGTGCTGGGCTTTAAGCTGGCGAGCAAGCCCGCCGACCCCGAGCATCCATACGGCCATGGTCGCTACGAGTACCTCTCGGGTCTTGTCGTGGCGGCGCTCGTGCTTCTCATTGGCCTTGAACTGGTGAAGTCCTCGTTTGAGCGCATCATCCACCCCGAACCTGTCGAGTTCTCGCTTGCCCTGGTGGCAGTCCTGGCGCTTTCGATGGTTGTTAAGCTGTGGATGGCGGCGCTCAACCAAAAGCTCGGCGATCGCATTGAGTCCGAGACGCTGCATGCGACCGCGCAAGATTCCAAGAACGATGTCCTTGCCACGGGCGCCGTGCTGGCGTGCGCAATTGTTTCGCAGGTGACGCACATCAATCTTGACGCGTGGGTCGGCCTTGCCGTTGGCGCCTATATTGGCTGGAGCGGCTTTGAGCTTATCCAAGATACGGTGAGCCCGCTTTTGGGCCAGACGCCCGATCCTAAGCTCGTCGAGCATATCCGCAGCAAGATCATGAGCTATCCCGGCGTTTTGGGCGTTCACGATCTGATGGTTCACGATTACGGCCCGGGCAGGAAGTTCGCAAGCGCTCACGCCGAGATGGCAGCCGAGGCCAGCCCGCTGGAAAGTCACGACACGCTCGATAACATCGAGCAGGCGTTTAGGGACGAGGACGGCATGATCGTCACGCTCCATTACGATCCCATCGTGACCGACGATCCCAAGGTGGCGAGCATGCGCCTGCGCATCAACACTATGGCTCAACAGATCGATAGCCGCCTTTCGATTCACGATCTGCGCTGTGTGCCGGGTCCTACGCACACCAACGTGATCTTTGACTGCGTGCGCCCCTCGGATCTGCAGATGAGTGCCGAAGACGTAAAGCACGCGCTGGCACAACGAGTCGAATCGGAATATCCCAAGTCAATTGCCAAGATTACGATCGACGAAGACTACGTAGGCCATACCCACGAGTAGGGCTGCGCCGGCAAGGTAACTGAAGCAGAAGGGGAGAGCATGAAGCGTCTCTATCTACTCCGTCACGGCCAGACGGAATTCAACGTCAAAAAGCTGGTCCAGGGCCGCTGCGACTCACCGCTCACCGACTTAGGCCGTCAGCAAGCCGGGATGGCAGCTACATGGATCAAAGCTCACAACGTCGTTCCCGACAAAGTGGTCTCTTCACCCTTAGGCCGAGCCATGGACACAGCTCGGCTCGTCGCAACCGAACTCCTTGGCCCGGACGCAGCAGTCGAGCCCTGCGAAGGCATCATCGAGCGCTGCTACGGCACCTTCGAAGAAGGCCCCCACGACGCATTGCCTACCGACGTCTGGTATCCCGGCGAGGATTTGGTCCCCTTCGGAGGAGAAGGAAGTCGTGCGCTGCAAGAACGCATGGTGGACACTCTCACCAATATCATGGGCGCCGATGGTATCGAAACCCTCCTAGCAGTAAGCCACGGCAGCGCCAGCCGCCAATTCATCAAGTGTGCAGCCCCAGAGGGCTTCGAGCTCCCAGCAAAACTCCCCAACTGCGCCATCATGATCTTCGATTTCGATGAGGCAAAGCCACAAGCAGAAGGCGAACCGTCCCAATGTAAGTTCACCCTCCAGCAAATAGTGGACCCCCAACAAAGTAATTAGCTGAGCGAGCAGAGTTAAGCAGACATCAACGTATCGTCTCCCGAGCTTGGCAGAGGGGCGGCGAAATATATTAAGTTTGTCGCGAGTTCCGCACGCAAAGGAAAGCACTTAATGTGCTTTCCGTCTTGCGCAGGACTGTAGAGCAGGAAAGTTCATATGCGCCGCCCGGCTCCCGCGACTCTCAGGGGCATCTCTCATGCAAAAACTGTCGTGGGGTAAAGTCCGAGGTCAATGGCGTTTTATACCGAGAAATTCAAAAAAGTTGAAAATTCATTACAAATATGCGTTGACTTTAGGTAACTAAAGTTTCATACTCCTTTTCAACCACTGGGGGATGTGAACACGCACGGATCGTTCGCATCATGATTGAAGAGGATTTCTTAGACATGTTCACGCATCAGCTAAACATTATCAGCGTAGTAATTATCTGATGCGGGTTAGCACATACAGCTAGCCCGTACGATAACGGGCGGCTGATGAAGATGAGGGCCGTCGAGCGCAACCGACGGCCCTCATTTTTTATGTCTAGGAAGTTCTTTTTAGAGGAGGAAATGTAATGAACGGAGTTTTGCTCATGGTTGTGGCCGCGGCGGTGCTCGCCTGCGGCTATCTGGGCTACGGCCGCTGGCTGGCCAACAAGTGGGGCGTTGACAAAGAGGCCCTCACGCCGGCCAAGCGCATGAAGGACGGCAACAGCTTCTCGCCCGTCTCCGCCTTCACCGCGTTTTCGCACCAGTTCAGCTCGATCTGCGGTGCTGGCCCTGTCACGGGTACGATCGTCGCCATGGCCTTTGGCTGGCTGCCCGTCGTGCTCTGGGTCCTCGTCGGCGGCATCTTCTTTGGCGCCGTCCACGACTTTGGTGCCCTGTACGCTTCGATGAAGAACAACGGCAAGTCCCTGGCTCAGCTCATCGAGAAGTACATCGGCAAGACCGGCCGTCGCCTGTTCCTGCTGTTCTGCTGGCTGTTCTGCATCATCGTCATCGCCGCCTTCACCGACATGGTCTGCAAGACGTTCATGTTCACCCCGGCCGTTGACGCTTCTGGTGCTGCTACCGGTGCCATCGACTTCACCAAGTCCTATGCCGCCGGCTGCGCTGGTACCATCTCCATCCTGTTCACCTTCGTCGCTATCGCCTTTGGTTGGGCCCAGAAGAAGTTCAACCTTACCGGTGCTGCCGAGTTCGTCACCGGCGTGGTCCTCATGGTTCTCATGTTCGCCGTCGGTATGCAGTTCCCGGTCTACCTGGATAAGTTCCAGTGGTTCGCCGTCGTCATGGTCTACCTGGTCTTCGCTGGCGCTATGCCCATCCAGATGCTCAAGACCCCGCGTGACTACCTCACTTCCATCATGATGATCGTCATGATCGTCTGCGCTGTCCTCGGCATCGTCGTCTTGGGCGTCAACGGTCAGGCCACTATCACCGCTCCGGTCTTCACCGGCTTCTCCACTGCCTCCGGCATGATGTTCCCGGTCCTGTTCGTCTCCGTCGCTTGCGGTGCTCTCTCCGGTTTCCACAGCCTCGTTTCTTCCGGCACCTCTTCTAAGCAGGTCGAGAAGGAGCAGGACGCCGTCAAGGTCGGTTACGGCGCCATGATCGTCGAGTCCTTCGTTGGCATCCTTGCCATCATCGTCGCCGGCATCATGTTCTCCGATATGAACACCGCCGGTACTGGCGCCCTCAACGCCGGTGTCGCTTCCACCCCGTTCCAGATCTTCGCCGCCGGCATCTCCCGCGGTATGCAGGCCTTCGGTGTTGACGGCACGCTCGCTACCGTCTTCATGACCATGAACGTCTCCGCTCTGGCCCTGACCTCGCTCGACGCCGTCGCCCGCATCGCCCGCACCTCGTTCTCCGAGTTCTTTGCCCAGACCAACGACGCCCTGGCCATCGAGTCCAAGGCCGGCTACATGAAGGTCCTCGGCAACCCCTGGTTCGCCACGGTCGTCACCCTGCTTCCCGGTCTCGCCCTCGCTTTTGGTGGCTATGCCAACATCTGGCCGCTCTTTGGTGCTTCCAACCAGCTGCTCGGCGGCATGACCATGATCACCCTCGCCGTGTTCTGCAAGTGCACCGGCCGCAAGGGCTGGATGCTCTACGTGCCCGTCGTCTTCCTGCTCTGCTGCACCTTCACCTCGCTGGTCCAGAGCGCCATGGGCTGCATGACCGCCGTCCAGGCCTACGGTTTCTTCGGTACCATCCCGGCTACCGCCACCACGGCCGCCGTCTCCGTCGCCGCCACCAAGGGCCTGCAGCTCGTCTTTGCCGTCCTGCTGATGGTCCTGGGCCTCATCGTCGCCGTCAACTGCCTCAAGGAGTTCTTCGGCAAGGAGGCTGGCTCCATGCCTGATGAGGAGCCCGAGTGGTCCGATATGGGCAAGGCCGAGTACGGTCGCGCCGCTGCCGCTGAGGCTCCTGCCGACGCCGAGGCCGTCAAGGCCTAGTCGGTCGGACGGGTTGAATCTCTCATCCATATGACTCGGAAAGACCGGGTCCGCAACGACGCGGACTCGGTCTTTTTTTCATGCGAAAGCGGGTGACGCTCGAGTGTTCTCGCAGATGTTTTGCGTGGATAAGGGCGTGCGTTGTACCATATAGACGTATATGTGTACATATGAAAGGGGCCCCGTGGCCAAGACGGTATATTCCGATAATCAAAACAATGTCGATGCTTTGGCTGAGCGCCTGAGCAGCCAGACGTCGCTTTCTGCTGAGCGCGCCAAGCTGGTTGCCTACGACCTGCTCTGCCGCAAGGCGCTCAAGATTAAGTCGAGTGCGCTGGCGCAGATTTTCCGCTCCGTCGATAAGGAGTGCGACACCAAGGCGATGCGCGATGAGCTTATCGCGGCAAAGATCGTGACCAAGATCGAGGGTAGCGGCATTAACGGGCGCCCGGCGTTCTATACCATCAATGCCGAGATCCGCGATGCCCAAGAGCAGCCTGCCGAGTCCGTCGAGGGTTTTGTCGTCGAGGATTCCGCTGACGTGCCTGCTGTGGAAGAAGCTGCTCCGCGTGAGCATGTCGATACCGATGAGTTGCTCGATGAGAACGTCGTGCGTGCCTTTACGGCCAAGGCAGGACGCGGCGGTTTTGGCGGGGGTGGCAAGCGCGATGCGCAGCGCCGCGCCCAGCAGGAGCGCTTCCGTCGCGCCGTTGCTCGAAAGGGTGAGACGGATGCTGAGGCTGTTGAGACCGAGGTTGCTGCCGAGTCGCAGAAGCCCGCGAGGGAGCAAAAGCCCGTGGAGGCCCAAGAGCCCAAGCGTCGTCGCGGTGCTCACTTTAAGACTGCACAGCAGGATGCCGCGCGTGAGGTTGAAGAGTCTTCTGAGGTTGCAGACGATGTTGAGGAGTCTGCCAAGAAGGCTCCGGGTTCGTGTCGTCCCGGCCGCGGTTTTGCGGGGCGCGCGTATCCCGTAAGGCGTCAGGAGAAGAGCGAACCGGCTTCGACCACTCAGGGCGAGAAGGACGAGAAGGCCGTTGAGCCGGTGGCTCGCGAGCAAAAGCCTGTTGAGCCGCAGCTTGAGGTTGATGCCGAGGCCAAGGGCCAGCAGCCTACTGATGAGCAGACGGAGCAGGGCGCGTCGAGCAAGCCTCGCCGCCGTCGCCATCGTGGGGGCCGCAGTTCCCATGCCGAGACTGCGGCCGAGAAGACCACGCCGCAGAACGAGGATGCGAAGGCCGAGGTTTCTTCGGGGCAGCCTAAGCGCCAGCCGGCGAAGGAGAGCAAGTCCGTTCGTCCGCAGAAGCAGGCGTCTATGCCGAAGCGCGAGCGCAATTCCCAAGGCGATTCTAAGCGCAAGTCTCAGAGGAAGCCGGAGTCTGCCGCAGCAGATACTGCTGCCCAGCAGCCCAAGTCGGCCGTTCACGGCGAGGCCTCGGCGTTTGCCCTTGCCCGCGTTTTAGGCAGGCAGCTGCTCAAAGTTGTCCCTACGCCCACGGCGCTCTCTAAGATCAAGGAGCAGCAGACACAGATCGTAAAGGTCGAGGGCAAGGACGGCAAAAAGGCTCCGCAGCGCACTCAGCACAACGAGATGTCCAACCGCAAGATTGCCGAGGAAATCGCAATCATCCAGGCTTGGATCGAGCAGAACCGAGGTGCCGATACGCCGGTTGCCTCGCGCCGCCAGCGTGCCTACCAGATCTTTAACGACGAGAAGGCTTTTGACGGCAAGCACGGTGAGCGCTTGATCAGGCGTATGACCGAAAAGGGCATCAGCATGCAGGCGATCAAGGTCGCCCCCAATCGCCCCGTGCACTTTACGGGCTTCTTTACGCTGGGCGCCGACAAGCCGTTCATTATGGTCGAGAACCTGGACACCTACGACGAGATCGTCAAGCTGCTGCGTGGCCGCAAGCACGCCAAGCTCTTTGGCATCAAGGTGGGCGGCGTGATTTTTGGCGGCGGATGCAAGGCGAGCGTCTCGCATGCCCTGGACGATTATCTGGCTGAGATTGGCTATCGCTTTAACTACGTCTACTACGTAGGCGATATCGATCGCGAGGGCGCGCGCATTGTCGAGCAGGCTCGCAATGCCAATGTGGTTGAGATTCGCCTGCATGCCGGCATGTACCGTGCCATGCTCGCCGAGCATAAGCGTCGCGTGAAGGCCGGCGGCGAGTGCGAGCCCGCGGCTGCCAACCAGGGCGTGCCGCAGAACCTGGCGGCGACGATCAAGGATCTGCCCATGGTTACGCGCGTGCAGTTCCGCAACGTGCTGCGCGAGGGCGGGCGTATTCCGCAGGAAATCCTGATGACCGCAGACTATCGGGATGGCGACTCGGGAAGCTTCGACCGCATGCTCAACAACTAGGGCGTTCGGCCCCGGGAGAGCGGGGACACCGGCTTAGGTTTCCTGCTCTACAGTCCTGCTCACGACGGAGGCCACATTAAGTGGCCTCCTGTTCGTGCGGAACTCGCGATAAACCTAAGCCGGTGTCCCCGCTCTCCCGGGGCCTGTGGTTACCTGGTTGTTGCATGCGGCTCGCTTTTCGGAACTGGGCTGATATTTTCTAGATGAAAGGCGCTCTTGGTCCTTATGGGCCTGGGGCGCCTGTCTTTTAAAGGTAGATTTTTGGGAGGCCGGCACTTGGAGACGTTCCTTTAGTGCCGGCACTTTAGGAACGTCCCCAAGTGCCGGCTGTGGGACGGAGGGATTCCGCGTCCGCCTTTTCGGCGGCCGCGTCCCGCTGCGTCGCTTCGCTCCTTGCGTGCTGCGCTGGAAAACGCTTCGCGTTTCCTCGGCTTCGCACCCTTGCGGGTTCGAATCCCTCCGCTTGCCCACAAGAAAGCGCCCTGGGCCGTTATGGGCTCAGGGCGCTCAATTTTAATGGCTGGGACGGAGGGATTCGAACCCCCAACAGCCGGCACCAAAAACCGGAGTTCTACCGTTGAACTACGTCCCAATGTGTGGTGTTGCCAAAAGCAACTCGTCTAGTTTACCTAATCTGCAAGGGCATCGCAAACGCCATCGAGTAGGCGTACGGCGAGTGTTTGCGCGTCGCTTGCGGTGAAGGTTCCGTTGTAGCGCGTCATGCCCGTGAGCTCAATGCGGATGCGCGCGGGCTTTTGCTGTGCGGCAACATTGGCGGTGCGGATGCGCTGGGCCAGGTTGTGGCACTCGGCGAGGGCAATCGTGGCGCGCGGTGCGGCGTCGGCGGGCAGCTCGTCGCTTGCGATCTCGAGCACCAGGTCAACGTCGGTTGGGACCTCGGAGTCGCAGAGCATCATGCCGCTGTTGTCGGTCGTTGCCGTGGCGATATTCCACATGCGCGACGCAACACTGCGTGCGATGGGGTCCTCGCCGATAACGGCAATCTGGAAGCGCACGAGCACGTTGGCGGCGCGAGCAAAACCGATGCGGGACTCGGCTTCGGTGACCGAGGGCTTGCCCTCCCACACATGGTGCAGGCGGTTGATATAGGCGTAGGTATCCTGGAAAGCCATGCCGTCGGCAAACAGACCGACGTTTTCCTGGAACTGCTGAAGGGCCGCCTCGGTGTGAGGGCCAAAGTAGCCATCGTCCTCGCCGCAGGCAAAGCCCAAAACGTTGAGCGCCTTCTGCAGGGCCTGCACGTCGGCGCCATGGAAATTGGGCATACGCAGGTAGAGGGTGCGGTCGCCTAGCTTATACGAGGCGTCTACCAGGGCGCTCCAACAGGGGATATCGACGGCACAGCCAGCGGCAAGGCCGCTATCGAGCCTAAAGGTGCCAACAGCCTGTTCGGTGGTGGTGCCAAAGCGCTTGTCGGCAACCTCGGTGTCATCGATTGTATAGCCGAGCTGCAGAAGGCGGGACTGGACGTCCTCGACGGCTGCTCCCTGCATGCCCGTTGTAATAGGTTCCATGAACGAACCCCTTTCGGCGTACCATTCGTACTATTTGAGCGTGTGTCGGATAGACAACGCAAAGGGATGCATAAACATGCACTCAACAGTGTAGCAACTTGTACCCAAATACGCTGCTGACAGGTTTTATAACCCCCGCTAGTTAAGGCGCTCCACAAAGAAATCTGCCATGGAGTCGAACAACTCGCGCGCATGCGGGTCGAGCGAAACGTCCTCGATGGCGGCCTTGGCTTTAGCGGTCAGGTCCAGCGCGTAGGCGTGGGCGTAATCGATAGAGCCGGTCTCCTGGAAGATTTCCACGGCGCGCGCGAGCTGCGCGGGGTCCTCGGTGCCCGAGGAGAGGATCGCTTCAATCTCATCGTGATAGTGCTCATCAGACAGGGCGTGCACGGCAACGAGCGTGCGCTTACCCTCGGTGATATCGGTACGGAAGTCCTTGTTGGCGGCCTCTTTGGTACCGATCAAGTTGAGCAGATCATCTTGAATCTGGAAGGCAAGGCCCGTGTGCAGGCCAAAGGCGCGCAGTGCCTCAATTTGCTCCTCGCTGCCGCCGCCGATAATGGCTCCAGCGGCAAGCGGCGTGGCTCCGCTGTAGTACGCGGTCTTGTGCGTCGCCATGTCTAGATAATCGTCGACCGAGATGTCAAAGCGCCCATCGCGGACCCAGCCCAAGTCGAGCGCCTGGCCCTCGATGGTGCGAACGATCATCTCGGTGAGCTCGTGGAGCACGCGCAGCTTCACGTCGGACTCCAGCGTGGGGTCGTCGAGAACCGTCTTGGTGACCATGGTGAGCGCCAGGTCGCCACAATTGATGGCAAGGCCCGTGCCCTCGGTAAGGTGCATGCAAGGCTTGCCGCGACGCAGCTGGCCGTTGTCGGCTATGTCGTCATGGATAAGCGCTCCCGACTGAAAGTGCTCGATAGCTGCCGCCGCGCTGCGGGCGCTCTCAAAGTTACCGCCCACTGCGGTTGCGGCGAGCATGCAGATAAGCGGGCGGTGGCGCTTGCCGGCGTTGGCCGTAAAAGCCGAGAGCGGGGTATACAGGTAGCGCTCGATATCGGCAGAGGTCGCCTGTCCGTCAAAGAACGTGGCCAGATAGTCGTTGATCTGGTCAAAGTGCTGGGCTAAAAAGCTGGTAAACGGACTGGACACGGGTTCTCGCATTCTTTCTTAGGTTGCATCGTTGCGGTGTGCAGATACCATATTGCCACATTGGAGTTGCCGGCGCGTCTGTTTTGGCGATTTGGGGAAACGGGACGCGTGCGCGTGCCGGCTGCTTATATAAGCCTAAAGTGCTCGAGCGCCTTGACGACGCCATCTTTGTCGACCGAGTCGGTGATGTAGTCGGCGCGCTTTTTGAGATAGTCCGGCGCATTACCCATGGCGATACCGACATCGACGGCGTTCATCAGCGAGACGTCATTGCTGGCGTCGCCGATGCCGTATACGGTTCCGTGGTGGGGATCGAGGGCGTCGAGTACAGACTGGATGCCCCCGCGCTTCGTGCATTCGCGGGGCGAGATTTCGGTTACCTCGAGTTCGAGCTCGTTAAAGCACAGCAGCGGCTCAAGCGCCTTATCTTGAGCGATGTGGTTAGCGAGCGATGTAGACATCAAGATCTTGTAAGCACTGTAATGTTGCAGCTGCGTGACTGCGTCGCCCAGGGTGCGCGCGTATCCGGGAGCATCGGGGGCATTGGCACTCATGCGCACGACGCCGTTGAGGCCCTCAAAGCGGATGACCTCGCCCGATTGCTCAAGGTAGGGGGCAAGACGCTGCAGCATGCTGGGCGTCATCGACAGATCGCGAATTGCGTGTCCGTTGATCTCGGCGTAACCGCCCGCAAGACAGACGATGCCGGTCCAGGGCAGCTCTAGAAGTTTGGGGTGGATGCAGCTGAGGGTGCGTCCTGTGCAGATAAAGGCCATGTTGCCATTTGCAACGAAATCGCGGATGGCCTGCGAGACCGCCTCGTTGGGATAGGGGGACAGGTCACGCTCGCTCTCGGGAAGCTCTTGTGCCGCTCGAGGGTCTTGCCAGGCGAGCGTTCCGTCGATATCGAAGAAGCAGATATCGCCGCGCTTATGGGCTGCGCTGGCGGCAGGGGAGGCCGAGGTGGTGGGCACAAATCCCGGCTCGAGGCCCATGATCTGGTCAAAATGCTCTTTAACGCGGGGAACGGAGATGCCGATGATCACCTGGGCGGTCTTGTCCGTAATGATGAGGCCCTTGGCGCCCACCGCGACAAACGACGCGTTATCTGCAACGATGGAAGGGTCTGCGACCTCGACGCGCAGGCGCGTGGCACAGTTGGTTGCGCCCACAATATTGCCAACGCCACCTAAAAGCTGAATTACCCGCTCAGCGAGGACGTGATCTTGATCGGATCGACTATTGACCTCGTCATTGGGAGATTGCTCTTTGGCAAAGCCGCTTTCCGTTAAACGATCGATTGCCGCGCGATTGGCAACATGATCCTCGCGGCCCGGCGTCTTAAGGTCATAGACCAAGATGAGTGCTCGAAAACTAACAAAAAAGATGAGGCTAAAGGCAAGGCCGATACCGAGCGCCAAAAGATAGGCACCGGCATGCGTGCGCATGAGCGGAATAAAGTTGAAGGCTGCCATCTCCATGAGGCCGCCCGAGAAGATGCCGACGATGCCAAAGAGATTCATGGTTGTGGCAAGGCAAGACGATAAGACGGCGTAGAGAAAAAAGAGCCCGGGGTGGGTGAACATAAAGAGAAACTCGAGTGGCTCGGTAACGCCGCAAACCACCGAGGCGATGATGGCGGGAACAAGGATGACCCTGAGGCCGGCGCGGCGTTCTGGTTTTGCGGTGGAGTAGAACGCGGCTGCGATGGCGGGAAGGCCAAAGAGCTTGACCCAGCCGGTGGCGGTAAAACCGGCCCACGGCGCAAGTTCATTAAGGGGGCGCGTGCTATGGGAGAGGATGGGGAGCAAGCTGCTCCACGTGGCGTAGATGCCGTCGTTAATGACCAGGTTGTCGTAGTAGATCGGCATGTAGAGCAGGTGGTGCAGCCCCATGGGCTCGAGCGCTCGCTCCAAAAACACAAAGACGCCCACGCCAAAGGGGCCGACGCTCGTAAGTGCATGGCGCAGCGTTTCGGTCATTGCGTATACGGAGGGCACGATGGCGGCCGAGATAGCGGCAAGGGCAAACACGGCAAAAAAGCTGATGAGGTAGACCAGCGAGGAGCCCGAGAAGGTGCCGAGCCAATCGGGAACCTTGGCATCGTAGAAGCGGTCATGGATGGCGACGACGGTTGCCGATACCACCAGCGGGCCGATAATGCCGGTGTCGAGCGTCTTGATGCCGTCGATGACGGTGATACCGTTGGCGGGGGTCAAAGATGACGGGTACTTAAGCCCAAGGTTGTCTCCGCTCAGCTTAATGATCTCGCTCAAAAAGAAGCAATAGGCAAAATAGGCCACGAGTGCCTCGAGGCAGCAGCGTGCCGGTTGCTTTTGGGCAAGACCGATAGGCAGCGCTACGGCAAAAAGGAGCGGGAGGCGCTTAAAGACCGTCCATGAGCCGCGCTGGATGATGGCCCAAAAAACGTACCAAGGGGTTCCGTATACGGCTAGATCGCCGACGATGTCCGCAGTCGTTGCGAGAGCGGAGACGCCGACCATGAGGCCCGATATAGAAAACAGCATGGCGGGCGCGAACATTGCCCCGCCAAAGCGTTGGATTTTTTGCAGCATGTTCTGCCTTCCGAATATCGAGGCGCGTTGCGCGTGGGGAAACGTTTAAACAATGGATTCATTGTAGAGGACCAGACGATTGTTGTGCCGGCAGTTTTGAGCGAAACCGATTTGGGCACGACAGAAACCGTCAACGGTTAAATCCTGTCGCTTTACCGATATTCGGTTTAAACAACTTTAAGAAATGCTATCGTGCCTAGCCGGAAATAAATAATGTAGAGGTGAAACAATGCCAAAAGCGATATACGAAGGAATCTACCGAGAAATACGTTCGCGCATCATTAATGGGACCTATGCGTTTCAGGAGATGCTGCCGACCGAAGCCGAGCTGACCGCGGAGTTTGGCTGCACGCGTAATACCGTTCGACGCGCCTTGAGCATGCTGGCCGATCAGATGTTTGTGCAGCCTATACACGGCAAGGGCGTGCGCGTTATTTGGCTCAAGGGCGAAACCGACATGCTGGGCGCACTCGAAGAGGTTGAGTCGTTTGGCGAATTTGCAAAGCGCAACAATGCCGTTGCATCGACGGACGTTAAGTCTTTTGAACATTTGATTTGCACTGAGCAACTTTCTCGTCGCCTGGGCTTTAAGGTGGGCGAGGAGCTGATTCGTGTAGTGCGTGTCCGAAGCCTCAACGGCAATGCTCGCCAGGTGGACCACGGCTACTTTTTGGCGTCGATCGCCAAGGGTCTGACGCCCGAGATCGCCGCAAAGTCAATTTACGACTATCTGGAGCACAAACGCGGCGTCAAGGTGATGGCGAGTCGCCGTACGGTGAGCGTCGAGCTTGCCAACGATGAGGACTGCAGCTATCTTGACCTCGGCAAATACAACTGCGTTGCCGTCATGGAGAGCCAGTCGTACACCTCGGACGGCATCTTGTTCGAGGTCACGCATGCCCGCACGCATCCCGAGATCTTCCACTACCGCGTCAACTCCAAGCGATAGCCGGCTAGCTCGCAGCCTGACGAGACTCATGCCCTCAAAGCGAAAACGCCCGGTCAAACCGACGATGCATCGGCTTGACCGGGCGTTTTCTCTGCATTCGATAACAAATAATTGTTTATACAAAACTTGTCAAGTATCAAGTTGAAATTACCGTTCACCGAAGTTTTTCTACCGCTCTAGTAATACTTGTTCAAACAACTAGCCAAATAGTGTATCGTTCAAATCAGCAAAAGGGGCAAAGTCCCCGAGCCAATCTCCGAAGGCGGCGGCAAAGGGTGCCGCCACGGTGTGAAAGGGTGGATTGTAATGAAGAACGAAATGAGCAGAAGGCAGTTCCTGGGCTTTGCTGGTTCCGCGGCTGCAGTTCTTGGTCTGGGCCTCGTGGGTTGCGGTGGTTCTGCCGGCTCCGGCTCCTCTGCTTCTGGTGACGCTGCCGAGGTCTACTTCCTCCAATTCAAGCCCGAGGTCGACAAGGAGTGGAAGGAGATCGCCAAGGCCTATAAGAAGGAGAAGGGCGTCGAGGTCAAGATCGTGACCGCCGCTTCCAACACCTACGAGGAGAAGCTTAAGTCCGAGATGTCCAAGAGCTCCGCTCCGACCCTGTTCCAGGTCAACGGCCCCACCGGTCTTAAGAACTGGAAGGATTACTGCGCCGACCTGTCCGATACCAAGCTCCGCGGTGAGCTCATTGACGACTCCCTGGCTCTGCAGTCCGACGGCAAGGATGTGTGCATCGACTGGGTCCAGGAGAGCTTCGGCATCATCTACAACAAGCAGCTGCTCGAGAAGGCTGGCTACAAGGCCGAGGACATCAACTCCTTCGACAAGCTGAAGGCTTGTGCCGATGACATCCAGGCCCGCAAGGACGAGCTTGGTGTCGAGGGTGCCTTCACTTCCGCCGGCATGGACGACTCCTCCAGCTGGCGCTACACCACCCACCTTGCCAACATGCCGCTCTACTACGAGTTTGAGAAGGAGCACAACCAGGAGGACGACGAGATCAAGGGTGAGTTCCTCGACAACTACAAGCAGATCTTCGACCTGTACATCACCGACTCCACCTGCGATCCTTCGCAGCTTGCTTCCAAGACCGGCGACGACGCCACCAACGAGTTCGCAACCGGCAAGGCCGTCTTCTACCAGAACGGCTCTTGGGCCTACTCTGACCTCGTCAAGGCCGGCATGACCGACGATCAGATTGGCATGATGCCGATCTACATCGGTGTTGACGGCGAGGAGAACCAGGGCCTGTGCTCCGGCGGCGAGAACTACTGGTGCGTCAGTTCCCAGGCTTCCGAGGATGCCCAGAAGGCCACCGAGGACTTCATGTATTGGTGCGTCACCGCTGACACCCCGACCAGCATCATCGCCGACAAGATGGGTCTGACCGCTCCGTTCAAGAGCGCCAAGGAGACTACCAACGTCTTCTCGCAGCAGGCCGTTGCCATGGCCAAGGACGGCAAGAAGACCGTCGCTTGGGACTTCGTCTACATTCCCTCCGAGGAGTGGAAGAAGAACCTCAAGCAGGCTCTGATTGCCTACGCTGCCGATAACACCAAGTGGGACGGCGTCAAGAACGCCTTCGTCGATGGCTGGAAGACCGAGAAGGCCGCTTCCGAGTAAGCAGTTGCTGCCCAAGCTATCTGATTAGCGACAGGGGGCGGGCAGACGTTGGTTTGCCCGCCCCCTGCATATTGAAAGGACCCTTTTATGGGCAAAGCACTCAAGCGCTGGTGGCCGCTCTTTATGCTGCCCACGTGCCTGGCGTTTATGATCGGGTTCGTGATCCCTTTTATCCAGGGCTTCTATCTCTCGTTCTGCCAGTTTATTATCATTAGTAACGCGCACTTTGTCGGTATCGAGAACTACGTGCGCGCGCTGTCCGATCCGCAGTTCTCCACGTCGTTCTTCTTTACCGTGGCGTTTGCTTTCCTGTCGACGGTGCTCATCAACGTGATCGCCCTGGCCATTGCGCAGGCGCTCACCCGCAAGGCGCTCAAAGGCACCAACATCTTCCGTACGATCTTCTTCATGCCTAACCTGATCGGCGGCATCGTGCTGGGCTACATCTGGCAGATTCTGATCAACTGCCTGCTCTCCAACGTGGGCGCCCAGCTCATCGCCCTCAACTCTGCTGCTGGCTTCTGGGGCCTTATCATCCTGACTCTGTGGCAGCAGGTCGGCTACATGATGATTATCTACATCGCTGGTCTGCAGTCCATTCCGTCCGACTACATCGAGGCTGCCAAGGTCGACGGTGCCACGGCATGGCAGACGTTTTGGAAGGTTAAGATCCCTAACCTGATGCCGACCATCACCATCTGCCTGTTCCTGTCCATCACCAACGGCTTTAAGCTGTTCGACCAGAACCTCGCCCTTACCGGCGGCGCCCCCGCGCACTCCACCGAGATGCTCGCCCTGAACATCTACAACACGTTCTATTCGCGTGCCGGTATCGCATGGCAGGGCATTGGTCAGGCCAAGGCGGTTATCTTCTGCATCCTGGTCGTGGCCATCTCCATGATTCAGCTTAAGGCCACGAGGTCCAAGGAGGTGCAGCAGTAATGAAACGCGATAAGGTTATCAACCGTGCGCTCTCGATTTTCTTTACGATCCTGTCGCTCGCGTGGATCTACCCCGTGTTCATGATTGCGCTCAATTCCTTTAAAAAGGCAACTGCAATCAGCACCACCACGGCATTCGATCTGCTCACGCCCGAGACGTTCAACGGCCTCGCAAACTACATGCACGCCCTTAACGAGCAGGGCTTTGCCTCGGCATTTATGTACTCGCTCATCATCACGGTCACGTCGGTCGTGCTGATCTTGGTGTGCTGCTCCATGTGCGCTTGGTACGTGGTTCGTGTTAACAGCAAGATCTCGAACTTCTTCTATTACCTGTTCGTCTTCTCGATGGTCGTGCCCTTCCAGATGCTCATGTTCACGCTGTCCAATTTGGCGGACCGCATCGGCTTCAACACGCCGTTCAACATCTGCTTTATCTACCTCGGCTTTGGCGCGGGCCTGGCGGTCTTTATGTTCGCCGGCTTTGTAAAGAACATTCCGCTCGAGATCGAGGAGGCGGCCATGATCGACGGCTGCAACCCGGTCCAGGTGTTCTTTAAGATCGTCCTTCCCATCATGAAGCCCACCTATCTTTCGGTCGGCATCCTCGAGACCATGTGGGTCTGGAACGACTATCTGCTGCCCTACCTTACGCTCGACTCCACCAAGTACAAGACCATTCCTATCTTGATCCAGTACTTCCGCGGCGGCTACGGCCACGTCGAGCTCGGCCCCATGATGGCCTGCATCATGATGGTCGTTATCCCCATCGTTATCATGTACATCCTCTGTCAGAAGTACATCATCGACGGCGTGGTGGCAGGTGCCGTCAAGGGCTGATGCCGTAACTGTTTTGCAAGTTTCTGCGGCGCCCCTCAGCGCGGCGCCGCATATCGAAAGGTAGAGACATGGCCGAGATCGTTCTCAAACATGTTCAGAAGGTGTATCCCAACACCGAGTCCAAAAAGAAGGGCTTCTTTGGCAAAAAGAAGAAGACCGAGGAGAAGAAGCACAACCTCAAGGTTACCGAGGACGGTGTGCTCGCTGTAGAGGACTTCAACCTCACCGTTCACGACCAGGAGTTCGTCGTCCTCGTTGGCCCCTCTGGCTGCGGTAAGTCCACGACGATGCGCATGGTCGCCGGCCTGGAGGACATCACCTCGGGCGATGTGCTCATCGACGGCAAGCGCGTCAACGACGTGGCGCCCAAGGACCGCGACATCGCCATGGTGTTCCAGAGCTATGCTCTGTACCCCAATATGACGGTGTACGAGAACATGGCGTTTACGCTTGAGCTCAAGAAGGTCCCCAAGGACGAGATCGACCGCAAAGTTCGCTCTGCTGCCGAGATTCTGGGCATTACCGAGTACCTCGACCGTAAGCCCAAGGCGCTTTCGGGCGGCCAGCGCCAGCGTGTCGCTATCGGCCGCGCCATCGTGCGTGACCCCAAGGTCTTCCTGATGGACGAGCCACTGTCCAACCTGGACGCCAAGCTTCGTAACCAGATGCGTGCCGAGCTCATTAAGCTGCGCCACGAGATCAAGGGCACGTTCATTTATGTTACTCACGACCAGACCGAGGCTATGACCCTCGGTGACCGTATCGTGGTCATGAAGGACGGCGTTGTCCAGCAGATCGCCACGCCGCAGGAGGTCTTCAACCATCCCGCGAACATCTTCGTCGCCGGCTTCATCGGCGTGCCGCAGATGAACTTCTTCGATGCCCAGCTGGTGCGCTCGGGCAACGGCTTTACCGTCAAGACCGAGGATATGAACGTGGCGCTCGCCCCCGAGACTTGCGCTCAGCTTGCCCTCAACTGGGACGGCGGCGACGTGAAGGAGATTACGGCCGGCGTGCGTCCCGAGCAGATCCTGCTTGCCGACAAGGGCGAGGAGGGCGCGCTCCAGGGTACCGTCGAGGTGACCGAGCTCATGGGCTCGACCGAGCATGTCCACGTGACCGCTCCCGACGGCCAGTTTGTCCTGATTATCCCCGTCGTCGACCTCGAGGCCAAGGGCGCGCTCAAGGCTGGCGACACCATCTGGTTCAAGTTCGAGAAGAACGCGACCCACCTCTTCGATAAGGTCTCTGGCAAGAACCTTATCTAGGCCCGGTGCATCCAGGCCCTCCCTTTGGGCGACTGCGGTATTGCCATCCTTTTGCCGCGGTCACATATAAGGCTCCCCTCCCGTCCACTGGGCGAGAGGGGAGCCTTTCTTTGTGTTGGGATTGTCTGACCGGTCGTTTGTCTCGATCTGTAACGGGTAGGGCCGATTTCGGACGTTAGATGTTACAGATTGAGATAAACCCAAGGGGAGGGGCCGGTATGTCTCAATCTGTAACAGCTGGGGCCGTTTTTACCGAGTAGCTGTTACAGATCGAGATTCTTCGGTCGAGTCGGGTCACAGGATAACGTGCGGGCACAAAAAACGGAGCCGTGTTGCCACGACTCCGTTTCTCAAGAGGATGGGTAAGGGAAGTGAAATTAGTTCAGGTGCCAGATCTCGTCGTTGTACTGGGAGATGGTGCGGTCGGACGAGAAGGTGCCGGCGTTGGCGATATTGATGAGCGTCTTGCGCATCCAGGCGTCCTGGTCCTCGTAGTCGGCCAACACGCGCTCCTTGGTCTGGATGTACTCCTCGATGTCGAGCAGGGCCATAAACCAGTCCTTGCCCTTAATGTCGTCGTGCAGGCGCTGCAGGCGCTCGGCGTTGCCGGTCGCCATAAAGGCCGGGTTGGTGATGAAGTCCACCAGCAGCTTGATACCGGGCTTGCGGTAGAGTGCGCTGGCGTTATAGCTGCCGTCGGCGTAGAGCTGCTCGACCTGTTTGGACGAGGCACCAAAGGTATAGATGTTCTCGTCGCCCACGAGCTCGGCAATCTCCACGTTGGCGCCGTCGAGCGTGCACAGGGTTAGGGCGCCGTTGAGCATGAACTTCATGTTGGAGGTGCCGCTCGCCTCCTTGGAGGCCAGGCTGATCTGCTCGGAGATGTCAGCGGCGGGGATCACGCGCTCGGCGGCGGTGACGTTGTAGTTCTCGATCATGACAACCTGCAGGTAGGGAGCCACGTCGGGGTCGTTTGCAATCCACTGCGACAGCGTCAAGATCAGATGGATGATGTCCTGGGCGATGGTGTAGGCAGGCGCCGCCTTGCCGCCAAAGATGATGGTGACGGGGTGCTTAGGTCTGTTGCCGTTCTTGATATCGAGGTACTTCCAGATGATGTAGAGCGCGAGCATCTGCTGGCGCTTGTACTCGTGGATGCGCTTGACCTGGACGTCGATGATGGCGTTGGAGGGAATGGTCACGCCCTGCTCGAGCGCCATGAACTGGCGCATGATGACCTTGGCCTCGACCTTGGTGGCGGCCAGGCGCTCAAGAACGTCCTTGTCGTCGGCGAACTTGGCGAGTTTGCTCAGATCGCCGGTGCTGCGCCAGTCGGTGCCGATCACATCGTCGAGCAGGCTGGCGAGCGCGGGGTTGGCCCCATGGATCCAGCGGCGGAAGGTGATGCCGTTGGTCTTGTTGGAGAACTTCTTGGGATAGATCTCGTAGAACGGATGAAGCTCGGTGTCTTCCAGGATCTTGGTGTGGAGGGCGGCTACGCCGTTGATGGAGAAGCCAAAGTGGATGTCCATGTGGGCCATGTGGACGGTGTCGTGCTCGTCGATGATGGCGACGCGCGGGTCATCGTGCTCGGCCTTCGCGATCTCATCGAGCTTGACGATAATGTCGGCGATGGCAGGGGAGACCTTCTGCAGGCTGGCGAGCGGCCACTTCTCGAGCGCCTCGGCAAGAATCGTGTGGTTAGTGTAGGCGACCATGGAGCGTACGATGGTCACGGCCTCGTCAAACTCGATGCCATGCTCGGTGGTGAGCAGGCGGATGAGCTCGGGGATGACCATGGTGGGGTGCGTGTCGTTAATTTGGACCACGGCGTAGTCGGCCAGATCGTGCAGGTTGCTGCCGCGCTCGACGGCCTCGTCGATCAGGAGCTGGGCGGCGTTGCTCACCATGAAGTATTCCTGGTAGATGCGAAGTAGGCGGCCCTGCTCGTCGGAATCGTCGGGGTAGAGGAACAAGGTGAGGTTCTTGGCGATCTCGGTCTTGTCGAAGTCGATGGAGCTGCCGGGGACCAGGCCGTCGTCGACGCTCGCCAGGTCGAACAGGCGCAGGCGGTTCTTGGTGGGCTGGCCGTAACCGGGCACATCGATGTTGACGAGCTTGGAGGTAACGGCAAAATCGCCGAACTCGACGGTGTAGGAGCGGTCATCGTCGACTAGGATGTCCTGCTCACCGAGCCACTCGTCGGGGACGGCCTTCTGCTGGTTGTCGACAAAGCGCTGACGGAACAGACCGTAGTGATAGTTGAGGCCCACGCCATCGCCGGTCAAGCCCAGCGTGGCGATGGAATCCAGGAAGCACGCGGCCAGGCGGCCCAGGCCGCCGTTGCCGAGCGACGGCTCGACCTCGAACTCCTCGATCTTGTTGAGGTCGTGGCCTGCGGCGGTGAGCTGGTCCTTAACCTCGTCGTAGATGCCAAGGTCGATCATGTTGTTGATGAGCAGCTTGCCGATCAAAAATTCGGCGGAAATGTAATAGAGCTTTTTCTTGCCGTTGTTGAGCGGGCAGGCGGCGGAGCGCTCCTGCACGAGTTTGACCAGCAGCTTGTAAATGCGACGGTCGTCGAGCTGCTCGAGCGAGGTGCCAAAAGACTGCTCGGCGAGTTCCATGAGGTTAATTTGGGGCATGTTTTCTCCTGTGATGGGTTGTTTCATGTCTGCAATTCATAAGAAGCCCGCGCGAGGGGATTGGGGTGGCCTCGCGCGGGAAAAGCAAGCGCGTCCGCACGGTGGGGAGGGGTTGGGCGCGGTAGCTCCTATTGAGGAAGCTCGATTTCGGCTTCCGACGGGATGCGGAAGTAGGTCTCGGTCCAGTCGGTGAGTTTGTGCTCGAGCTCGCGGGTGATGGCGCCATCGAGCATGCGCCAGGTCCAGTTGCCGCCCAGCGTGGCAGGGGTGTTGATGCGCGCCTCGTTGCCCAAGTTGAGCAGGTCCTGCATGGTGTAGATGCACGTGTCGCTCACGCTGGCGGCGATGGTGCGGTTGAGTGCATCTGCCATGGGTTCGCCGGCCTGCTGATGGGTGTACAGGGCTGCCTGCTCGCGCTGACGGGGGGTGGCCGTTCCCTCAAACCAACCGCGCGCCGTCTCGTTGTCGTGGGTGCCCACATAGGCGACGGTGTTGGCGATGTAGTTATGCGGCAGGTAGTACGAGTTGGTGCCCTCAAAGGCAAACTGCAGGATCTTCATGCCGGGGAAGCCCGAGTTGTCGCGCATGTCGATGACGCCGGGGGTGAGGAAGCCCAGGTCCTCGGCGATGATGGGCAGCGTGCCGAGCTTTTTCTCGAGCGTCTTGAAGAACTTGAGGCCGGGACCCTGCGTCCACGAACCGTAGGACGAATCGGGCGAGGAGAACGGCACCTCCCAATAGGCCTCGAAGCCGCGGAAGTGATCCAGGCGGATGACGTCGTACATGTCGAGGGCGGCGCGAATGCGGCCCTCCCACCAGGAGAAGCCGTCGGACTCCATGGCGTCCCAGTCGTAGATGGGGTTGCCCCAGTACTGGCCGGTGGCCGAGAACTGGTCGGGCGGCGTGCCGGCGACGCTCACGGGATTGCCGGCGGCGTCGATCTTAAAGAGCTCAGGCGTCGCCCACATCTCGACGGAGTCACGCGAGACATAGATGGGCAGGTCGCCGATGATGAGAATGTCGCGCTCGTTGGCATAGGCCTTGAGGCGGCTCCACTGGCGATCGAAGAAGTACTGCGTCATCTGGTGGTAGAGCATACGCGCCGGATGGTCGGCGCAGACCTTGGCGGAAGCCTCGCCGCGGGTGCGGAGCTCCGCGGGCCACTCCCAAAACGCCTTGAGACCGCACTCCTCTTTGACGGTCATGAACTCACAGTAGGGGATGAGCCAGTCCTCGTTGGCCTGGATAAAGTCATCGAAATCGGCCGGCTTGTCGGCAGCAAAGCGCTCAGCGGCGCGGTCGAGAATCTGACGGCGGCCGCCAAAGATAGCACCGTAGTCGACATTGCTGGGGTCGGATCCCAGATACACGCCATCGATATCGCGCTGCTCCAGATACCCTGCCTCGATAAGCTCGGCAAAGTCGATAAAGTTGGGGTTGCCTGCGCGGGCCGAGAACGACTGATAGGGCGAATCGCCATAGCTGGTCGTCGTAAGGGGCAGAATCTGCCAGTAATGTTGTTTGCACGAGGCGAGAAAATCGACGAAGTCGTAGGCATTCCAGCCAAAGCCGCCGATTCCGTATGGTCCGGGCAGAGATGAGACGGGCATGAGGACGCCGCTTGCACGCTCCATGAATGCGCTCACCAACCTTCTTGTTGTGGGGTCGGCCTGCCGATGGGTGTGCAGTCCGCCTCCGATGTTCTGATTCGATACGCCTATTGTAAAACATGTTGTTTAAACATGTACAGGCAAGATAAAAAAGTTGGTCGATTTTCGGCGAATGGTTACATGCCATGAAAAAGCCCCGACCTCACAACGTGAGATCGGGGCAAGAGCGGTATGTAGGTTTTGCTACTCGGCGTCGGCGAAGCCGTTGGGGTTGTGGCTCTGCCAGTTCCAGCTATCGCGGCACATGTCCGCGATGTCGTACTGGGCCTTCCAGCCCATCATGCGCTCGGCCTTGGAGGCATCGCACCAGTTGGCAGCGATGTCGCCGGCGCGGCGCTCGCGGATCACGTAGGGCAGCTCCTTGCCACAAGCCTTGGAGAAGGCGGCGACGACCTCGAGTACCGAGGTGCCGGTGCCGGTGCCCAGGTTAAAGATCTCGACGCCGGTCTTGCCGTTCATCCAATTAAGGGCGGCAACGTGACCAGAGGCCAGATCGCACACGTGGATGTAGTCGCGCACGCCGGTGCCGTCGGGGGTGGGGTAGTCGTTGCCAAAGACCTGAACGG
>CAJLLN010000005.1:0-32311 GCA_905207495.1 uncultured Collinsella sp. | reverse complement strand
GACGCCCGTGCAGCCCGAGCCTGCGCCGGCGCCCTCGCCGACACCTGATTCGAATGACGGCTCGAGTGACGATGCCAACGATGACAGGATGGATGCGCCCTCGACCGATGCTGACGGTAATGGCTCTGCTGGTGGCACTACCAACGACGGCTCTACCTCGAACGGCTCCGATTCGAACGGCTCTGCTGCGAGCGATTCGCCTTCAAGCTCTGCCGGCAATACGGACAGCGACGCTTCTGGTTCGACCGACGCTGGCACCTCTAACTCATCTACCGGCTCGAGCGATTCGTCCGTTGACACCGGCTCTAACAACGGCTCCGGCTCTGACACGACCCCTGATTCCGATGCTTCCAAGGACGACTCGAATAAGGCGCCGGACGCTCCCGTTGCTTCGCCGGACAAGAAGCCTTCTTTCTCCGAGCAGCTTGGTTCTACGCTGGGTTCTTCGCTGATGGCTGGCGTCAATAACGGCTCGGCCCAGAACAAGGACAACTCTGATCAGGTTTCCACGGAAAAGACCGAAGCCGCAAAGGGCGACTCCAAGGACAAGGCTTCCGAGAAGGCTGAATCCGATAAGGGTCCTAGCTCTGATGAGAAGGGCGACAAGTCCGGTCAGAAGAAGGACGAGAGCAAGACCGAGGGCGAAAAGAAACAGTCCGAAGACGACGACAAGAGCGGTGCTGACAACCAGGTTCAGGAGCAAAATGACTCCAAAACGGTGACCACTACGACCACGACGACCACCACAACCAAGCCATCTGGCGGCAATATGCCCAAGACGGGCGATCTGATTGTGATGGCGAGCCTTGCCAGCGCGAGCTTGGCCACGCTGGGCGCTACGTCTATCGTAAGTGGTAAGCATAAGCTCGATCAGCAGAAGAAAGCTTCTGGAGAGGACGACTCTGAGGAGTAGGCTCTCAGTTGCCAGATAACTAAATAGTCGGGTCGGGGCCCGGTGCGAATGCATCGGGCCCCGTTTTGTTGTGCAACGATTAGTTGTGCCCCCTCACACCTCTTGTTGCTACCGTTGCCCGATATGATCGCACGGCGACATTGGTACGCGCGAGGCGGTCATTACAATTGGCATTGTGTTGCGATTTAGGGGGAACGTTTTGGTGTCTGAACAGGCAAATAATGGTTGTGCTGCCGGCTCTGGCGTGCGTTTGATCGGCTGTGCAGACGATGCGACTTTGCCCATTGGCATGCACGACTATACGGAGGCTCTTGGTTGCTGCATGCTGGTCGACAAGACCATGTTTATTGCCGATGTGTTGGACTGCGACGCGTCCGTTGTGGTGTGCTGTCGACCCGAGGGTTTTGGCAAGAGCATGAACTTGTCGATGCTCAGGGCTTTTCTGGAGCGTCCAGCGGTCGGTCGCTCTGGTCAGCGTTTGTTTGCCGATGCTCAGATTTGGGATGCGAACGGCGGGCGCTATCGGGATGAGTACGCTTGCTATCCGGTGATATCGCTGGATTTTTCTGGCGCTGCGAGGCGTGGCGCCGCTATTGCCGACGTCGTGCGCGATGCTCTTTCGGACGAGTGCGCCCGCCTGCTGGCGCTTTTGGAGGCTCCGGATTTAGCTCGAGACAAGGTGCGTCACATCGAACGTGTTGCGCGTGGCGCGGCGAGCGAGGACGAGGTCGCCTCGGTGCTTGGCGTGCTCATTGAGCTGCTGGAGATGGCCTGCGATGAGCAGGTTGTATTGCTCGTTGATGGGTACGACGCGGCGTGGTTGGGCCGTGCGAGCGCGAGGGACGCTTCCGACGCCGATCCGGCAGGGCTATTCGATCGCGTGCTGTTCGACGCCATTGCCACTGCGCGCGATTCGTTGCGGCTGACGTGTCTGATGGGGGAGTGCCCCGGTCCTGCCGAAGCGGCGCTTTCTTCGCGCGGCTGCTCGTATTGTCTGACGACGCCGCTTTCGACCTGGTGTGACCGTTGTTTCGGCTTTTCGGATGCCGAGGTCCAGGCTCTGTTGAATCATGCTGGGCGCGAGGAATACCTGGATGATGCGCGTGAATGGCTCGAGGGATATCGGTTTGGCAGGGCCTATTGCTCGAGTCCAGCGCGTGTGATCGGTTTTCTGGACCGAGGCTGCACGGCGCCCGTGCGTGCCGATCTGTATGGGTATGCCGATTGCCTGAGTAGGGTAGTTGCCGGGTGGAATCTCGACCGCCTTTCGGTCTTGTTCGATTTGCTCGAGGCCCATGGGTGTGCTGAGGTCCCGCTTTGCTTGGGCGCTGTGGGGCTAGAGGCCTCGTCTGACGATGGCATGTGGACAGCGCTGTATCTGTCCGGTTTTCTCACGACGGATATGACTGAGGAGCTAGAGCATGGCGATCGCCTCCGTGTTTTGCGATTGCCCAATAAAGAGCTTCGCCAGGTCTTGCGTCTAGTAATTGTTGAGTGGTTTGAGTGCGCTGCCGAAGACATTCGAGACGTCGATGCGTTTCGCGACGGGCTGTGCCGTGGGAACGAGGATACCGTGAGGCGGGCGCTAAGCCGCATCCTGGGGGATGCGGGAATCGGTGAGACCGACCCAGATAAGCCGCTACCATATCATTTGCTCTTGCAGGGGCTCTGCTTTGGCTTGCCGGGCTATGCCAATCCTGCCTCGAGGCGAAAGTGTGGCGCGGGTCGCTGGGACATCCAGGTTTTTCCTACGGGCGTCGTGTTCGACATAGCCGATACGATCGGTATGCTCGATGAACGTCCGCTGATAACGATTAACATGATGTATGACCCCGATGTTGATGCGCTGGGCCTGGAATTGCTGGCCGTGCAGTCGCTACTCGACATAGAGCGCGACGGCATCGACGAAATCCGTGTGCCGCGACCCGGCGTGGGTCGCATGCGCTGGGGGTTCGGTTTTGATGGGCAGCATGTGGCTACGGTGTGCCAGCGGCTTTAAGCGCCGAGGTGTTTCCGGCTTCCGTTACTCGGTGTCCTTCATGGGCGGCATGGGCTTCCAGTCGGGGTCCTTGATGATCTTGCGGGCGTCCTTCATGCCACGGCGCAGCGCCGGAATACCGGTCTTAAAGCATTTGTCGACCGCAGCCAAGCGGATGAACTCTTTGCAGAAGGTCGCGGCGTTGCCCAGACGGAACAGCACGGGGTGATAGTCGCCGTAAATCTGCATGTAGCGGGCCAGATAGCCGCGGTTGCGCATGATGTAGTAACGGTTGGTGTCGCTCGTAGAGTTGAGCTGGCGCTTGCCGGCGATGTCCCAGTTAGAGACGGCGCGGGCGCGCTTGAGCACCACGTCGGCAACAACGGCGGCGGGGAAGTGCTGGCTGGCCACGTAGCCGTAGCAGGCATCGTCGCCGTAGATGAAGAAGCGCGCATCGGGCAGGCCGATCTTGTCGACCACGCGGCGCGAGAACAAGCCGCCCTCAAAGCATAGCTGGTTCATGGCGCGGTAGCCCTCGGGTCCCAAGTCCCACTTGGCGACAGGGTTGGGAATGCCGAGCGAAAGGATGAGTTGGTACTGCCAAAAGAAGGCGCCGCCGTCAAAGTCCAAGCGCGAACCCTGGATAACATCGTAGCGGTCGGTCCATTTGGCCAAGCGCTCGATGCCTTCGGGGATGACGAGCACGTCGTCGTCCATCACCCAGAACCACTGGGCGCCCAGATCGTAGGCGCATTTGGTGCCGGCTGAGAAGCCGCCCGCACCGCCGCCGTTTTCGAGCTGCGGGGCGTAGATGACACGGTCGGTGCCGCCCTGTGCGTCGGGCTGCTCGGTGTCGATGCCCCACAGGTTGGCCAGGCGCTCGTTGAATGCGGTGCACATGGCCTCGGTCTCGCGCGAATTCTCGTTATCGACAATCACGATGCGCCAGGGCGTTGCCGTGAGCTCGGTCATAGAGTCGAACAAGTTGGCCAGGAGTTCCTGGCGCTTGTACGTAACGACGACGATGGCGAGCTTATCGATGGGAGCGGGAAGGGTTGAAGGCATGGGGCAATATATCCTTTCACGCGCGGCGGGCGAGCGCTGCGCGGAAGCTATCGAATACGTCCTTGGGACTGTCCTATTGTAAAGGCTCGGCGCACCTTAGCGGCAAGCTTTGAATAAAACGCAGGAACCTGCCATGGGCCCGCCGCATGACGTGGGGCTGCTTTGCCCGCAAGAGGCTCCATAGATTATATAAACGCCCGCTGGCGCGCTGACCCTTTGATAACATGAAACGACAGGTATTTCCTAAGGAGCACATTTGTCTACTAACGCCTCTGGCAGCCCTGTTCTGTCGCTGCTTATTCCCATTTACAATGTTCAGCGCTACCTACGCGAGTGCCTCGATTCCGCCCTGGCGCAGACGCTCAAGGATATTGAGATCATCTGCATTAACGACGGGTCGACCGACAACTCGCCGGCGATTATCCGCGAGTATATGGAGCGCGATAGGCGCGTCAAGATGATCGACAAGGCCAACAGCGGCTACGGCGACTCGATGAACCACGGTCTGGAGATGGCGCGTGGCAAGTACGTTGGCATCTTGGAGTCCGATGACTTTATGGCGTCCGACGCACTCGAAAAGCTTGTCTCGGCCGCCGATAGCAATAATGCCGACTTTGCGAAGGCGAACTTTGATTTCTACTGGTCTAAGCCCGAGGAGCGCCGTTCGCTGCACGAGATGTTTAAAGCCAAGGACTGTGGCAAGCCAGTGCACCCGAGCGATACGACGCAGTTCTTTAAGCAAAAGCCGTCGATTTGGTCGGCAGTGTACCGTCGCGATTTTCTTGAGCGCAACGGCATTAAGTTCCTGCCGACTCCGGGGGCATCCTTTCAGGACACGTCATTCGCCTTTAAGGTGATCGCGTGCGCCGATAAGGCTGTTTACCTGCATGATGCTGTTTTGTCGTATCGACAGGACAACGAGAATTCCTCGGTCAATTCTTCGGCTAAGGTCTTTTGCGTCAATACCGAGTATGCCGAGATTGAGCGTTGGATTCGAGAGGATTATGCCCGCGACCACGCAAGCGTCGATGTCGCGCGCATGCTCAAGTTCAATCAGCTCATTAAGTACGATTCGTACATGTGGAACTACGTGCGCCTGGCGCCTAAGTTCTATAAGGAGTTCCTGGTGCAGATGGCCAAGGAATTTCAGGCGGCCTTGGACGCCGGGGACTTTTCGCTTGACGACCTCAAGCCGTGGAAGCGCGCAAATCTCGCTGTCATCCTCAAAGATCCTGAGGGCTGGGTTGACGAGCACCCGAGTTTTGCGACGGATGGTGCCTTGGGGCGTGCTAAGTATTACGCCTCGGTTGGAGGCCCAGGCGTGGTTGCTGCCTTCCTCATCGAATCGCTGAGGGGGTAGGTCGGCATGGGAGAGGCCTCGTGTCCTAAAGCTACCATTGTCGTCCCCGTTTACAACTCTGCGCGTTCTATTCAGCGATGCGTCGATTCGC
This sequence comes from uncultured Collinsella sp., assembly GCA_905207495.1. Classification (GTDB taxonomy): domain Bacteria; phylum Actinomycetota; class Coriobacteriia; order Coriobacteriales; family Coriobacteriaceae; genus Collinsella. The sequence continues at coordinate 26,904 of CAJLLN010000005.1, read as the reverse complement.
TGTTGGCCCAGTCCGAGCGCTCGATTCAGGTTGTCTGCGTTAACGACGGCTCGACCGATGATTCGTTGAACGTGTTGCGCCGGATCGCGCAGGCCGACGATCGCGTACTGGTGATTGACCAGGAAAACGCGGGCGTCTCGTGTGCTCGAAATGCCGGAATCGATGCCGCCGAGGGCGAGACCGTCTTTTTTGTGGACGCCGACGATTACATCGATGCCCAGACGATCGAGCGCGTGCTGCATGCCATGGAATCTGCAGATGCTGAGGCCGCCGTTTTTGGCGGCGTCTGTGAACCTGCCGATGCTGCCCCCAAACGCGTCCAGCAACTCATGAGCCCCAAAGCTGGTATCTTTGGCGCCCGTGATCCCCAACTGCTGTTCCATTCGAATGCGCAGCCCTATGCCTGCCGTGCGGCTTTTTCGCGCGAGCTGCTCAATCGCGAAGGTATTCGCTTCGCCCCCGGTTTGGCTTTGGGCGAGGACGTCGTCTTCCAATTTGCGGCTTATGCGCTTGCCCGCAAGACCGTTGTCATGCCGGACAAGTTCTACCACTACGTGATGGAGAGCGAATCGGCGACGCACGAGTTCAACAGTGTCGAGGCTCGCGCCAAAAAGCTTGACGCCCACATGAGGATGCTCGAGGAAGTCTTGGAGGACTGGGCGGCCTACGGTCTTTTGGACCTGTGCCCCGGCGAGCTGATAACTTGGTTTTTGGACCTCATTGTGTTCGACCTGGCGCGCTTGGATGCCGATGACTTCCATCGCGTGGCGGCTCGCGTCAACATGGACCTCACGACGTTTTTGGGAACGGAGTGGGCGGATATGCCTGCTAAGGGCGCCGTTCGCCGTGTTGCTCACAAGCTCGTTACGGCGACCTCGGGCGTTACGATGGCAGACGCCACGCTGTTCTATCTTTCGACTCGCGGTCTCAAAGCCTGCCTGGAGCGCTTTATCTAATTCCAAGCGCTGCCGCCCGCCGCAACTCGGCTGCTAAAATAACCCTGTTACACGCTATTCAACAGGAGGTTCTCTTGCAGAACTCTGATACCCCTAAAGTTTCGCTGCTTGTCCCCATTTGCAATGTCGAGCGCTACCTGCGCGAGTGCCTCGATTCCGCCGTGGCGCAGACGCTCAAGGACATCGAGATCATCTGCATCAATGACGGCTCCACCGATAGCTCGCCGGATATCATCCGCGAGTACATGGAGCGCGACCCCCGTGTGAAGATGATCGACAAGGCCAACAGCGGCTACGGTGACTCGATGAACCGCGGCCTGGAGATGGCGCGCGGCGAGTACGTGGGCATCCTTGAGTCCGACGACTTTATGTTTGAGGATTCGCTCCAAAAGCTGGTCGCCAAGGCCGATGCTGAGCATGCCGATGTGGTGAAGGGCGACTTTTACCTGTATTGGTCCACGCCCAGCGAGCGCCGTGAGCTGTTTGGGATTATCGACGAGCATATGACGGGCGCCGCGTATCGCCCCGTCGATCGCCCGGGCATCTTCTACCGCAAACCTTCCATTTGGTCGGCTATCTATCGGCGCGAGTTCCTCAACGATAATCAGATTCGGTTCCTTCCCACGCCGGGAGCTTCGTATCAGGACGCAGGCTTTAACTTTAAGGTTTGGGCTTGCGCCGAGCGTGCCGCGTTTATTGCGGCTCCCATTTTGTGCTATCGCCAGGATAACGAGAAGAGCTCCGTTAATTCGCCCAACAAAGTGTTTTGCGTGTGCGACGAATATGCCGAGATGCAACGTTTTTTGGACGAGCGTCCCGAGCTCAAGGCTCAGCTCCAGGGCATTTTAATGCGCATGAAGGTCGATACGTACCGTTGGAATGATGAGCGTCTGGTCGATGAGCTACGCGAGCAGTTTTGGGAGAAGGCTTCACCCGAGCTGAAGGCCGATTGGGATGCCGGTTGCTTTGACCTGTCGCTGTTCGACCCGCGTGGCGAGACCGATTTGCGTCTGATGGTCAAGTCGCCTCGCGCCTATATCGATTCGCGCTTTGACTTTAAGAAGCCGGGCAAGCTCAATACGTTTAAGCATTACTTTAAGATTGGCGGCCTGCCGCTGGTGTGGCGCGTGCTGACGTATCAGCGCACCTACGGCGACAACCCGCACCCTGATGACGTTCCCGCCGCACAGTAGGAGCGAGTGATTATGGCTACCCCCAAGATTTCCGTTGTCGTTCCCATCTACAAAGTGGAGGAGTGCCTGGCCTGGTGCGTGGACTCCCTGCTTGCACAGAACATGCCCGATTGGGAGGGCGTGCTGGTCAACGATGGCTCGCCGGATGGCTCGCGCGATATTGCGGCTGCCTATTGCGAAAAGGACGCGCGCTTTACGCTGGTCGATAAGGAGAACGGCGGCCTATCGAGTGCGCGTAATGCGGGCATCGCCGCGTCCACGGCGCCTATCGTTGCGTTTTTGGATTCCGACGACCGCTTTACGCCCGATGCATGCCGCGTGATCGTCGATGCCTTTGAGCGCGAGGACTGCGACGTTTTGACCTTTGGCGCGAACCCGTATCCGCTGGAGGCAGGGTATCCGTGGCTTAACTATGTGCTGAGCCCGCGCGATGTGTCATTTGAGGGCTATAGCACCGACCTGCTGTTTAAGGAAGCGTCTCGCCCCTTTGCATGGCGCACCGCCTGCAAGCGTGAGTTTTTGCTGGGCAACGGGATCGTGTTCGACGAAACCGTTAAGTATGGCGAGGACCAGGTCTTCGATTTTGCCGTGTACGGTCGTTCGTGCAAGACTTCGCTTATCTCGAACAAGCTGTATGACTACCGTGTGGCGCGCAAGGGCTCGCTCATGGACACCATGCGCTATGACGACGAGACGCGCCTGCTAGAGCACGTGAAGATTTACTCCGCGGTGCTGGCTGACTGGCAGCGCGATGGTCTCGATGCCCAGCATGCCGATGACCTGGCATATTTCCTGTGCGATCTGGTGCTGTACGATGCGCTCAGGCTGTTGGGTACGGACTGCGGCAAGGTGTTTGCTGCCGTTGCCACGGCGCTTGCCGGCTCTGCCGTGGGCAGCGATACTGCGCTCGCGCAATGCGCTCCTTCTGTTGCTGCTATGGTGCGTGCAGCGCTTACCAGCAATGCCCCCAATGCCCGTGCGTGCAAAAAGCTCATGTTCGATTACGACGTCTTGAGGTTTGGGCGCCTGGGTGCCTGCAAACGCATGGCAGCGAACGCCCTTGGAAAGCGAGAAGTGTAGATGAGTATCAAGCGTTTGGCACTTTGCCGCAGTCAGGGCCGTCTGTTTGTGCTGCTTCGTTTTGCCGGTCAGGATGTCGCCGCGCTTATCGAGCGGGAGGGTTCTCAGGCGTTTGCCCATGCGACAACGAGCGGTTCTTGTGTGCCGTCGCTGGTGTTCCCAGTCGATCATGGCCGTGTGCTGGCGCTTTGCCCTTCCGTTTCCGATTACGAGCGCGAGCTCGCTGTCTTGGTGCTTCCGTTTTTGGATGGCTCTGCGATCGACGCTGCATTTGTGTCCGGTGGCCAAAAGCTTGGCTCCATTCGCCTCGATAGCCGCGTGGCCAAGCTGGAATCCAAGATTAACTACAAAGCAAAGCCTGCGATGTGTGCACTCGTTCGCGATGCACAGCGCGGCGAGTGCTGCGACCTCTATGAGATTGATGCCATTCGCTATTTGCCGGCAGACGCCGGCGCGGTGTGGCGCTATGAGGTTACCTGGGTGGGAGACCCCCAGTGCGCGCCTGAGCTCCAGATCTTCGATACGCATATGAATGCCATCGATGTCACCGTGCATGTGTTTGAGTCGCAGGTCGATGTGCCACGGCAGAACGGATGCCGCGTCAATAAAACATATCTGAGCGTTGAGATGCCTCAGGATATACGAGATTTTGTCGCGATTGTGAGCGATTCCACAGAGCAGATCCAGAGCGGTTTTTGCGCCATGGATGGTCGCCTGTACAACGGCATGGTCGACGACAGTTGGAACCGCATGAAGGATGCGCGTGCAGACGACGCAGCTTATCGACGTTGGTTTGAGCAGCATCGCGCAAAGCCGGGCGATTTAGCGTGCCAGCGTGTCGCTTCGGTGGCTTTTGCCTATAGACCACTCGTGAGCATTGTGGTGCCGTGCTACAAGACTGATCGGGTCTACCTGCGCGAGCTGCTGGACTCTGTGCTAGCCCAGAGCTATGACAACTGGGAATTGCTGCTTATGGACGCCTCGCCCGAATGGGACGTGGTGGCCACCCTTGCGGCAGGCGCCCACGACGAGCGTGTTCGCCGCATCGAGCTTCCTGGCAACGGCGGCATTGTGGTCAACACCAACGCTGGCATTCAACAGGCGACGGGCGACTACATCGCGTTCTTGGACCATGACGACATTCTGGAACCGGACGCGTTATTCCAGTATGTTTCCGCGCTGAATAAGGCGGCCGAGGGCGAGCGTCCCCAGGTCCTGTTCTGCGACGAGGACATGTTCCAGAAAACGGGGGAGTGGGGCCAGCCGGTCTTTAAGACCAAACTCAACGTTGACCTGCTCTATAGCCATAACTGCGTGACGCATTTCCTGATGGTGGAGAAGGCGCTTATTGATCGCATTGGCACGTCCCCAGAAGACGTTGCGGGCGCCCAGGACTACGACCTGACGCTTCGCTGCCTTGCGGCGGGCGCGCGGTTTAAGCATGTTGCGCACGTGCTGTATCACTGGCGCGTTCATCCGGGGTCGACCGCCGATGGGTCTGCCGATAGCAAGCCGTATGCCATCGAGGCCGGGCGCCTTGCGCTTCGGCGCCACTTTAACGCGCTGGGTATTTGCGGAACGGTCGAGGAGACCGAGACGCCGTTTGTCTACCGCATGCGCTATGCGCTGCCGGAGCCTGCGCCGCTGGTGAGCATTGTGATCCCCACTAAGGACCACGTTGAGACGCTCGATGCCTGTGTGATGTCGATCGCCCAGAAAGCCACGTATGCCAACTACGAGATCGTCTTGGTGGAGAACAACAGCGAAGACCCGGAGACGTTTGCGTATTACGAAACCCTGCCAGAGCGCGTGGCTGCAGCATCCAAAGGCAAGGGTATCGCGCGCGTTGTGTTCTGGCCGGGCGAGTTCAATTACTCCCAGATCATTAACTTTGGCGTTGAGCACGCTAAGGGCGATTATCTGTTGCTGCTTAATAACGATACCGAGGTCATAAGTCCCAACTTTATAGAAGAGATGATGGGATATCTGCAGCGTCCCGATGCGGGCGTGGTGGGCGCCAAACTCTACTTTGCCGATCATCTGGTGCAGCATGCCGGCATTTTGGTTGGCGTGCGTGGTGCACTTGCCCACGCCAACCAGGACTTCTCGGCAAAGCGCGAGGGCTATCTTGCCCGTGCCGTGCGCCCGGGCAACTTTAGCGCCGTAACGGGTGCCTGCCAGATGGTGCGACGCGGCGTATTTGAGCGCGTCGGCGGCTACAACGAGGAATTCGCCGTTGGCTTTAACGACGCAGACTTTTGCCTGCGCGTATGGGAGGCGGGCTACCGCACCATCTATACGCCCTACGCCGAGCTGTATCACTATGAGTTCACCTCGCGCGGCAGGGAAGAGGCCAACGAGGAAAAACTGCGCCGCTGGAAGCGCGAGCAAGCGCTGTTCACGCAGCGCTGGCCGGAGTTTTTCTTGACGGGTGATCCATGGTTGGGGCCTAACTTGTCTTCCGAGAGTGAGTACTTCTCGCTTTAGACAATGGTTGTTAGAAGGCCCTCAGCTTGACTTCGCCATGAGTTGGGAAGAAGGCAGCGTTTAGGCTATTTGTTAGTTTACATTACGATAGCTCGATACTTCTACGATAAGTTTGTACAGGCTTATACAACTCGATATAATCCGATATAGTTGCGATAAACTAATAAAGCTAAGATTGACCGATAATCGATTTCCTTGAGAGGCAAACAAGTGAGCGCCACAATATTCCATAACCCGTTTCGTCCCACTGCCGGCGCTGAGCCTCCGCGCATAATTGGTCGTGATGATATTGCCCTTGAGTTTACCGAGAGTTTGAATTCGGGAATTGGTGCACCTGCGAGGCTCATGCGCGTTGCCGGGCCAAGGGGTTCCGGAAAAACTGTTTTGCTCTGTGATCTTAGAGATCGTGCACGAGAGCTTGGCTGGAAGACGGCTATTGTTTCTGCTGGTCCCAACCTATTGCTGGACCTGAAGGATCAGATTGCAGAATCCTCCCTTGCGACCAATGCTTCAGTCGGCGTAAATGCCGGCTTTGTTTCCGCTAAATTCGACGTTGTGCCAAAAGAGTCGAGTCTTAGAAAGTTGCTTGGCTCGGCCGCAAAGTCTTCCAAGGGCCTGTTTATTGCAATAGATGAGGTGCAGGATGCCCCGATTGACGATATGCGCGCTATTGCTTCTGCTGTGCAGCTTCTAATAGGGGAGAAAGTCGATATTGCTCTCGCATTTGCCGGATTGCCCGCTGGTGTTATGGATCTTATTAACGGCAAGGCACTTACATTCTTGCGTCGTGCCCTCCCCGAAGATCTGGCGCCTATCAACCAGGTGGAGGTAGCGCTCTCTATGGGCGATAGCTTTATAGCGACTGGTTTGACCATAGAGGACGATCTGCTGTCGAGAGCCGCTAAGGCCACGAAGGGCTATGCCTATTTGGTGCAACTGGTCGGTTACTCCATTTGGCAGCGCGCCAACTTGCATCGTGTCAAAAGTGCCAACGTGAGCGAGCGCGATGTTATCGAAGGCATTGCGCTGGCAGAGGCTCGTTTTCACGATGTTGTTCACGAGCCCGCGATTTCTGGACTTGGACTCAACGATATCAAATATCTTTTGGCCATGTGCGAGGATAAGCAGCAGTCCAAATCATCTGAGATTGCTAAACGTATGGGTAAAAAGACCAATGAGGTCAGCTCTATTAGGGCTAAGCTGCTACAAAGAGAGGTTATTCAGGCTCCACAGAGGGGCTACGTGCAGTTTGCCGTGCCGGACCTAGATATCTATCTGCGAGAGAATGCCGCGGAGATTCTCGAGCGGTTCTAAATCAAGGCATGAATAGCCGCCGGTTAACTGCCTTTTTCGACTTGGCTCGCGTCCCCCCCCCGCGCGCGAGGACGTGCCCAAAGCGGCAATACTGATTGATTACGGAAGGGCATCTCAGGGTGCAATCGATATACTATTTGTCCAAATGAAAGGAAACCCATGCAGCTATCTGAGCAGCTTCTGCACACGACGATTCGCATCGAAGCTTCGTTGGCCTCGGGAGGTTGCTCAGTTGGAACGGGTTTCTTTTTCAAGTTCTGCGACGACGGAAAGACCTATGTGCCGGCAATCGTGACCAACAGGCACGTGGTCGAGGGCGCGTACGAGTATCGCGTCATCTTTTCGAGATCTGACGAGAACGGAAACCTGCTCAATATAAACGAGCAACTTACCATGATGGGCTCCGAGAGCGACTGGATCGCACACCCTGACGAAAGTGTTGACCTGTGCGTCTTACCCATCGGTCCCGCACTGAATGGTTTTATCCGGGCGGGGAAGCATCTGCTTACCATACCGCTCAGCTTGGAGCTTCTGCCGACGGATAAGCAGATTCAAGACATGGGCTGTATGGACGAGGTGACCATGGTCGGATACCCCAACGGCATTTGGGATGAGGCCAACAACCTGCCGATCGTCCGTCGGGGTATCACGGCGACGCCCTATAGGTACGACTATCAGGGGCAGAAAGAGTTCCTGGTTGACATGGCGTGCTACCCGGGATCGAGCGGTTCCCCGGTCTTTCTCTACAACGAGGGTACTTATTTGGAGAACGATGCTGTGGTCATGGGCAAGAGGCTCTATCTACTTGGCATCCTTCGGGCTGTGCCCATCAGAACTCTTCTCGGAGACATCACCGTATCCACGATTGCCCACGTGAGCGTTCAGGACATGTTGAATCTCGGCATCGTCATCAAATCCGAGCGTCTGAGGGACTTCGATCCCATCGTGAGGGAACGCTTGAGCGTTTCTGGAAATTAGTATTTATTTGGCTCGCCCGCTCTGATGCCGCCCCCGCACAGCTGGTCGGCCTCGGCGTCCATCACCGCGTTCACGACCTGCTCGGCGAGGCGCCTGAGCAGCTCCTGCATGTCGATGGCGCCGTCGTCGAAACGGGGCATGGCGAGCATGTCCGGCGTCGGGTCTGATAAGATTCCCATAGCGGTCTTCGTCCTTTCCTAGAACCTGTTGTTGTGGTGATTTCAGATTCTAGGACGAAGGCCGTTTTTCGTTAAACGGGCGCTAGGGTGTCACCCTTACACCAACATTTTCGACGCGATCCAACAATTAGCCTTAATTGAAGTCGCGGTGAAATAGGGACTGATTAGACCTTTTAACTGGTAAAACAGTCCCTATTTCACCGCAACTTATGAAGACGCCCCTCAAGCACGGTCCCATCAGGGAAAAGGGCATATATCGGCAAAGTGCAATTCAGACCCTTCCAACTTTGTACATGCAGCACCCCAAGATAAACGCGGCGGCCCCTTAGTAGCCGCAGGCCGCGTACAGGGTTACTCTCCAAATCTTTCCGCAGGACGGAGGAGCCCCCCGCAGCGCGAAGCGCGCAGCGGGGGGCTCCGACATGTCCGAGGACGATTTGGAGAGTAACCCTGTACCCGGCCGACGGGATCCCTAAGCACGCCATGCTTCTTATGTGCAGTAAAGCTAATGCTGCTAAAATACAAAGCGCTCATGTAGTTTAAACGCACGACGATAAGGAGCACCAGTGGGTAACCACTTCCGTACCTCCGGTGCGGGCGATGATGCCCCCAAGACGCAGGCAGGCGTCCAGGGCAGTCGTTTCGCCACTCCGGATTCAGAGGGCCAGCCTGTTGCCCAGGCCCCCGCTCAGCCGGCAGATCAGGCACAGCCGGCATCCGATCCCTTTGCCTACAATCCAACCAGCGATGTCGCGCTTTCCGGCACGGCGGGTTTTGAGCCCGTTCAGGCCGTGACCGCTCGCGTGGAGCAGCCTCAGGCTGGTGCCGCCACGCCGCAGCCTACCATGGCCGGCATTCCCGACCCCTTGGCCCCTGCGACGCCGGCTCCTCAGCCTGCGCAGTCCGGTCTCTTTGCCGCTATTCCCGACCCCACGCAGCCTGCTGCCCCGGTGGTCGAGAGCGATCAGGCCGCCGAGGTCGCAAGCCTCGATAACGCGCTCAACAACCCCGATTTTACGTCGGTGTTTGCGCCCATCGATCCGCAGGCCAGCCGCAAGAAGATGGCCAAGCAGGCCGGTGTCGAGCCCGTTATCCTTATGGAGCATGTCACCAAGATCTATCCGGCACAGCCCAACAAGCCTGCACTCGACGACATCAACATCGAGATCTATCCGGGCGAGTTCGTCTTCCTGGTCGGTCACTCCGGTTCGGGTAAGACCACGCTGCTGTCGACGCTCAACCGCGACGTCAAGCCAACGAGCGGCCGCATCCTGGTTGCCGGTCAGGACCTCATGAAGATCAAGAACCGCAAGGTTCCGTTCTTGCGCCGCCAGATTGGCGCCGTGTTCCAGGACTTTAAGCTTCTGCCGCAAAAGACCGCCTACGAAAACGTGGCGTTTGCCCTGCAGTGCATCGGCAAGCCCAAGGGCGTCATTCGCAGCCAGGTGCCCGAGGTGCTGCGTCTGGTCGGCCTGGCCGATCAGATGGACTCGCTGCCCGACCAGCTTTCCGGTGGCGAGCAGCAGCGCGTTGCCGTCGCCCGCGCTATGGTCAACCGTCCGCCGCTGCTGATCTGCGACGAGCCGACGGGCAACCTCGACCCGGCGATCTCGCTGGGCATCATGAAGCTGCTCGAGCGTATTAACCGCACTGGCACCACCGTGATCGTCGCCACGCACGACCGCGAGATGGTCGATAGCATGCACCGTCGCGTGATCGCCCTCGAGGGCGGCCACGTTATCCGCGACCAGGAGAGGGGGGGTTACGGCAACTATGGCACCAACTAACGTGGGCTACTCCTTCAAAGAGGCAATCAGCCACTTCTTCCGTAACTGGACTACCTCGCTCGGCGCCGTCATCACGATCTTCCTTTCGCTGTTTATCATCGGCCTGTTCATCATGGGCTCCGCGATGCTGAACTCCGTGATCGGCACCGTCGAGGATCAGGTTGTCATCAACGCGTTCATTAGCGATGACGCCGATCAGGCCGATGTTCAGGCTTTTGAGGCCGAGCTTAAGACATGGAATAACGTCAAGTCCGTGACCTATAAGGACAAGGACGACGCGCTGGCCGAGTATACGAGCAAGATGTCGGGCAACGCCGACGCCACCATGAGCGCACTCGATGGCCAGAACCCGCTGCCGGCTTCCTTCGCTATTGAGATGGACGATCCGTCCAAGGTCGAGAGCACGGCAGAGAAGCTCAAGAAGGATGCCGATTTCCAGAAGATCGCGGATGACGGCGACGTCAACGCGAGCGTGCTGTACGGCCAGGAGGAAGTGAGCCGCCTGTTCCAAGTGACCAACTACATCCGCATCGCCGCCGTGGTGCTCGTTGGCCTTCTGACCTTTATCGCATTCATCTTCATCAACAACACGATTCGCCTGTCCATCACGGCGCGTCGTCGTGAGATTGCGATTATGCGTCTGGTCGGCGCCAGCAACGGCTTCATTCGCGGCCCGTTTATCACCGAGGGCGTGCTGCAGGCCATTTTGGGCTCGCTGCTTTCCATCGGCGTTCTGGAGCTGCTGCGCAATCTGATGATTCCGCGTCTGCAGGAGAGCATCGGCTGGATGTCGTTTGCCCTGCCGATGCAGTACTACCTGGTGACCTATGCTGCGCTGATTCTGGTCGGCGTGATTATCGGTCTCTTTGGTTCTGCCATCGCCATGCGCCGCTACCTGCGCGTGTAGGCATGCCTGGAATTCATCCCTTCCAACGGGTCGTCTCTTATGGGGCGGCCCGTTTTTTGTCCCCTAGGGATCATTTGGGTAGACTCTTGGGATGTAAACGGCAATCGATAGTTAGGAGGCGCCATGGGGCGCAATAACAAGCATAAGCGTGGAGCTCGCAATAAGCGCGGGCCGGTGCGCAGCGAACGCCGTCCGAGCCTGACCGGGCGCGTGCAGCTCCATGAGCACAGCGCCTACGTTGTAACCGAAAACGGCGACTACAAGGTCATGGGCCGCGGTAAGCGTGAGATCATGGACGGCGATACCGTTGCCGTGAGCATTAAGAACAGCCCGCATGGCGAGCGGCGCGCCGTGATCGAAGGCGTGGTTGAGCGCGCAGCCATAAGCGTGGTGGGCACGTACCAGACCGCCGGTCCGCTCGGTGTGATCGAGCCGCTCGATTCGCGTCTGAAGGCCGACTTCTTCATTCTGCCCGAGGATACCTCGGCGGATCGTCTGGGCGTCTACCCGGGTGATGCTGTTGTCGCGCGCATTTTGACCTACCCGACGCGCCTGGAATCGGGTACCGTGACGATCGAGCGCCGCATTGGCGGAGATGACGCGCCCGATTTGGGTGTTCAATATGTGATGGCGCGTTACGGCTATACCGATAGCTATCCCGAGGCCGCGCTGGACGAGGCCGAGGGGCTTTCGCTCGATGTGTCCGCGTCGCTTAAGGACCCGCTCCGCCGCGATCTGCGCGACCGCTTTGTCATCACGATCGACCCAGTCGACGCGCGCGACTTTGACGATGCCATTTCGTTGGAGCGCACGCCCGAGGGTGGCTACAAGCTGGGTGTGCATATCGCCGACGTTTCACACTATGTGGCTTGGGACGGGCATATCGATCTTGAGGCTCGTCATCGTACGACATCGGTGTATCTGGCCGATCGCGTGCTTCCCATGCTGCCCGAACGCCTGTCCAATGACCTGTGCTCGCTTCGCCCTGACGAGGACCGCCTGGCGTTTACCGTCGATATCGAGCTCGATGCGCAGGGCCGCGTGCGGCATTACGATCCGTACCCCAGCGTGATTCGCTCGCGTGTGCGTATGGACTATGACGGCGCCGAGGCGCTGCTGGTGCGTGCCGGCGCGGTTGAGTATTCGGTGTTGGAGGGTGCGGCCGAGGATGTTGCGGCTGCCGAGACCTCGCGCGAGGAAGCGCTTGAGCGCGGTCTTGCGTGCGAGGAGGCCGCCCGCGGCTACAACGTCGACCTCTGCGATTTCCTTGTCGCCGCCAACGAACTCGCCGAACTTCGCCGTCGTATTCGTCGCGCCCGCGGCTCAGTCGATTTTGACACGGCCGAGATTCGCGCTCTATTGGATAAGGACGGAGTACCCGTGCAGATTGTGGCGCGTGAGCGTTCGTGTGCTACGTCGCTTATCGAGGAAGCCATGCTGCTCGCCAACGAGTGCGTTGCAGAGTGGCTGGCAGACCGTGATATCGAGGCCTGCTATCGCGTGCATGAGGATCCGAGCCCCGATAGCCTGCACGGTGCCGCCGTTGCGCTGGCGCAGCTAGGCATCATCGACGATCGCCGTGCTGCCGGTATTGCCCTGGGGAGCCCCGATGAGCTGCAGGCTGCAGTCGATGCTGCCGCCGGTACGGCCAACGCACCGCTCGTTAACACGCTGCTTCTGCGCAGCATGCAGCGCGCGCTGTACAAGCCGCGCAACGAGGGCCACTTTGCGCTCGCCGCGCCGTGCTACTGTCACTTTACGAGTCCCATCCGTCGCTACCCCGATCTGGTGGTGCACCGCGTGCTCAAACTGCAGTTGGCCTATGAGCGGCTCGGCGGCAAGGACGCCCTGGTCCGTACGCCGCGCCTGATCGGCAAGGGGCGCGAGTCACTGCCGCGCATTCTGCCGCAGATCTGCCGCGCATGCAGCGATGCCGAGCGCGCGGCAGATGCCGCCAGCCATGCGACGCAAAAGATCAAGATTGCCCAGTACTATGAGGACCGTCTGGGCGAGCGCTATGCCGGAACCGTCTCGTGGGTTAGCAGCATGGGCCTCTTTGTGCGCTTGGACCTAACGCAGGTCGAAGGCTTGGTTTCGATCAAGAGCCTGGGCAACGAGTGGTTCGAGTTCGACGAGGATGCGCTTACGCTGACGGGCGCCGACACGGGGACTCGCTATGAACTGGGTCAGCGCGTGATTGTCGAGGTCTCGCGCGTCAATACCACGCGTGGGCACTTGGACTTTAAGCTTATCCATTAGCCAAATCCCGACTGATGGTGGGGGAGCGGAGGGCGGCCTTTCGGGACCGCCCTTCGCATTTGAATCATGGCTACCTTGCCGTCTGCTCGGCCGCCCGCTTACCTGCTATTTGAGAGGTAAAACCTACCAAAATAAACCTGTCCCTTTTGGCAGGTTTACAAGAAAGCGGGGATGAGATGGCGACGGTGTACGGTTATGCGCGGGTGAGTTCGCGCGATCAGAATCTGAATCGGCAGCTGGATGCGCTGGACGCCTATGGCGTGGGCTCGGCGAATATTTATGCCGACCATGCGAGTGGCAAGGACTTCGATCGACCGCGTTATCGCGAGCTGCTACACGTCCTGGGGGACGGGGACGTGCTGGTGGTGCTTTCTATCGACCGACTTGGCCGTAATTACTCCGAGATTCTTGAGGAATGGCGACGCATTACCAAGGAGCTCGGGGTTGCCATTGTGGTGTTGGACATGCCATTGCTTGACACGCGCGCCAGGGCCAGCGGCGCGCCGGATGTGACCAACACCCTGATTGCCGATATTGTGCTGCAACTGCTGAGCTACGTGGCGCAGGTGGAGCGCGAGAATATCCATCGGCGCCAGGCGGAGGGAATTGCAGCGGCGCGAGCGCGAGGGGTCCGTTTCGGTCGACCTCGCAAGCCGTGCCCTCCTCAGTTTGAGCTGGTGCGCGATAGCTATGAGGCAGGCGATATTACCCGCAGCCAGGCAGCAAAATGCCTGGGCGTGTGCGTGGGGACGTTCGATCGCTGGATGCGCGAGGCGGGGTAGGGGTTTGCGTCGCTTTGTCGCTTCCTGTTGCGATTCAAATTTTGATACGGTGACGATGCCATTTGGGGCTACACTCGCTGATATTCAAAAAAGGAGGTTGGCCCTTGGCGCGCGTAAAACAAATAATCGGATGGACCGCGGTCGTTCTGTTCGCTGCAACGCTGGCGGGCATCTGGGTGCTGACGGAGCAAAACGCGGTGCAGACGTCGTTGCTGAGCGAGTCCACCGCGCGTGTGGTGGAGGGTCAGGCTACGGGCGTTCAGGCTACCGATGCCACGGGTGAAGCCCAGACGGAGAACGGAATGACCGGGGGCGCCGATTCGGCTGCCTCGAATGTCCGGTCTGGCCGACTTGCTTCCATTCGCATGTGGGTGGGCACAAACGTCCGTCGCGTTGCCCATACCGTAGAGTTTTTCTTCGTCGGATTGTTCGCCTCGGTGGTCGTGGTTTGCTTTTCCAGGCGTCCGTGGAGCGTATGCTCCCGTTGCGTGCCCGTATTGCTCTTTTGCGCCGCCTGCTCCGTTGGCGATCAGGTACATAAGATCTTTGTTCCCGGCAGGCATTTCGACGTTATCGATTTAGGATTCGATGCTGCGGGCTATGTCACCGCCATGCTGTTGGTATTGCTGGCGGCGGCGTTAGTGCGCCATGCGACTCGGCCGATCGGCGCCCATGCGAGGCGCTAGCCGGTAACAAACCCGTTTCTGATAATGCGACCTTGTTGAATTATTTTGTGTCGCGCGTATTTCCGAGCGGTCGGATTTGAGGGGCGAGCGGTAGAACGCTCGCCCTTTGTGCGCCACGATGCGGCACAATGTACCGCAAAAGCTGTTTGTATCCGGTACGAATCGTTCGTTGGTCTTTAATTCTTCTCAACGGAGGTGTTTGAGATGGCAAACGGATTGCTTTTGCGGCTTCGCGAGCGTGAGCTCAGCGCGAGCCCGGCGGAACGCAATGTCATCGCATATGTAAGCGCTCATCCGCACGAGGTGGTCGGGCTGTCCGTCCGCGGTCTTGCCGATGTCACGTTCTCCTCGCCCTCGAGCATTTTGCGCTTTTGCAAGCGTTTGGGTTTTGCGGGCTACAAGGAGTTCCAGCGCGAACTGATTGCCGAGCTGGCGCTCTTAGGTGACAAGAAAGACGTAGCCCTCGAGGACATCTCCATGGATGACAGCGTCGAACGTATCGTGGGGAAGGTGATGAAAAGCAACGTGCGCACGATCGAGGCGACGGCGCGAACGCTCGATTACACCGTCTTGGAGCGATGCGCGGCCCGTCTTAAGCGGGCACGCGCGGTCAATCTGTTCGGTATTGGTGCCTCTCGTTTGGTCGCGCACGACCTGGCGCAAAAGCTCATGCGTGTCGACAAAGAGTGCCATCTGTACGACGACTGGCATGATCAGCTCTTATGTGCCAAGAACATGCATGAGGGCGATATGGCAATCGCCTTTAGCTACTCGGGCTTGACGCAAGAGGTGCTGGACTGCACCGCCGAGGCTCAACGTCACAACTGTCCCGTTGTGGCCGTTACCAAAGTAGATGGATCATCCAAGCTTGCCACCATGGCCGATGCCGTGCTCGGCGTTGCTGCGAGTGAACCCTTGGTCCGCAGCGGTGCCATGGCTTCGCGTATGGCCCAGCTTATGGTTGTCGATGCCCTGTACGCTGCTTACGTTGCCAGCGACTACGAACGGGCGACGCATGTCATTAAGCAAAACTACATCGAGAAACAGGAAAGATGAGGTGAATGAAATGCTCGATTTAACAAAATTCACGACCGAACAGCGTAATCAAAGGTCAATGGACCTCGATACGATGACATCGCTGCAAATCGTCACGACGATGAACGATGAGGATCTTCGTGCCGTCCAGTCGGTCACGAAAGTGTTGCCCCAGGTTGCCACAGCAATCGACTGGGCTGCTGAGGCACTCGAGCGCGGCGGGCGCGTCTTTTACATGGGCGCAGGCACCAGCGGTCGTCTGGGCGTACTCGACGCTTCGGAGTGTCCGCCCACGTTTGGCGTGTCACCCGATCTGATTGTCGGGCTCATTGCCGGAGGCGAGACGGCGTTTATCAAGGCTGTCGAAGGTGCCGAAGACAGCGATGAGCTTGGCGCGAACGACCTGCGAGAGCGTGGACTCTCGGACAAGGATCTTGTCGTTGGCCTGGCGGCAAGCGGCCGTACTCCTTATGTGGTGGGCGGCCTTGCGTACGCCAAGGCAACTGGGTGCAAGACCATTGCAATTGCCTGCAACCAAGGGTCGAAGATCGGGGAGAGCGCAGATCTTGCCATTGAGCCCGTGCCCGGTCCCGAGGTGCTGACCGGCTCAACGAGGCTCAAGGCGGGAACGGTTCAAAAGCTCATTCTCAACATGATTTCGACCGGTGCCATGGTCAAGATCGGCAAGGTATACCAAAACCTGATGGTCGATGTGCAGCAGACGAACGAGAAGTTGGTGGTGCGCGGCCAGAACATCGTGATGGAGGCGACCGGCTGCACGCGCGAGCGCGCTGTTCAGGCGCTTGCGGATGCCGGCGGCCACGTAAAAACCGCTATTGTCTCGGTGCTGTTGGACTGCGATGCCGAGCAGGCTGCGGTAGCTCTTGAACGGGCGCACGGCCATGTCCGTACTGCGGTGAGTGGCCATGAGAAGAGCAATGCCGATGTCCAATAGGTGCACGGCGTGAGCTGATATGACATCTAGACGAGATACCCAATACAAGGAGGAGTTATGACGAACAAAGAGCTGGCTCAAAAGCTGCTGGACCTTTTGGGCGGTAAAGACAACGTGCTCGCAAACGCGGCGTGCATGACGCGCCTGCGCGTGACCGTCAAAGACACGGGCAACGTCGACACGGAGGGTATTAAGGCGCTCGACGGCGTGATGGGCCTGGTCGAGGACGACACGATGCAGATCGTGCTGGGTCCGGGCAAGGTGAATAAGGTGCTCGAGGAGTTCTCCAAGCTCACCGGCCTTGCGAAAGGCGTTGCCGACGAGAGCGTGGTTGACGCTGCGGCCACAAACAAGGCCGCGCAGAAAGCCAAGTACGAGTCCAAGCCGGTTCAGGCCTTCCTCAAGAAGATTTCCAATGTCTTCGTCGCCCTGCTTCCCGGCATCATTGCGGCTGGCCTCATCAACGGTATCTGTAACGTCATTAACGTCTCGACGGCAGGCGCGCTTGCAGGCGAGTGGTGGTACCAGGGCATTCGTTCCATGGGCTGGGCTCTGTTTGCCTATCTGCCCATCTTGGTGGGCTATAACGCGGCACGTGAGTTTGGTGGCTCCGCTGCGCTGGGCGGCATCGCCGGCATGATGTGTATCGCCAACAGTGCCATGCCCCTGCTTGCGCCTGGCGCGGCTGATCCTGCCACTGCCATTCTGCTGCCGCTCACCAGTGCGCAGTACAACCCCGCGGCGGGTGGCATGATCGCGGCTCTCATCGCTGGTGCATTTTTTGCCTGGATGGAGCGTCAGATTCGCAAGGTTATGCCCAACGCACTCGACACGTTCTTGTCCCCGCTGCTGGTGCTCATCATCGGCGCCTTTGCTCTGATGCTCGTCATCCAGCCGGTTGGCGCATGGCTGACGACTGCCATCTTTAGCGTTTTGACCTTTATCTTCGAGAAACTGGGCGTCCTGGGCGGCTATATCCTGTCGGCAGGCTTCTTGCCGCTGGTGTCCGTCGGCCTGCATCAGGCGCTCACGCCGATCCACGCTATGCTCAACGATCCCGACGGCGCTACCAAGGGTATCAATTACCTGCTTCCCATCCTTATGATGGCTGGCGGCGGCCAGGTCGGTGCCGGTTTGGCGCTGTACTTTAAGACCAAGAACGCCAAGCTCAAGAAGTACGTCGCAGAGTCCATTCCCGTTGGAATCCTGGGTGTGGGCGAGCCTCTGATGTATGCTGTTACGCTGCCGCTCGTTCGTCCGTTTGTGACGGCCTGCCTGGGTGCCGGATTTGGCGGCGCGCTCGCGGCGCTGCTTCACATCGGCACGGTTTCTCAGGGCGTTTCCGGTCTGTTTGGCCTACTGATCGTTGTTCCTGGCCAGCAGCTCGGCTACGTTGCCGCTATGCTGCTTGCCTATGCCGCCGGCTTTGTCCTGACGTGGTTCTTTGGCGTCGACGAGCAGAAGATCAACGAGTTCTTTGGCGAGTAGTTTGATATCGCGAGCCGTGTTGCTCGGGGCTCGCGGTGCGCGGCAGATTTCTTGATGCTATGGTTGTGCCGGCGGGGCTAACTGCTCCGCCGGCCTTTTTTAAAGGAGCGTTGAAGCGTGAAAACGGGTATTTCGATTTATCTTTCCAGCCCTCTGCAGGATATTGAGCGGACGATTGAGCGTGGTGCCGCGGCGGGTGCGCGCTATGCGTTCACCTCGCTGCATATTCCCGAGGATGGGGGAGCGGCGTATGCCGATAAGGTCCGTCATGTGCTGTCGCTGCTTTCCGCCCGCGGCATTGCGCTCATTGCCGATGTGGGGCCTCGCACGTGCGATTTGCTCGGGCTTGAGCGCATCGAGGACTTGCGCGATCTGGGGTTGGAATACCTTCGTTTGGACTATGGCTTTAGCGCCCAGCGGGTCGCGGAGCTGTCCGGTGTATTTCGCATTGTGGTCAATGCATCGACAGTGAGTTCTGATGAAATCGCATCGTGGCGTGAGGCCGGTGCCGATGTGACTCGTTTTGCCGCCTGCCACAATTTTTACCCCAAGCCTTATACCGGTTTAGCTCTGGAGGACATTGCTCGGGTGAATCTTCGTCTTGCGGCGCTTGGATTCGAAATCATGGCTTTTGTGCCGGGTGATGCTAACGTTCGCGGGCCGGTATTCGAGGGACTGCCGACGGTCGAGGCGCAGCGCGGTCGCGCGTCAAAGGTTGCCCTCAATATGCTTGAGCTTGCACATGGCGCCGATTGCGACATTGTGTTGGTCGGCGACCCCGATCTTTCCGATGCGGGCTGGGCGCAGTTTGCTCAAGTTTCCGCCGGATACGTGGACCTGCAATGCGAGCTTGAGCTCAGTTATGCCTATGTGCGCGGGCAGATTCATCACGACCGACCCGACTCGAGCGTCCTCATCTTTAGGTCTCAGGAGTCACGTACGACGCTTAAGCCGGATTCCGTGCCGACGGATGCCGGAGCCGGCCTGCCGCGAAAGGCGGGGTCGATCGCTGTGAGCAATAGCGGATATGGGCGCTACGAAGGCGAGCTTGAGATTGCGCGGGTCGATCTTCCCGGTGACGAGCGCATGAACGTTGCGGGCCATATCACGCCCGAGGCAATGGAACTGCTGCCGTTCATCAAACGCGGATTCGGGGTACGGTTCGTTTAACGTGTGACCCGCGGGCTACAATTGGCCCATCATACGAAGGCGCCTCGTGTGGCGTGTGCCTGCGTTGGCCGATCTATATTCGGAGGATTCCCATGACCGTACTGTTTGTTGAATATTCCAAGTGCTCGACCTGTAAGAAGGCCAAGGCATGGCTGGACGAACATGGGGTAGAGTACATCGACCGCGATATCGTTTTGGACAATCCCACGGCTGATGAGCTTGCGACCTGGATTGCTCGTTCGGGGCTGCCGGTGCGGCGCTTCTTTAATTCGTCGGGCATGAAATATCGAGAGCTGGGCCTGAAGGCGCGTCTGGATGCGGGCATGACGGATCGGGAGTGCTACGAGCTGCTGGCGACCGACGGCATGCTGGTCAAGCGTCCGCTGCTGGTAGGCGACGACTTTGTGATTCCAGGCTTTAGGGAATCGGCTTGGGCCGAGGCGTTGCTGTAGCGGCTGCGGAAAGTGCGACCCGGAATTCGCTTCCAGAATGGGATGCGCTTTCCCAAAGTGGCCGGTTGCGGAAAGCACGTCCCATTCTGAGCTTCGATTGTGGGACACGGTTTCCGGTTGAGGGCTCGACGGGAAAGTGGGGACCAGTTTGAGCTTGAAATCTGGGACGCACTTTCCGCCGGCGGGCCTGCCCCAGTCAGTCCGCCAGCTGTGCCCATTCGTGCGGATCGTAGACCTTTACGTGTTTGTTGGGCTTGCCGCTCCAGTACTCCTCGTCCATAAAGGGCAGATATGCCTGAACGCCGGGGCAGATAAAGGGAATCCGCTGCTGTTGCAGTCGCTCGCGCTGGCGCTGCTCCAGGTGCGTCTCGGATATGACGGTCGGCATACCGGACAACTCGACGAGGCTTGCCTGGATTCGCTTAAGGTCGGGGAGTCCCGCGTGCCATGACATCCGCATGATCAAAAAGGATGCACGGCGGTATTTTGCCTGCACCACAGTAATGGCGGGGCGCAGTGTGGGATGGATTTTGTCCCGTTCGGGCCAAAGGTCGGCAGTGATCTCGAGGCCCAGGGTCTCCCATAGGTAATCAAGCTCTTCGTCCATGGCGCCTCGATATCTACGTGATCATTGATACTTCGATTGTGTTGCCTGGTGCTATCGTTTTCGCGGTAGAATCTGCCAACGGTTGACGGCTACCGCTCGCGGCGTTTTGCCCTTCGTGTACAGCGGTTGGCTTCACAGGTCCTTCACGGGTTGGACTAAATTAGGCCAATTTGACTGAATTTCAAAAAAGTCAAAATTGGGGCTTGCGTCACGGCGAGACTTCCCGTATATTTCTTTCTTGCGCAAAGGCACAGCCGAGCGCAGCGATGCAGTCATTGGGATGTCGTCTAATGGCAGGACAGCGGATTCTGGTTCCGTCAATGGGGGTTCGACTCCCTCCATCCCAGCCATTGCATTTGCTACATATGGCCCGTTCGTCTAGCGGTTTAGGACGCCGCCCTCTCAAGGCGGAGATCACCAGTTCGAATCTGGTACGGGCTACCAAAATTGAACGCCCGGGCCTCGTAAGAGACCCGGGTTTTGTGTATTAACCGTATATACGGCGCCTGCCGTGTTTCGCTCAGATCGAGGAGTAGCCATGGATCTGCCCATCAGCTTGCAAGACATCACGTATGCCGAGAACTATCTGGCGCAGGGCGACCTGGCTACGGCGACGCCGCTGCTGGAGCGTCTGGTGGAGCTCGCCGAGGAGTATATCGACGCTGAGTGCAAGACGGAGGAGAAGCGTCAATACTTTAGCTTCGATAGCAAGTTTGAGCGCTTGGCCTATCGCCGCGTGGAGAAGGATCCGCGCGAGCTCGTGCAGGTCGAGGTGCCGTTTGACCGCCTGTACTCTGACATGGCGTTTGCCTACATTCGCCAGCAGGATTATGTGAGTGCTCGCAACGCCTTGATGCAGGCCGTGCGCTGGGACCCCATGAACTGCAACTGCCGCCTGGATCTGGCCGAGCTGTTCCGCGCTCTCGAGGACAAGCAGGAATGGGCATCGCTCTCGTTCTCGGTGCTGGAGCGTGCAAGCGATGGCAAGTGCGCCGCCCGCGCTTACGCCAATCTAGGTCAGTACTTCTTGGAGCCCGAGACCGAGAACGTTTCGGCTGCCGTGGGCTGCGCGCGTCTGGCGCTGCGCCTGGCGCCCAACGATGCGCATACGACGCGCCTGCTCAACAAGATCCATACCACCTATCCGGATGCCGCCGATGAGAGCGACGACCACGTGATGGGTGAACTGGCCCTGCAAGGCGTGCCGACCTCGCCTTCGGCCGAGATTGCCATCTGCCTGATTATGTGCGCGACCGATGCTGCAAGCGACGGCGACAAGCAGGAGGCGACGCGCCTGACGGTACGTGCTCGCGACTTGGTGGGCGAGGAGGCCTGCGCGGCGATTATCAAACTGGTGCGCGAGAGCGATGCCGAGCTCAATGCCGAGCGCAAGGCAAAGCGCGAGGCTGCGGGCTCAAACGCCGATGGCGCCAAGGAGGCCGGCGATGCCCAGTAAGCGCGAGCGCAAACTCATTTCCAAGAATCGCTCGGCACATCACGAGTACTTTATCGATGAGACGTTTGAGTGCGGTATTGAGCTGAGTGGCACCGAGGTCAAGTCGATTCGCGAGCGCGCCTGCCAGATCACCGATACCTTCGCGCTGATCCGCGGCGGGGAGTGCTGGCTCGTCGGCCTGCATATCCACCCTTATAGCCATGGTGGCGTGTGGAATCGCGATCCTGACCGTCGGCGTCGTCTGCTGCTGCACCGCAAGGAGATCGACTTTCTTGACGGCAAACTTCGCAACCGTGGTTATGCGCTGGTTCCGTTGGAGCTCTACTTTAATACCGACGGCCGCGTAAAGCTGCTGCTGGGTCTGGGTCGCGGCAAGAAGCTCTACGACAAGCGCGAGGACATGGCCAAGCGTGATGTCCAACGCGAGATCGACCGCGCCCTTAAGGAACGCAACCGCTAGGCACTCTGTATAAGTTGCGGTGGAATACGGACTGTTTTCCTGTTTGAGGGGCTATTCAGTCCCTATTTCACCGCAACTGCGGGCGTCTCATCTTTCTTACTGTTCTGACACATATGTCTCAAAGGCGGCGTCCGTTATGGGTGCCGCCTTTTTTGTGGGTACATACATTCATGAGGTTCCAACCCGAGCTAGGGGAGTGATCGTTATGGACAAAACTGCGTTCTTTACCATGCCGAGCGGTCTGTACGTGGTGAGCGCTGCGGCAGACGGGCTGCGCGCCGGCTGCGTCATCAATACTGCGGTGCAGGTGACGTCCATGCCGCCGCGTATTTCGGTTGCCGTGAACAAGGACAATGTCACCTCGGGCGTCATCGCATCGGCCAAAGCGTTCGCGCTGACTGTGATCGGTCAGACCGCCGACATGCTCTACATCGGTAACTTTGGGTTCCGCACCAGCAGCGATTATGACAAGTTTGCCAAATACGAGACCCGCGAGACGGCTCTGGGCATGCCCTATGTGCCCGAGCACGCGGCGGCGCTGTTTAGCTGCCGTCTGATTGATGCCGTGGATGTGGGCACGCACCTACTCTTTATCGGTGAGGTCGAAGATGCCGAGCGTCTGAGCGGCGAGGCCCCGCTGACCTATGACTACTATCACAAGGTGCTAAAGGGCAAGACGCCGCCCAAAGCCTCGTCGTATCAAGGCTAGAAATGTTCTAAAAATACTTGCATTATGTTATTGAGAATATATACTAATAAGTAAGTACACCAGCAGTCACGTTCGAGAGGAGAACATCATGGCTGAGGAGAAGAAGACGTATAAGTTTGTGTGCACCGTTTGCGGTTACGAGGTTGAGGTCGACACGCCCGAGCTGCCCGAGGACTACGTGTGCCCGGTCTGCGGCGTCGGCCCCGATGAGTTTGAGCTTGTCGAGGAGTAGCTCGTAGACACACGACTTGCAACAACATATAGCTCTGTCCAAGGGTCCCGGCTGGATATTCCGGCTGGGACCCTTTTGATTTATCTGACGGTTTAAAACGGCCTTACGTGTTACAGATTGAGACGTTATATCTGGACAGCCACGCTATCCCAATTACATCCCCGTTAGCAGCACGATGTCGAGAATCGTCACGATGACGCCGATCCCTACGAGCAGCGCGTTGAGCGGGCGCGAGTTGGCGTATTTGCCCATAACGCGGGGCGAACTGGTGAGTCGTATGAGCACAAAGACCGTAATCGGCAACTGAAGCGACAACAATGCCTGACTCCAGATGAGACCCTCAAAAGGATTCGGGACGATCAGGCACGCCGCCACTGCGCCGACGAAACAGACCGCCACTCCAATCGATGAGTGCCGGTCGTGGATGTCGTATTCCTCGTCGAACATGCCCGCGGTGATGGTTCCCGCCGCCATGCCCGCTGTCACGCTGCTCGATAGTCCCGCGAACAGCAGCGCTACCGCAAAGATGGTCGAGCTCGCCGGGCCCAAGATGGGGGAGAGCGTGGCCGCTGCGACGGCGAGGTCGTCTACGACAATGCCGTGCGCAAAGAAGGTCGTTGCGGCCAGGATGACCATGGCCGAGTTGATCGCCCAGCCCACGCCCATCGAAAAGAGCGTGTCGAAGAGCTCATAGCGCAGACGCTCTTCGATAACCTGCTCGCCTTGGCCTTCGAAGTGCATGGATTGGATGACCTCGGAGTGCAGGAAGAGGTTGTGGGGCATAACGACCGCGCCTAGGACACTTACGATAATCGCGGCCGAGCCGGTGGGCATACGGGGTGTGATCCAGCTTGTGGCGGCTTGCGGCCAGTCGACGTTGACTAGTGCAAGCTCGGCCAAAAACGAAAGTCCTACCACGCCCACGAAGGCGATGATCCATCGCTCGGCGCGTTTGTAGGAGCTTGTCATGAGCATGGCAATCGATGCCGCCGCGACGATGACGCAGCCGGCGCGTACGGGCAGGCCAAAGAGCATTTGAAGCGCGATCGCACCGCCCAGGACTTCGGCCATGGCGGTGGCGATGGTCGCGAGGTAGGCGCTGGCGAGCACCGTGCGCCCAACGAAGCGGGGGAGAAAGCGGGTCGTGGCCTCGGCAAGGCAGGCGCCCCCAGCCGTAAACAATGCGATAGCACACCCAGATCCCGAGCACGACAAAGCCGACAATCCAAATAACAAAGCCGATCAGGAATACGGCAAGCGCAAGCCCGAGGATCCAAACAATGACGATCCACAGCAGCGCGTAGCCAAACTGCGAGCCCGCGGCCATATTGGAGGCCCAGTTGCCCGGGTCGATAAAGCCGACGGTCACGAGCAATCCGGGGCCGATATGCCGTGCGATGTCGAGTCCTCCGTGACCGCCGGTGCGTCGGGAGCCAAAATGATGTTTGAGATGGTTGATCATGGTGCGCTCCTGCGTGCCGTTTGCTTGACGCCGGAAAGGATACCCGTTTTAGGCTCAAAAGTTAATCAAGACTAACAAAATTGCTGTATTTGAATAGGATGGTGAAAGGGGGCTGCGAAATGTCTTGATCTGTAACAACTAGGGATGGAAATTGGGTCTTACTGTTACAGATTGAGATGTTTGAAGCGGTGAGCTTACAGGTCGAACTTGGGGCCCTTGTTGCCGTCCTTGAGGTCGGCGGTGTCCACTCGTAGGGTGTGCGTTACGCGATTGTTTCGAAACGGGCGGGAAACACAACGGGCCGGCGGTGCTCCTAGTATGCCTATTCAACTGACTGTCTAATATCTAGGGGAGGATCGCGATGCAGGCAGATTCCGCTCAGCAGCAGGGCCTTTATCGCCCCGAATTCGACCACGATGCATGCGGCATCGGCGCGCTTGCCGATATCAACGGTGAGCGCCATCACCAGATTCTGGACGATGCACTGTCCATTCTGGTCAACTTGGAGCACCGCGGTGGCACCGGACTCGAGAAGAACACCGGCGACGGCGCTGGTATCCTGTTCCAGGTTCCGCATCACTTTTTCCGTAAAGAGGCTCAAAAGTGTGGCCAGATTCTGCCGGCAGAGGGCGACTATGGCGTGGCCATGCTGTTCTTCCCGCAGGACGAGAAGGGCGTAGAGGATGCCCGCCGCGTGTTTGAGGAGGGCTGCGCCGAGGCCGGCGTGCCGCTGCTCTTTTGGCGCGAGGTGCCGGTTGACCCGCACGACCTGGGCGAGACGGCCCGCGCCTGTATGCCCACTATCCTGCAGGCCTTCCTGGGCCGTCCGGACGACACGCCCGCCGGCGATGCCTTCGAGCGCCGCCTGTACGTGTGCCGCCGCACCATCGAGAAGAAGGCCGACGCTGAGTTTGCCCTGCGCGACAAAATCTTCTATGTATGCTCCATGAGCTCGCGCACCATCGTGTACAAGGGCATGCTGGTCGCCACGCAGATGCGCCGCTTCTTCATCGATCTCAACGACGCCGCCGTCAAGACGGCCGTGGCGCTCGTCCACTCGCGCTACTCCACCAACACCACGCCCAGCTGGGAACGCGCGCACCCCAACCGCTTTATCATCCACAACGGCGAGATCAACACCCTCAAGGGCAACGTCAACTGGATTCGCGCCCGCGAACCCAACCTGTACAGCCCCGTGCTGCAGCACGATCTTGAGCGCGTGATGCCCATCATCAACCGCGAGGGCTCCGACTCCGCGATTCTGGACAATGTGCTTGAGTTTTTGGTCATGAACGGCCGTCCGCTCACGCGTGCCGCGTCCATGCTGCTGCCCGAGCCGTGGGACCACAACGACAGCCTGAGCGAGGAGCGCCGCGCCTACGACGCCTACCAGTCCATGCTCATGGAGCCCTGGGACGGCCCGGCCGCCATCGCCTTTACCGACGGCCGTACCCTGGGTGCTGCCCTCGACCGCAACGGCCTGCGTCCCGCCCGCTACTATGTGACGCGCGACGGTCGCTTTATGCTGGCAAGCGAGGTGGGCACCATCGAGGTGAGCCCCGAGAACATCCTGACGAGCGGCTGTCTGGGGCCGGGCCAGATGCTCGAGGTCGACTTTGCCCGCGGTCGCGTCATCTACAACGACGAGCTGCGTGCCCGTTACGCCAAGGAAAAGCCCTACCGTGATTGGATTGCCGAGGAGACGCTGACCGTCGACGCGCTCGATGAGCCCGTTGCGGCAACACCCGCCGAGGACGACGAGGTGCCTACCGCCGTGCGTATGGCCAAGCTCGGCTATCACTGGGATGATGTTGACGAGGTCGTGCGCCCCATGGCCCAGCAGGGCAAGGCACCGCTCGCTTCGATGGGTATCGATGCGCCGCTAGCCTGCCTGTCCAAGAAGACGCGTTCGTTCTTCGATTACTTCTATCAGCTGTTCGCCCAGGTCACGAATCCGCCGATCGATGCCCTGCGCGAGCATATGGTAACCTCGACCACGCTCTACCTGGGCAACCACGGTAACCTGCTCGAGGACTCCCGCACGGCCTGCCAGCTGGTGCGCCTGGAGCGCCCGTTGCTCAACGAGGAGGAGTTCGACCGCATCTGCGCCATCGACCGCGTGGGCTTTAAGATCCGTCGCTTCCGTGCCGTCTACCGCCGCGACGCCGGCGAGGGCGCGCTGCAGGCTGCGCTTAAGCAGCTTGCCGAGGACGTTGAGGCTGCGGTCCGCGACGGTGTGAACATCGTGGTGCTGAGCGATCGTGCCGCTG
>CAJLLN010000004.1:0-34768 GCA_905207495.1 uncultured Collinsella sp. | reverse complement strand
GAGGTCAGAAGTTCAAATCTTCTAACGCCCACCAAATGTTCGCAGCTCAGAGGCTATGTCCTCTGGGCTGTTTTGTTTTATGCCGCCAAATGGGTCGCCAAATCGCCGGCAAAAGGTACCTCGATTCATGAAAGAGCGGTTCTGAGCGTCTGTTTAGCCTTGTCATCTCAATCGAGTGGGGGTTGACCGTTTGAACATAACCGTGCACCTCGTTGATGTTTCCGCAATCGATCCCGGCGTGACCGTTGATATGGCATCAATCGCGGGACGCTATGCCTTACGTGCCTCCAATGGGGATCTCCCAATTGCGTCTCGGAGGGAAGCTGCAGGCGTGGGTCTGCTGCTTCGCGACGCCCTGGGTGTCTTCGACGACACCCGGCTTGTGCGTTCTGCTTTCGGCAAGATCGAGCTTGCGGATGGGGAGGCCCCCTCTATTTCCATTTCACATGGCGGAAGCGTGGCCGTCCTCGCTGTATCCGATGTTGCTCGGTCGGTCGGAGGACCTATTGGCGTGGATATCGAGGCGATCGATGAGATTGCTCCCGCTGCGGTTTGGCGTATGGCGAACGACGACGAGCGCGCGTGGATTAACGCTGCCCCCAATTTGCAAGAACGCAATCTTCGCCTGAGTCAGACGTGGACGCGCATCGAGGCCATCCTCAAGGCTGAGGGCGTCGGGTTTTCGATTGACCCTCGCAAAGATGGTATGCCCGGCGGATGGAATACTTCGTCGGTGACATACGGTCGCTGCGTCATCTCTTGTGCGGCACGCTCTATGCCTCGTATCGTCGTCAAGGAGCATGCCTTTCGGGTAGCATAGGAGCCAATCGCCAATAGGGGAGGCCGCCATGTCACTGAACGCTCAAAACGATATTGCTTCACGGATCGAGGATGCCGTCTTTGAACTTATGGCGACAACTCCGGTGCAGTCGATTAAGGTGGCCGAGGTACTTCGCCTTGCCCATACATCCAAATCGACGTTCTATCGCTGTTATCACTCTGTCGATGATGTGGTTAAACGTTTTGAAGATGAGCTGCTCCAGAATATGCAGGACATCAATGATGTTGCGCTGGAGGCTCGTTTTGGCGATGCGCAGCTGGACCCTACGCCCACGATGATCAAGCGCATGGAGATCCTCAAGGCTAATCGCTCGAAAGTTTTGGCACTTAACAGCGATAACGGCGATCCCGTGTTTGCTCACAAGGCAACGATCTTTATGCATGACTATTTTCGCAATCGGCTTCGCTCGACATTTTCCGATGAAACGGACCTCGACCTGTATCTAGCCTTTGCGCTTGCGGGCCACCATAACCTCATTCAGTATTGGCTCGAGGCCCGGCCCGACCTTGAGGCGCGCACCGTTGCCGCCGCCCTCAATCGCATGTTCTACGCACCACTCTTTGTCGACGATGCCTCGCGTCATTGGCACCCACGTATTCCCGATTTTGAAAAGCCAGTCGCGTGAGCGGTCGATATTTGGGGATAAACGGTTGTATTCAGGGCGAATTTTAGATATCTCTGATCATTAGCTCAAATAATACGAGTTCGTTTATCTGCTATTTGGAACGCCTAGCCCCGATGTGTCCCATATGATGGGACACATCGGGGCTATTTGTCTCACGTGTCACGTTTAACCCCTCATAAACTAAAGCTACGTTCAAAAGAACCACTGCAGTAGTTCAACGTGTGACGGCACAGAAAAGCCGCGAGCGCTCTCTCACCTTCGCTCGCGGCCGGACTGCGCCATCACTCCGTACACCTTCACATGATTAGGATGTGATATTCAGTGGTTACGCTCGGAAAGAACATGCGCAGCGTCTCGATTGTAGGCGTGGGCTGCACCCCGTTCAAGGATTTTGAGGAGCATCCCGAGACCCAGGGTATTGGCGAGGGCGAGGCGTTTGGCTATGCGGCCCTCGAGGCAATTGCCGATGCCGGTCTTGAGCCCCGCGATATCGACTTTTTCTATCACGGCAGCGCCAATCCGTATCTCGTTGGCGATTGCATTACCCCCAACATGCAGGTTGCCGATTGGTTTGGCGTTCGTGCCAAGGGCTCCGTCCATCATTCCGAGGCTTGCTGCACGGGTTACGTCGCCCTTGAGCAGGCCGTGATGGCGGTTGCTTCCGGTGCTTACGACGTTGTCCTTACGGGTGCCTGCGATTTGGCTTCGACTCTTCCCGTCGAGCATATGCCCTCCCATATTCGTCAGGACTTTACGCTCGACGTCATGATTCCCTCGCTCGATAAGATCTATGACCGCGCGTATGGTCGCCCGCTTGATGGTGCCTTTGGCGTGTCGTTCGACAACTGGATCAACGAGTATTCGATGCAGTACGACCTTACAGCCGATCAGATTGATGACGCCCTGAACGGCCTTACCAAGAGCCTTCGCCGCGGTGCCGTCCTGAATCCCCTTGCCTGGTACGAGACTACGGTCGAGGAGGACGCGAAGGCAGCCGGGTTCGATACCGCCGACGAGTATCTCAAGAGCATGTATAACCCGCGCGTTACGCAGTACCTGCGTGTTACCGGCTTTGAGAAGAAATGCGACGGTGCCGCAGCTGTTGTCGTGATGCCCACGGAGAAGGCCAAGGCCATGGGCGTGCCGTATGCGCCTATTGAGGTTCTGGGTACGGGCGCTTCTGCGGTCGAGGCCGGCCTGCTTCACAACGAGCACTGGGCTACCGAGCTTGCCGCCAAGCAGGTCTACGACCTTACCGGCGTGAGCCCCGACGAGATCGACCTGTTTATGTGCAATGACTTCTTCCTTGCTTCCGAGATCGTCTCGGCTGAGGAGTGCGGCTATATTCCGCGCGGCGAGGCTTGGAAGTACGCGATCGATGGTCGCACCGCTTTTGACGGCGATAAGCCCATCAACCCGCACGGTGGTCGTTGCAACTTCGGTCACGCCCATGGCGCATCCGGCATCGCCGATATCGTTGAGGCCGTCAAGCAGATGCGTGGCGTCGCCGGTGCTACCCAGATGAAGAAGGTTCCCGAGACGGCGTTCCTGCGCGGTTTTGGCGGTTCTCAGAACGTGCGCTGCCAGATTCTTCGTACCGTCGCCTAAGCGATCGCGGTTTTCGATTTCCCATAAGGAGTATTCTCATGCAACTCAAAGATATGGAGCCCGTGGTCAAGAAGTTCTACACGGGTCTTGAAGAGGGCATCTATTGGGCGCGCCAGTGCCCCGAGTGCGGAGCCGTCGAGTTTCCGCCCCACCTTGCCTGCAATGCCTGCGGCTATCACAAGACCGATTGGGTCCAGGTTTCCGGTCACGGCCATCTGATCGATTTTACCTTGCCTGGTCCGCAGAACGACAAGCCCTACCTCAAGGAGTATGGCAAGTACGCCTACGGCGCCGTCGATATCGACGAGGGTTCTCAGTACACCTACGTCATCTACGGCATTACCAAGAAGAAGGCCCCCGAGATTCGCGCCAAGCTCATGGCGGGCCAGACCGTGGGCGTCCACGCCAAGGTCATCGACCGTCCTGGCTACAAGGAGCTTACGTTCGAGCTTGACGACTAGGCTTTCAACCCTTTTAACAATTCGATTCCTCTCTTAGGTCACGGCGGGACCCATGTCTCCAGCCCGCCGTGGCCGCCCCTCTTTTTCGATTGAAAGGCACCATCATGAACGAAGAACTCACTCAGCAGATCTGCGATTTTGCCAAGTCCGCCTACAACTATGACGGCGATGTGACCCCTGAGACGACGTTTGAGATCCTGGGCAAGGGCTCGATGAAGATGATCGCGCTGACCTCCATGATCGAGAACGAACTCGATGCCGAGGTTCCCGTTCGCGAGGTCATGGTCATGAAGACCATCGGCGAGCTTATCGAGCGTACTGCCGAAGAGATGGAGTAACTGCCATGGACCTGATGCAGACCCTGCGCGAGCAGGCTGCCGCCAAGCCTATGCGCGTTGCTTTTCCCGAGGGCGAAAACGAGACCATGATGCAGGCGGTCGCAAAGATCGCTGCCGAGCGTCTCGCCGAATGTGTGCTGGTCGGCGACGGCGGTAAGCTCAAGGAGCTTGCCGATGAGCGCGGCATCTCCCTTGACGGTATCGAGATTGTCGATGTGACCGACGAGGAGGCGAACGCCGCTTGTTGCGAGCGCTACCTTTCGCATCCGGATTGCAAGTTTAAGCCCAAGGGCGCTGCGCGCCGTATGACGCGTCCGCTTGAGCGCGCCCTGATTTTGCAGGTGCTCGGCGATGTCGACGTTATGTTCGCCGGCATCGATAACGCCACGGGCGACATCATCCTAGCGGGACAGACCATCGTCGGCCTTGCCGACGGTGCGGACACCGTGAGCTCGTGCGGTATCGCCGACATTCCCAACTGGAACGGCGGCGAAGGCGGCCTTTTGGCTTTTGGCGATTCCGCCGTTTGCGTTGACCCCACGAGCGAAGAGCTTGCCTCGATTGCGATTTCGTCGAGCGAAACGGTGCGCTCGCTGACCGGATGGGATATCCGTTGCGCGCTGCTTTCGCATTCGACTGACGGTTCGATGGATAACGAGCTTGTCGACAAGGTACGTCGCGCTCGCGAGATTGCCAACGATCGCCGTCCCGACCTTGCCATCGACGGCGAGTTCCAGTTTGATTCGGCGATTAACCCCAAGGTTGCGGCCAAGAAGGTACATCGTGAGTCCGCTGTTGCGGGCCAAGCCAACGTGGTCATCTGGCCCGATATCAACGTGGGCAATATCGGCGTCAAGATCATCCAGAATCTGACCGGTGCCAATGCCTACGGCCCCATGCTTCAGGGCTTCAAGAAGATCGTGTGCGATTGCTCGCGCTCTGCGCCCGTCGACGAGATCGTCGGCAACGTGGTGATGAGCTGCGTGCGCGCCCAGGCGCTTAAGGAGGCTTAAGGTATGTCCGATAAAAAGACTCCCTGGCGCGTCCTGGTAATCAACCCGGGTTCCACTTCCACGAAGGTGGGCGTTTTTGAGGGCGATGAGTGCAAGCTCAGTAAGAACGTTGCGCACGATGCGAAGGACCTTGCCCAGTTCGATGGGGTTTCGGCTCAGATGCCGTATCGCTGCGATCTGATTCTTGGAGCACTGGGGGAGGCGAGCCTGAAGCTCGAGGACTTTGATGCATTTGTCGGTCGCGGCGGCGGCTTGCTTTCGCTGCCCGGCGGCACGTATGCCATCAATGAGGTCATGCTCGAGCATGCCCGCGTCGGTGCGAACGGCATTCAGCACCCGGCGCAGTTGGGCCCCCAGATTGCTCATGAGTTCGCCTCAAAGACGGGAAAGCCCTCTTTTGTGGTGAATCCTCCCGATACCGACGAGCTGTGCGACCTCGCACGTATGACGGGCATTAAGGGCGTGTATCGAAACGTGCACCTGCACGCCCTTAATCTCAAAGAGACCGCCATCCGCCATGCGGCAAAGCTCGGTCGCCCCTATGATGAGTGCAACTTCATTGTTTGCCATATCGGCGGCGGCATCTCTATCTCGGCTCATCTTAAGGGCAAGATGGTGGACGGCAACGACATCGTTGGCGGCGAGGGTCCCATGGCGCCGACGCGCTGCGGATCGGTTCCCGCGATCGAGGTCGCGAAGTATACGGCAGAGCATGGTCTCGACGTTGCCCGCGCCCATTGCATGAAGACCGGTGGCTTCGTTGACCTTTTGGGTACGTCCGATGCCATCGAGGTGTGCGATCGCGCCGCTGCGGGCGATAAGGCTGCGGCTCGCGCCTGGGATGCAATGGTCTACCAAATCTGCAAGTGGATTGGCGAGATGGCTTGTGTGCTGAAGGGCGACGTCGACGGCATCTTGCTCGGAGGCGGCATGGTCCACAGCAAGGAGCTCGTTGCCTCGATTGAGGAATGCTGCTCTTGGATCGCCCCCGTGTCTGCCTATCCGGGCGAGTTTGAGCTCGAGGCTATGGCCGCTGGTGCCTGTCGCGTGCTCGATGGTGTCGAGGAAGCGCTCGTGTACAGCGGAGAACCCGTGTTCACCGGATTTAACGACTAATAGTGCTGTGTTTGGGGCGGCCGCTGGTGATGCCTGGCCGCTCCGACCCTTTTCTCTAAGTGTAAGGATGGATCATGGATAAAACCAAGATCAAGTACCTGGTGGGCATTTATGCTGCCGCCATGTGCATTATGGGCATGTTGGTGCCCGTCCCCATCGTGGCCTCTGTCGCGGCGGCGTTTCCCGACGAAAACATCGCTGCCGTCCAGATGATCATCGGCATCATCCCGTTGATGATGGCACTGTCCGCCATGCTCGTCTCTTCACAGCTTGCCTCTCGCGTGTCCAAGAAGAAGACGACGCTTGTCGGTCACGTTATCGTGATGCTGGCAGGCGCCTCGGTGCTGGTGTTCCACGACTCGCTCGGCCAGGTCTTAGCGGCTTCTGCTGTCATGGGCCTTGGTCTCGGCGCCGTGCAGAATTCAACGGACGCTCTTATCGCGGATTACTTTGGCGGAAAGCAGCGCTCGTTTGTCATGGGCATCTACTCCACTTTTGTCGCACTTGGCGGCATTATCTGGACGATGGTTTCCGGCATCTTGGGTTCTGCCGAGTGGTTCCACAGCTATGCGGCGTACTTCATCATGATCGTGTTTATCGTCATTGAGGCTGTTTGCCTTCCCGAGGGCCATCTTGAGCCCAAGCGCAAAGTCAACGTGTTTGCCAATATGCCTAAAGAGGTCGCGATTATCACGCTCATGAGCTTCGTGTTCGTACTCACGTTCCAGCTCTTCAGCTCCAACGTTTCGCTGCTTGTTGTGGGTCGCGGCTTTGGCGGTACCGTGGAGGCCGGTCTTGCCTCTACCGTTATGACCGTTGCCGGTATTGCGGCTGGTCTTTTGGTGGGCCCGCTGTTTGCCAAGTTTAAGAACCTGGCTATGCCGATCGCGTGGGGCGTGACGCTCGTTGGCCTGGGCCTGACGCTGGTTGCGCCCGCCTTTATGGTGCTGTGCGTTGCGGGCTTTGTCGTTGCGCTGGGCAAGGAGACCTACGTGCCGCTGGAGGGCAATTTTGCCGCCGGCAACTCTGCCCCCGAGGGACGTGCGTTTAACCTCGCCATTGGCATGGCGGGCATCAACTTTGGCATGGCACTGTCTCCCATTGTGTTTGAGGCCGTGACGTCGCCGTTTGGTGCAACGATTGACCAGAAGTTCATCGCCGGCATGATCGTCTGTGCGGCTTGTGTCGTCTTTGGCGCCATTAAGTATCGCAAGCTCACCCCGGCCCAGCTTGCCGAGGCCGAGAAGATGGCGGCCAGCGGCGAGGCGGAGTAGCCGCTCGAGTAGCTGTTTTGCCGCACATCATGTTTTATCGGGGCCGCCGACATATGCCGGCGGCCCTCTTTCTATCAATGGCTTTGAAAGGATTTAGGCTATGAAGCTCCCTGTCGGCCGCGTCATCGGCATTCTCAACGGCTTCTTTAACCCCTTGTTGCTCTGTACATTCCTCCCCATTATCGAAGGGGCACCCGGTTTGGATCTGACGAGTCCCACGGGCTTTTTGGGACAACTCATCGTGGCCACGGTGATCGCCGAGGTTCTGAGCGCACTCCCGCTGTTTGGCAAAACGGTTGGTATGTGCCTGGACTTTTTTGGTTTTGAGCAGGGGAGTGCATCACACAAGATCGCCGGTACGGTCATCGGTGCCACGCTCCTTTTTATGGTAATCGGTTTTGGCGAGATTGCCTTCCAGGGAGGATTCGGAACGATTGGAGGCCGTACGTTCTTCGCGCGTTGGGCAGGCCTCGTCACAAAGGGATGGGCTTTTGTGGTTATCGCCGGCGTGCTGCTCGATCCTTTTACAGCGGCTCTCGGCCGCATGATAGCTCGCGAAGAGAAGAAATAGCTCCTCGCCTATCGAATGCCGGCGGACGGGGTGCCGGGGCTGTAGTCTTCCGAGCGTTTGCAGTCCCGTCGCTCCGTCCGCCGGCATTCGACCGCAACATGTTGGTCAAGCATAATCTTTTGGATTCTTTTGGCGTGAGCGGCTTGGTTTTGGTAGGATTTGTCGGCGGCTTGACTAAGGGGGTTTTATAACTGCCATGCAGGTAGCCGTGTTGGTAACGTTTTACCGACTTGCCAAGAACCCCTCATAATTAATGCGTCTGCAAAATGACTAATTGCTTTGACCTGCTGAAACACTATATGTTGTGTTTGACCTAAAAAAAGAATACAGGATATAGATGCCTCTTTGTCGTATGATAGATGGCGGACAGAGAACGAGAACCTTATTCGCCCCATTTGGATAGATCTTTGAGCCCCTTGATTGGCTGCGAGGATTGTCCGCATGAGGGACTATGGTTATCGAGAACACAGATTGCGCGACGGCGCCGCAAGACAGGGGCACGCCCTGCCGGGCATCGTTTGGCTCTGAAGCGCAATGAGACTACGACGCGAAAGAGGCAAGAGGATGAAGATCATCAAGCGCAGCGGCACCGAGGTTGTCTTTGACATCGATAAGATCGTCAATGCCATCCGCGCCGCAAACTTGGAGGTCGAGGAGAGCTCTCGTCTTACCGACCGCCAGGTGGTTTACGCGGCACAAAACGTCGCCGAGGCATGCGAGAACGCGGGCCACACCGTGTCGGTCGAGGAGATTCAGGATCTGGTCGAGGACGAGATTATGCGTCTCGACTGCTACGAGGTCGCTCGCCATTACATCATCTATCGCTATGTTCAGAGCCTGAAGCGCCAGAAGAACACGACCGACGACAAGATTCTGTCGCTGATTGAGTGCAACAACGAAGAGGTCAAGCAGGAGAACTCCAACAAGAACCCGACCGTCAATTCCGTTCAGCGTGACTACATGGCCGGCGAGATCTCCAAGGACCTGACTCAGCGTGTGCTGCTGCCCCAGGAGATTGTGGATGCTCACAATGAGGGTCTGATTCACTTCCATGATTCGGACTACTTTGCCCAGCACATGCATAACTGCGACCTGGTGAACCTGGAGGATATGCTCCAGAACGGTACTGTTATTTCGGGCACGCTGATCGAGAAGCCGCACAGCTTCTCGACTGCCTGCAACATCGCGACGCAGATCATCGCTCAGGTTGCTTCCTCCCAGTACGGTGGCCAGTCGATTTCGCTGACCCATCTTGCCCCGTTCGTCGAGGTGAGCCGTCAAAAGATTCGCGGCGAGGTCGCCCGCGAGCTCGAGGAGCTCGGCGTTTCCGCATCTCCCGAAAAGGTCCGCGAGGTTGTTGAGGACCGCCTGCGTGACGAGATCCGTCGCG
Source organism: uncultured Collinsella sp. (assembly GCA_905207495.1). Taxonomy (GTDB): domain Bacteria; phylum Actinomycetota; class Coriobacteriia; order Coriobacteriales; family Coriobacteriaceae; genus Collinsella. Next base: position 25,531 of record CAJLLN010000004.1, on the reverse strand, counting down.
GCGTTCAGACGATTCAGTATCAGGTCGTGACCCTTATGACCACGAATGGCCAGGCGCCGTTCGTGACGGTCTTTATGTATCTCAATGAGGCCCGTACGCCCCAGGAGAAGCACGACCTTGCCATGATTGTGGAGGAGACGCTTCGTCAGCGCTATGAGGGCGTTAAGAACGAAGCCGGCGTGTGGATCACCCCGGCGTTCCCCAAGCTCATCTACGTGCTCGAGGACGATAACGTTCACGAGGATTCCCCGTACTTCTACCTGACCCAGCTGGCTGCCAAGTGCACTGCCAAGCGTATGGTGCCCGACTACATCTCCGAGAAGAAGATGCGCGAGCTCAAGCTGTCTAAGGGCGAGACCGCCGGCAACGGCGATTGCTATACCTGCATGGGTTGCCGCAGCTTCCTGACGCCCGACCGCTCCGGTAACGGATTTAACAACGTGGCCAACGCGCTGAACTATGACCCGAACAAGCCCAAGTACTACGGTCGCTTTAACCAGGGCGTTGTGACCATCAACCTGCCCGATGTCGCGCTGAGCTCGCATCAGGACATGGATAAGTTCTGGAAGATCTTCGACGAGCGCCTTGAGCTGTGCCACCGCGCCCTGCTGTGCCGTCATGAGCGTCTGATGGGTACGCTTTCGGATGCCGCACCGATTCTTTGGCAGTACGGTGCCCTCGCCCGCCTGAAGAAGGGCGAGACGATCGACAAGCTGCTCGTGGGCGGTTACTCCACCATTAGTCTGGGTTATGCCGGCCTGTATGAGTGCGTCAAGTACATGACGGGCCACAGCCACACCGAGAAGGAGGGCACGCCCTTTGCCATGGCTGTCATGCAGCGCATGAACGACAAGTGCGCGGAGTGGAAGGCCGAAAGCGATATTGACTTCTCGCTGTACGGTACCCCGCTTGAGTCGACGACCTACAAGTTCGCCAAGTGCCTGCAGCGTCGTTTTGGCATCATCCCGGGCGTGACGGACAAGGGCTACATCACCAACAGCTACCACGTCCACGTGTCCGAGGAGATCGACGCATTCGACAAGCTCAAGTTCGAGGGTATGTTCCAGCAGCTTTCGCCGGGCGGTGCCATCTCCTACGTCGAGGTTCCCAACATGCAGGACAACCTCAAGGCTGTCATCCGCGTGATGCAGTACATCTACGACAACATCATGTACGCCGAGCTCAACACCAAGAGCGATTACTGCCAGGTGTGCGGCTACGACGGTGAGATCAAGATTGTCGAGGATGACGGCAAGCTGGTGTGGGAGTGCCCCAACTGCGGCAATCGCGACCAGGAGAAGATGAACGTCGCTCGTCGTACGTGCGGCTACATCGGTACCCAATTCTGGAACCAGGGTCGAACCGAGGAGATCCGCGACCGCGTGCTGCATCTCTAATAACCATCCCAGGCCGCCCCGTAGCGAGGCCCCGGACCTTTACTCGCTATTTCGGACAGTCCTGGCTCACGACGGAGGCGCCACTGGCGCCTCCTGTTCGTGCGGAACTCATATCGAGCAAAGGTCCGGGGCCTCGCTACGGGGCGGCCAAGTTGATGTAGCTGAGATGCAGCATGAGGCCTGCTCACTCCTCGAAGTTCTTAGCGGAAATGAGTTGACTTGCAACAACGCTTTGCTTGCGATAACGGTTGAGCTGCAACAAAGTATTTATTGGACCTCGAACCCTATACTCGATGTTCGCTTCGTTCATTGAGTTACCCTTTGCATGAGGCCGGGACATATCGTCCCGCCCGCAGTTTCGCAGGCCGAAGGCCGAGAATGTTTGAGGACGGGATGATATGTCCCGGCCTCCCAGGAGAGTTACCTATGAACTACGCGAACATTAAGTATTTCGACATTGCTGATGGAGAAGGCGTTCGTACTTCTCTGTTTGTGAGCGGGTGCCGTCGTGGGTGCAAGAACTGCTTTAACTCTGTCGCGTGGGACTTTGCTGCGGGCGAGCCGTTCGATCGTGCCGTCGAGGACAAGATTATCGAGAGCCTCGATCATCCCTTTATTGACGGCCTGACGATTCTGGGCGGCGAACCTATGGAGCCCGAGAATCAGGCGGGACTCGTTGAGTTTGTCGAGCGCGTTCGTGCCGCTTATCCTGCGGGGTCAGGAAAGACCATTTGGTGTTTTACCGGCGACGTGCTCGAGGAGCTTATGCCGGGTGGTCGTCACCATACCGAGGTCACGGACCGTATCCTTGCCTGCCTCGATATGTTGGTGGATGGCCCGTTTGTTCAGGATCTGTACGATATCTCATTGCGCTTTAGGGGCTCGAGTAACCAGCGTGTGATCGATATGAACGCTACGCGCGACCGTGCTGAGCGCGAGGGCGTTGCGCTTTGTGATGCGGTTGAACTTTGGCGTGATGATCCGGTCTATTCGACCCATACTATGTAGCTTGTGGTCGATGCCGAAGGGCGTGGTACCATAGCGCGAACGTGAAATCGGAAAAGTGAGGCCCAGATGGTCGATCAGGAAAAAGTCGAGGCCGCCATTAAGCTGTTGCTTGAGGGCATAGGCGAGGACCCAACTCGTGAGGGCCTGCTGGAGACCCCGGCGCGCGTTGCCCGTATGTATGGTGAGATCGCCGGCGGTATGGACCAGAGTGCCGAGGAACACCTGTCCAAAACCTTTGCCGTCGCTTCGAACGATTTGGTTATCGAGCGCGACATCACGTTCTACTCGCTGTGTGAACATCATCTGTTGCCGTTTTATGGCAAGGCCGCCATTGGTTATATCCCTAACGGTCGGGTGGCTGGGCTTTCCAAGCTCGCCCGCACGGTTGAGGTTTATGCCCGTCGTCTGCAGCTGCAGGAGCAGCTGTGTGCGCAGGTTGCCGACGCCCTTATGGATTATCTCGCTCCCCAGGGAGCGATTGTGCTCATGGAGGCTGAGCATATGTGCATGACCATGCGCGGCGTGCAGAAGCCCGGCACCAAGACCGTGACGCTCGCTCGCCGCGGCGTCTTCGAGACCGATCCCGCGCTCGAGGAGCGGTTCTTTAGGATGCTGGGCCGCTAACCATGAGGGTCGTCAACGACTTTACATCGAAAACCGATGAGGGGACGCCGCGTCGCGGCTTTATGGCTTCGGGCCTGACTCCCTTTGGTGCCATGCCTCGCATTGATTACATTTGTGCCAACGGGCTGTTCCGGCGGCACCTGGGCAACATTGCACAGTTGGAATCGGGGCGCATCTTCTGCCGTCACGGTATTGACCATCTGCTCGATGTCGCTCGCATTATGTGGATCAAGAATCTCGAGGAACAGCTCGAATTTGACCGCGAGGTTGTCTACGCCACGGCACTTCTTCACGATATCGGCAAAGATGAACAGTATGAATCGGGTATATCCCATGATGTTGCAAGCGAACGCGTCGCTGATGCAATTCTCGGCGGCATGCCCGATGACGTGGCGTTTGAGCCGGCCGATGCCGCAGCCATTAAGACAGCCATTCTGGGCCATCGAAAGCTGCGCGTGAACAGCCAACCGCTTGAGCGTCTGCTCTATGCGGCCGACAAAGCGTCGCGCGCCTGCTTTGCATGCCCCGCGCGCAATGCTTGCAACTGGAGCGATGATAAAAAGAACCTGTCGATTCGCGTGTAGTTAGTTGCGCGGTCGGGGTTCTAAACGAAGGAGACGATCGCGATGAGTAACAAGAAGCTGCCCGAGAATGCAACCAAGACCGAGGGTGCCGAGCTCGCCCGCCGTGGAAGGGGCGAAATATCCACTGCGACGGCGGTGCCCCACGTGAGCTATGACGATCTTCGCCATGCCGATCGCATTACTATCGACGGTCTCGAGGTCTTTGCCAACCACGGCGTGTATCCCGAAGAGAACGCGCTGGGCCAGAAATTCATCGTGTCCTTGGTGCTCTATGCCGACTTGCGTGCAGCGGGGGAGCACGATAACCTGGACGCCTCGATTGACTACGGCTCGGTGTGCCACGATGTCGATGGCTATCTGCGCGAGCATACGTTTAAGCTCATCGAGGCTGCAGCCGAGGGCGTGGCCCAGATGCTGCTACGTCGTTACCCCCTGCTGCTTGGCGTGCGCGTTAAGCTCGATAAGCCTTGGGCGCCCGTCGGTCTTCCCCTGGCAAGCTGCGGTGTCGAGATCGAGCGCGTGCGCTAACCGACTCTAGAACTCGTTGGCGGGCGGTTTTTTGAGCCGCTGCGACAGAGCCCTGTTGTTGGGGCAGTACGTGTCGAGCAGCGCGTGAAACCGATGATTGTGGCTCGGCTCGAGCAGGTGGACGAGCTCGTGGGCGACAACCATGTCGAGGCACTCGACGGGGTAGGTGGCAAGTTCTCGTGCGATGCGAATGGCGCTGGTTTTGGGCGTGCACGAGCCCCAGCGCGTTTTCATGCTGCGCACGGAAACGCGGGAAACGGCGACACCCATTGCGATTTCGTATGCGTGCACAATATCGCGCAGTGCCGATGTGACCTCGGACGTATAGAGCTGGTCGATGTGGGTCTGGAGTTCTTTGGGGGTTAGGCCGTTGAGGGCTGTGCGCTGCTTTGCCTGCGTGCACCCACTTGGCTCGTCGGCGCCCATAAAACTTGCGAAGGTGGCCTGCTTGGGTCGCGGTACGGGTGATGCAAAGTTGTGATCGAGCGCATCCTGTACCGTGATGGGCTTGCCCCAAAGCGCAATGATGGACGAGGGACTGAGCGGCTCTCGCGCAGTCGACTGACGTTGCTCGCGCTGGGCAAGTCGGTTGACAATCCAGGCACTGTTGCGCTTTACAAACGCTTCGATGCGCTCGCGGCTGGCGCCGAGCGGTACGCTGGCGTGGACCTCGCCGCTCGATGTGACGCGTAGGTTGAAGTTCTTGACGCGCTTTTTGGTAACGACGACGGGGATGGGCGTCCCATCCGGTCGGGATACGGAAATCGTAAACTGCTGCGTCAAAAGCGGTCCTTCAGATTGGGGACGGGCCGGCATGTCGACCGTTCGGCATGCCGGCCCGCTCAAGGGATGTGAAATTAATAACGCTCAAAGAAGGCAAGTGCGTTGTCGCTGCAGAGCTTTTGCATCACGGTCTTGCCAAAATGCTTGGAAAGCATGTTCTGGAACTCGGGCATCTTGCTGGCATCGGAGAGGAAAGCGGGCACAGTGGCGCCGTCCCAGTCGCCGCCGAGCGCGATGACGTCCTCGCCGCCCAGGTCGAGCCAGTGCTCGATATGTGCCGCCAGCTGGTCGAAGGTGACGTCTGCGGCGGTCTTGTCGGTTGCGTCGTTGGAAAGGAACTCGCTGCAGTAGTTGAGGCCGACGATGCCACCCATATCGCGAATGGTGCGGAACTGGTCGTCGGTAAGGTTGCGTTTGGCGCCGCAAACCGCACGGGAGTTGGAGTGGCTGGCGACGAAGGGGCGCGTGGCGTGGGCGACAACCTCGTCAAAGCACTCGTCGTTGAGGTGGGAGACGTCGAGTACCATGCCGGCATGCTCCATCTGCGTAAGTGCCTCGATGCCGGCGGCGGTGAGGCCGGCGTGGGTGTCGTGGCCGCTCGCGAGCGGTCCCTGCGCGTTCCAGCTGAGTGATGACATGAGTACGCCCAGGCTCTTGAGCACCTCGATCAGCGCGGGGTCCTCGGCAAAGAACGTGGCGTTTTCGATGGTGTGGATGCAGGCGACCTTGCCGTCTTTGAGCGCAGGGTGAATGTCTGCCGCGCTGCGTACGTTGACCATGCGGTCGTGGTTGAGCATTGCCTGGCCGCTCATGTGCGCCATGATCTGCGCCTGGAAGCGCGCGGCGTGGGCGGTGGGAATCTCGTCGGGGACAAACGTGGCGAAGCACTGTGCCCACGGCGTGTTGCCGATCTTTGCGAGCGAGATGGCGCAGGCGTTGCCCTCGATGAGGTCGAAATCTTGCGGATGCGTTTCGTCGCCGGGGAAATAACCGTCGGTGCCGGCGGTAAAGCGCAGGTCGAGATCGAGCGTGGCCCAGCCGATGCGGTCGGCGGTGTCGCAGTGTAGGTCAAATACGGGATATGCCATGGTTCCTCCGGTTGCAGCGTTTCTTTGCAAACTGTCTTTGAATTGTATGACTAGGGTATAGTTAGCGCCATATGTTCACGGCGGCCCGCGTTGTGCGCCGCCCTTATCACGGAGGTTACCATGTCCAACCAGGGCAAGAAGGTCAAGACTCATTATCGCGGCACGCTCGACGACGGCACGCAGTTCGATAGCTCCTACGATCGCGGCGAGCCGCTGGAGTTCACCTGCGGCGCCGGTCAGATGATCAAGGGCTTCGACGCCGCTGTTGTCGACATGCAGGTGGGCGAGAAGAAGACCGTGCACATTCCTGCTGCCGATGCCTACGGCGAGCACAATCCCGAGATGGTTATTACCTTCCCGGCCGAACAGGTTCCCAACATCGAGCAGATCGAGAAGGGCATGAAGCTTTTCCTGTCCACGCCGAGCGGCATGCCCGTCCCCGCTGTGGTCATTGACGTAACGCCCGAGGCCGTGACACTCGACGCCAACCACGAGCTGGCCGGCAGGGACCTCAACTTTGATATCGAGCTCGTCGAGGTCGAGGACTAGTTGATGCCCGCGGACCTGGTATCTACGGAGCGCTTGGGAAATCTCAACGACCCGTCCTATGAGCTTCTGCTTCGTCGGGACATGGGCGGCGTCTTTGAAGTTGACGAGCTGCTGCTCGATTGGGACCAGGCTGATGTATGCGCGTTTGCGGGCGTGACGGAGCTGGGGCGTACGGTCGATGTTCGGCTGGATGCTGCCGACGGCGGTCGTCTTGCCGACGGCGACGTGCTCGCCATCGACCGTTCGGGCATGGTGCCCGTGGCGGTTGTCGTGCGCCTGCGCAGCGCCGAGGTTTATTTGGTCGAAGTTGACCGCATGGACCCGATTGCGCTCGCGCATGCGTGCTGGGAGATCGGCAATATGCACGCGCCGCTTTTCCGAGGCGATTCGGACGAGCATACCGTGCGCATGTATACGCCGGTGCAGCCTGTTTTGGGCCGCATGCTCCGGGGCGTCGAGGGTGTTCGGCTCTCGGTGGTTACCCGTGAACTCGATGCGGGCCGGCGCTTTGCGTCGAGTGCGGCGGATGCCGTTGTGAGTATGGCTCCAGACTTTACGATCGTAAAGAAGGCGCGCGGTTAACGTGCGTATGAGTAAGACGGACTTTGAGAGGCAACTATTCAAAGTCCGTCTTACTGTTGATGAGGTGCTTTGGGGGAAAGCATATGGGTCTTGAGGGAATCAAGCTGATTGCATGCGATTTGGACGGCACGTTGCTGCATCCGGGGGAGCACGAGCCGCGTTCCGAGGCCTTTGAGCTCATCGATGAGCTGCATCGTCGCGGTATCGTGTTTATGCCGGCGAGCGGCCGTCAATATGCGAGCTTGCGCTATCTGTTTGCCCCGGTGGCCGATGAGCTCGCCTATGTATGCGAAAACGGAGCCCTGGTGATGAGCGAGGGACGTGCCGTTGTCAAGCGCTCCATGGAGCGTAGCCTTGCTATGGATATCGCGAATGCCGTGGTTGCGTATCCCCATGCCGACGTGACCCTTTCGTGTGAGGAACACCTCTACACCATGAGCGGCAACGATGCGTTCGTCGACCATTTGCGCTATGAGGTCCACTGCGATGTGGCGGTGGTCGACCGCCCCGAGGACATCGACGAGGACGTCATTAAGATTGCCTTCCAGACGCCCGAGGTGAATCAGCCGGCGGCCCTGGAGTATTTCGAGCACCTCTTTAGCGACCGTGTCGACGTGATGACGTCGGGAACCGAATGGACGGACTTTATCGGCTTTGATTCGGGTAAGGGTTCCGCGCTTGCCGATTACGGTCGTGCCCTGGGTATTTCGCCCGATGAGATGATGGCGTTTGGCGACAATGAGAACGATCGCGATATGCTCAACGTCGTGGGCCATCCCTATCTGATGGAGAGCTGCAACCCCACCATGCGCGACATCAACGACCGCGTCCGTTACGTGCGCACGGTCGAAGAAGAACTGCGTCGTCTGCTCGCCGAGTAGGTTTTCACGACATACCTAGAAATCTACCTACAGTCGGGGCAGAGACCCTCGAAGATGGTGTAGTGCGACGTGACGTGCCAGCCGATTTGCTCGGACGCCTTGGCGTCGAGCTGGGCATCGAAGGGGAGCGGTACGTCGATGACGCGGCTGCACGAGGTGCAGATGATATGCGCATGCGGCTCGATCGTGCGATCGAAGCGGCTGCCGCCCGGCGTCTTGATGGAGAGAATCTCGCCGGCGTCGGCCAAGAGATTGAGATTGCGGTAGACTGTACCGCGGCTGATTTTGTCATCCTGCGCGCGCACGACGTTGTAGATTTCGTCGGCGGTGGGATGGTTATAGCTTTGGCGCACGGCGTCAAGAACCAGCTTTCGCTGCCTGGTATTCCTTCTTTGCACCGCCATGCGCCTCGCCTCTTTTCTATTAACGGTCGTAGGTAAATGATACCGTATTTAGCACACAATACTAATAATGAGGACTGAAACCGTCTTCATTGGCAAGTGGGACTCGGGCCTGGGCGTCTACGAGGCGAAAACGCGTTCCCATGCGCTCGTAGGAGGCATGAAGCGCCTCGAGATGAGATAGGATGTTTGCCGGAGCTCCCTGTATCTCTATCTCGACTGAGCCGTCTTCCATATTACGCACCCAGCCGGTGAGGGAGCGTGCCTGCGCGAGGTTGGTGGTGGTAAAGCGAAAACCAACGCCTTGGACTTGCCCCGCCCAGCGCAGGAAATAGCGCAGGGGAGTGTCTTGAGTGGCTTCGTCGCTTGCGAGCACGGTGAGCCTACGGCGCAGCTCGAGCTCGACGTTTGACGGTTTTTGAGGTTCTCGACTGCCGCCGGTGACGCTGGAGAAGAACGTATCGAAGAGGCCCATCGCTATGCCTGCTTGCCTGCGTCGGCCGGGAAGGTTATGCCGGCCTGCTGGCGCACGGCATCCATGATGCGCAATGAGACGAGCGTGACATCGCGGTAGTGGCCAAGCTCGTGGCGTCCCGCCGGGGTCTCCCAAATCTCTTCCTTAACGTTATCGATGCCGCCGATGGCGGTGATAAAGTCTGTGAGTTCGTATTCCATAGTGTTGCTCGATTTGGGCAGGTCGAGCACGCGGCCGTTGTCGCCCTGTTCGCGCGGTGCCTCGGTCGCCGAGCCGCGTACGACGTCGCCGCGATAGTCGATACGGACGTTGCGGGGCGTGGACAGATGGTCGATCTGGATAGTGCCACGCTCGCCCTCGATTTGCGAGGGCAGCAGGTCATTCGTAATTTTGGAGTGCGCGAGCTCGACGGAGATGCGGCCACCGCCGTAGCTGGCGAGGATAGAACCGCAGCCGTCGATGGGGCCGTGCGTGAGCTGTCGCGTGGTGGGGTCGAGCAGAGTAGTCATGCTCGTAAGGCCGGAGGGCATGCCGAAAATCTCGACCATGGGCTCGACGGTGTAGACGCCAATGTCCATGAGGGAACCCGATGCCATATTGCAGTCGAAGATATTGGTGGCGCGTCCCGCGAGAATCTCGTTGTAGCGCGAGGAATACTTGCCAAAGCGCAATGAGGCGCGGCGGATGGGGGCGATCTCGCCCAGGGCGTCCTCGATGGCGTGGAAGGCGGGATCGTGGAGGGGACGCATGGCCTCGAGGGCCACGACACCTGCTGCCTCGGCAGCGCGGAAGACTTCCAGCGCCTGCGCTTCGGTGGCGCAGAAGGGTTTCTCGACGATGACGTGCTTGCCACCGGCGATGCAGGCAAGGGCCTGCTCGTAGTGAAGTGCGTTAGGGCTGCCGATATAGACGGCGTCGACGTCGACGGCTGCCGCAAGCTCATCGAGTGACGTAAAGTTACGCTCGCCGCCGTGTTCGGCGGTAAAGGCGGCGCCGCGCTCGGCATCGCGCGAGAGCGTGCCCACAAACGCGGCTTGGTCGTTGGCGTTGACGACTTGGATAAAGTCGTCGGTGATCATGGATGTGCCGATGGTCGCGATGCGCAGCATACGTCCCCCTTGCGTTGTTTGGTCTACAGGATGAGTGTAGCGCGTGGGGATATAAAGCTGCGCGAAAACGCTATTACAGGTCGCTCTCGTTAAAGCCGGTGTCGATATCGAGGTTGGATCCGTCGGCCGCCGTGGTGGCGAGCTCATCGCAGCGCTCGTTGAGCTCGTGGCCGGCGTGGCCCTTAACCCAGATGAACTCCACCTTATGCTTGCTCTTTGCGGCAAGCAGGCGCTCCCACAGGTCACGGTTCTTAACGGGCTGCTTGTTGGCAGTTTTCCACCCGCGCTTTTTCCAGCCGTCGATCCAGTGTTTATTGAAAGCGTTGACGACGTACTGCGAATCGGAATGGACCTCGACCTCGCAGGGGCGGTTGAGCGCCTCGAGCGCCACGATGGCCGCCATGAGTTCCATGCGGTTGTTGGTGGTCTTGGCGTAGCCGCGCGAAAGCTCGGAGGTGAAGGTCTTGCCGGCGGGGTTGGTGTATTTGAGCACGGCGCCGTAGCCGCCGCGTCCCGGATTTGATCGGGCCGAGCCGTCGGTATAGATGATGACCTTCACGGGCTTCCTTTCGTTGGGTACGTTTCGTGTGAGTGACCATTGTAGCGCCATGCCCGCCGAGGGCTAGCAATCTACCATATCTACCCCGTCTTCCGACAGTTAGTTGGCATGGATGATGCGGTTGAGCTCGTCGAGGTATTGCTGCAAGAGGGGAGAGGGCTTGCGCTCGTCGTGCATGATATAGCCTACGTGCATCGTTGGAGCGTCTGCTAACGGGATCGATGCCATACCCCATTGCATTTCATTGGAGAGGACACCGGTCGACAGGGTGTAACCGTTTGACGTGATAAGTAAGTTAGTAAGTGTTCCGCGGTCCGAGATTCGTATGTTGCGGTCGCAAGGGATATAGCTAAAAGGTTCCTCGGCGTAATAGAAGGAGTTTGAGGTTCCCTGCTCAAAGCTGTAGCGCGTATAGGGCGTAAGGTCGGCAAGGGACAGCTGCGGGCGGCGGGCAAGCGGGTGGCGCTCGCTAACGAAGACGTGGACCGTCGCGTCGAATAGGGGATGGAAGCTCGCGCGCGCATCGGCGAAGGCCTTCTGCAGAATGCGGGCGTTAAAGTCGTCCAGATAGAGGATGCCGATATCACTGCGAAATGCGCGGACGTCATCGATGATTTGCGATGTGGTGGTCTCGCGCATGATGAACTCGAACTTGTCGTCCCGGCAGCGCTCGACGACGTTGACAAAGGCCTCGACCGAAAAGGCGTAGTGCTGGGCGGAGATGGCGAGGCGGGCTTGCGGGGTGCCGCCGTCCTCGTAGCGGGCCTCGAGCATATCGGCCTGCTCTACGACTTGACGCGCATAGCCCAAAAGCTCGGTGCCGTCGTTGGTGAGCGTGACGCCGCGGCTGGAGCGCGTAAAGATCTCCAGGTGGAGCTCCTGTTCCAGGCTTTTGACGGCGTTTGAGATGTTGGACTGAGCGGTATAGAGGCGCTGAGCTGCGGCGTTAATTGAGCCGGACTCTGCCACGGCAATCAGAAAACGAAGCTGCTGAAGGGTCATCGACGCCATCCTTTCGATTGCTATCTATAAAACCGATAACAGGTTAGCGCTTTTAAGTGATTGACCGAGCGAAACAATGCTCGTACTATTCAAAACACACAAAGGCGGTAGGTAATTAAACCGACAACGGAACCGGGATGCGAAAGGAGGCCCGCATATGAATTGCTTACCAAGACGAATGCCGGGCTCCTGTTTGCGCCCGTCGGCGTGATCAGGAGACAGCGACTTACTTCTCTCTAATTTATTTACTTTTGTTCGATCAAGGAGATCATCATGAGCCAGTTCATCAACAACCCCGAGCACACCTTTGGTTTCGATACCCTGCAGCTTCACGTTGGCCAGGAGAGCGCCGATCCCGCATCCGACTCCCGCGCCGTGCCTATCTACCAGACCACGAGCTATGTGTTCCGCAACTCCCAGCACGCCGCCGACCGCTTTGGTCTTGCCGACGCCGGTAACATCTACGGCCGTCTGACCAACTCCACCCAGGGCGTCTTCGAGGACCGTATCGCCGCACTCGAGGGTGGTGTGGCAGGTCTTGCCGTCGCCTCCGGTGCTGCTGCCATCACCTATACCCTGCAGGCTCTTGCCCAGGCCGGTGACCACGTGGTGGCTCAGAAGACCATCTACGGTGGCTCCTACAACTTGCTGGAGCATACACTCTCCCAGTTTGGCGTCGAGACCACCTTCGTCGATGCCCACAACCTGGACGAGGTCGAGGGCGCCATCAAGGACAACACCACGGTCATCTACCTCGAGACGCTCGGCAACCCCAACTCCGACATCCCCAACATCGACGCCATCTCCGAGATCGCCAAGAAGCACGGTCTGCCGGTTGTCGTCGACAACACCTTCGGCACCCCGTATCTGTTCCGTCCGCTGGAGCATGGTGCCAACATCGTCGTCCACTCCGCAACCAAGTTCATCGGCGGCCACGGCACCTCGCTGGGCGGTGTGATCGTCGACGGCGGTAACTTCGATTGGAAGGCGAGTGGCAAGTACGCCCAGATCGCTGAGCCCAACCCCTCCTACCACGGTGTTTCGTTTGCCGAGGCCGCCGGTCCCGCCGCCTTCGCAACCTATGTCCGCGCTATCCTGCTGCGCGACGAGGGCGCCTGCATCAGCCCGTTCAACGCCTGGGTCCTGCTCCAGGGCACCGAGACCCTGTCGCTGCGCGTTGACCGTCATGTCGAGAACACCAAGAAGGTCGTTGAGTTCCTGGCTGGTGACAGCCATGTCGCCAAGGTGAACCACCCGAGCCTGTCTGAGCACCCCGATCACGAGCTCTATCAGAAGTACTTCCCCAACGGCGGTGCCTCGATCTTTACCTTTGAGATTAAGGGTGGCCAGGAGGCAGCTTGGAAGTTCATCGATCATCTGCAGGTATTCTCGCTGCTCGCCAACGTGGCCGACGTCAAGTCGCTCGTCGTGCACCCGGCTACCACCACGCACTCCCAGCTCTCTGCCGAGGAGCTCGCCGAGCAGAACATCACGCCCTCCACGATCCGTCTTTCCATCGGTACCGAGAACGCCGAGGATATCATTTGGGATCTGAAGCAGGCCTTCGCCGCGCTGGACGAGTAAGGCGACTTGTGCAAGGACCCCTTGCGACCCGATAGGTATAACTGCATAAAATGCCTGCTCAAGGCGCCTGTGCGAACAATGGTTGCACAGGCGCCTTTTTTGCATAGAACGGGTGCAAAAACAGGGTTTTTGACACGCTTTATGCATTCGAGTTGTGGAAAACTCCTGTTGAGAGGATGTGAGTTTTACGCAATTGACGTGCGCCTTTTGAGTAAAACCGCAGGTCGCGATTTGCTCGGGGTACTATGCAGCGCAATCGAATCACACGCAGCTCAAACGCAGCAAAAACGCACTACGGAGGTTTCCAGCTACATGAGGATCGATTCACGAAAACCGAAAGCCGCCGCCCTTTCCGCCGCTCTGACCGTGGCACTTTTGGCGGGCGCCGGTGCAACTGATGCCCACGCCGCAACACTGTCCGATACGGTTGGATCTACGCCGTCCGAGACAACGCTGGTGCAGCCCGTTGACTATCGCGGCGATGGTTATGGTTCCATGCAGGAGTGGAACGCCTCGATGGAGGCCAAGCGCGATTCCCTTGAGATGCGCGCTCAGATCATTCTAAACATGTATGGTGACTATGCCACCGATGACGAGCGCGCTGTGCTGCAGGGTTGCATCGACGGCGCGGGTAGCCTGTTGACGATGGGGGAGGTCGACGCCAAGTCGACCGAGCTCGATGAGCTGCGCACTGCGCTTGAGGATGCCAAGCGCGAAGCGCTCGAGGCTGCCGCCGAGGCGGAGGCTGCCGAGGCCGTCCAAGCTTCGTACTACAACGCCGGTTACACTCCGTCCTACGCGTCTGCCGCGTCCTACGCGAACGGATCGGGCCTGACGCGCTCTGCGGGTGTCAATAACTACAACGGGCGCCGCGAGACCTATTACAGCAGCAATGTGCTTTATCACTATCGCACGGGCGAATGGACTCAGGATTCTGAGGGCTTCTGGCGCGATTCCGACGGCTATTACGTTGTTGCCGCGGGCGATATGGCCCAGGGCTCGACCTTTACGGGCTCCAAGGGTGATTGCAAGGTCTATGACTCCGGCTGCGCTGCCGGAACCACCGACTACTACACCGGTTGGTAATTTTTCTGCATCACGGATATTTGGCGGACGGGCGTCTTTACCGAGCTTTAGGGCAATGTAAGGACGTCCGTTCTATGTATGCGTTTGAGTTAACAGAGCCCTTACCGTGGCGGTACGCTGGGCGTATGGATGCGGGGCACACTGGTTCTTGAGAAATAAGGTCTTTCTCTTGGAGGAAGTGGTCTTGTGAATGCTCGAGATATTGCCGTTGCCGCCGTCGCGTTGATGCTTGGCTGCCTTGGTCCTACGGCCGCGCTCGTCGCGGGTATGCAGGGGTCTTGTGGGGCTGCTCCTATCGTGGTCGGCGCGCTGATCGCGGCCGCGCTGCTGGGAAGTGCGGGTGTAGTCCTTTGTCGCGACGATGAGGACCAGGCGTCGGAGTCGCAGCTCTAACCGTTGTGAAGCTGATTATTGGCCAAAGATGAAAAAGGAAGCCGCCGCGAGGGGAGTGCCCCTTGCGGCGGCTTTGCCATTGGATCTGTTGGCTGCAGTATGCCGAGCACTACCAGCTGCTTTCTATTTCGCGAATCCTCTGGTAGAGCCAATCGTTTTGCGGCACTTGGATATCGTGTTTGGCGGCCAGGCGGCAAATGGTGCCCGCGAACTCCTCGACTTCGGTTTTTCGTTGTGCGATGCGGTCCTGCGCCATCGAGGGCATACCGGCGGGGTCGATTCCCTCGATGAGGTGCACCATTTGCGTCAGGTCTGCCTCGGTCAGTTCAACGCCCTCGGCGTTGGCGACCGCAAGCGTTTCGCGCATAGCGGAAACAAAGCAGCGACGCTGCTCGGAGCCCGGCTCCGTGGCGCTTCCGTAGGTCCCGCCGTAGGCCATGCAGGTCTGGTTGATGCCGTCGTTGAGCATGAGTTTGGCCCACATGCGGTGGGCGATGTCGTCCTCGACGGTATGGGCGATGCCGCAGCGCGTATAGAGCTCGTCGATTGCGGTGATGGTTGCGGGGTTCGTGCCGGCCGCCGCGCCAAAGCGGATTTCGCCCGCATTGGTAAAGGTGAGCGCGCCGTTGAGAAACACGGCGTCCATGCCCTGGCAGATACCAAGAACGGTATGCTCCCAGCCAAAGCGTTCGGCAATCTTTTGCTCGCTCGTAATGCCGTTGCACAGCGAGGCGATGAGCGTGTTGGGTCCCACGACGCGCTCCATAGTCTTGAGCGCTTGGTCGAGACCGGTGGTCTTGACTGTCAGGATGACCAGATCGGCGGGCGCTGCCTCGCTGGCGCGGACGGACGTGAGATCGCAAGGCTTTCCGTTGACGGTGAGCGCGTCGTTCGCATGACGCTCAAAACGGGCATCATCCATGACGTATTCGACGGCGTCGTTGCCGAGCGCCCGGGCGATCATGCTGCCGTAGAGCAGGCCGACGCCGCCCTTGCCGATAAAGGCGACCTTGTTGATCTGCATGTGAATCATCTCCCCATGTAAAAGGCGCCCGCGTAAGGGGCGCCTGATGGATTGTATGCTGCCAGGGTGATTGGTGGGTGCGCGGGGCGGCTGTTATAAAAAAGAAACGTTTGCCTGGACGCTACGCTGCAGGGCAGACCGCAAAGACGCGGGCGGGGTATCCGACGCCATCGCGGACCTTGGGGAAGGTGCAGAAGATGACGGCACCCGTGGCGGGAAGCTCGTCCAGATGGTCCATGACCTCGATCTGATAGCGGTCGACCGAGAGGATGTATTGCTCGCCGGGGTAGGGGTAGGCGTCCTCGCGCGTGGTCATGCCCGGCTCCTTTCATCGGGCTTTTTGCTGATGTTAAAGCGGTGCCGTGACAGCTCGATTTCTACTGCGTTACGATACGTTCTCGATTGCGATTCCACGATGTTTCGGCTGCGTGACCATTGTGTTTCGCCTTGCCGGGGCGCTGATGGCGAAGGGAGGGGCCGTGCAATATCGCGTTGACCCCAAAAGCGGCAACCGTATCTCGGCGTTGGGTCTGGGCTGCATGAGGTTTCCCGGTGCGCCGGGACGTCCGGATGCGAAGACAGCCGATGCCATCATTTCCCGTGCGGTGGAGCAGGGGATTAATTATCTGGACACCGCGTATCTCTATCCCGGTAACGAGGCGTGCGTGGGCGCCTCGCTTGAGCGCTTGGGGCTGCGTGACCGGGTGTTGCTGGCGACCAAGTTGCCGCATGCTTCGTGCAAGTGCGCGGAGGATTTCGACCGGTTCTTCGATGAGCAACTGCGGCGCCTGCGGACCGACCATATCGACTATTACCTCATGCATAACATTACCTCGCCCACCCAGTGGGAACGTGTGGTGGCGTTGGGCATTGAGGACTGGATCGCGTGTCAAAAGGCGGCGGGGCGCATTCGCCAGATTGGTTTTTCGTACCACGGCAGCGCGGTGGATTTCCTGACGATGCTTGACGCATATGACTGGGATTTTTGCCAGATACAGTACAACTATGCCGGCGAGCGTTACCAAGCGGGAACGGCAGGACTCATGGCGGCTGCGGAGCGCGGGCTCGCGGTGTTTGTGATGGAGCCGCTGCTGGGCGGGCGTTTAGCGGGCAAGCTGCCGCCACGGGCCCGCGCTGTGCTCGATAGTGCCCGTGACCCGCATTTGCGCACTCCTGCCGCCTGGGGTCTTTCGTGGGTGTGGAATCATCCTCAGGTGACGATGCTGCTTTCGGGTATGACCGATACCGCGCAGGTGGACGAGAATTCGTCACTGGCAGACCTCGCGTTGCCGAATTCGATGACTGCCAACCAGCTCGACACGATTGCGCGCGTGTTGATGGAGTTTGAGAAATCGAACCGTGTGCCCTGCACGGGATGCGGCTACTGCATGCCATGCCCCAAGGGTATCAACATTCCCGGCTGCTTTGCCGCCTACAACGCGAGCTATGCGCACAGCTGGTTTACGGGGCTGTCGCAATACTTTACGGCGAGTGCGGTGCGCACGAGCGAGCCCAAGCTGGTGAGCAATTGCGTCAAGTGCGGTAAATGCGCACGTCACTGCCCGCAGCACATCGATATTCCCGAGCGTTTGGACGACGTACGCCGCCGTTTTCAGCCTGGCCTCGTGACGGCGGTGTTTAAGGCCTTCGGCAAAACGTGCTCCTGATGCCCCTTTTATAACTTGCGGTGGAATAGTTCCTGTTTGCGGCAGAATAGGGACCAAACAGGAACTATTCCACCGCAACTGAAGGGGGCTGTCGTGGGCCATCGAGATTCATGTGATGATTTGCGCGAGGTTCGTTGGGGCGTTTTGGGCGCCGGGCACATTTCGCATCGATTTGCATCGTCGCTCAAGGAGGTGGACGGGGCACGGCTGGTGGCTGCGGCCGGCCGCACTCCTGCACATGTCGAGGAATTTTCCCGAGCGTTTTCGATCGATGCTGCGCATGGCCATGCCTCGGTCGACGATAACGGCAATGCGGCTTATGACGCGCTGATTGCCGACCCCGATGTCGACGCAATCTACTTGGCTCTTCCGCATGGCATGCATACGCGTTGGGCCTGTCGCGCGCTGCGCGCCGGAAAGGCCGTGCTGTGCGAAAAGCCGGCCGTTTTGAGTGAGGAAGAGGCTCTCTCGATTGCCTCCACCTCTCGTGAGCGCGGCGTGCTGTTTATGGAGGCGATGAAGGATCGGTTTTGCCCGATGCACACTCGCGTGAAGGACTTGCTTGCGTCGGGTGAGCTTGGCCGTATTGTCTCGATTGAAAGCGTGCAAAAGCTCGATTACGGCGAGTTTCCTTCGGGCTATCTGCTTGATCCGTTGCAGGGCGGCTGTCTATATGACATGGGCTGTTATGCGGTCGGTTGGTTTGAGGATTTGCTCGCGGGCGCGTGCGAGGTCTCGTCCCGTGAAGTTCGCTGGCGTGACGTATCGGGCGGCCGCGTCGATTGGGCCGACGAGATCCATATGAGCGTCGGCGGTATACCCATTCATATGGCGTGCGACGGCAAAGCAACATATGAAAGCCGCTTAACGATTGCCTGTGAGCGAGGCTCGTTGGAAATCGAGCGTCTCCATCGTCCCGAGCTTGCCCATGTGAAGTATTCCGACGGTCGAACGCTCGAAATAAATGCCCCGTTTGAGATCGATGATTTCTACGGCGAAATCCAGCATGCGACGCAGCTCATTCAGGCGGGGAAACTCGAGAGTCCCGTCATGCCCCTTGCCGCCACGCAGCGCTGTGCACACATCATCGATGCGATTCGTCTAGCCCTCTAGGACTTGGCGCTGACGCGTAGGGGATCATGACGCCGGCGCCCGTGGTGCCTGGCGGCCCACATCTCTGATGCCCCTTTTATAACTTGCGGTGGAATACGGTCTGTTTGCGCCAAAATAGGGCACCAATAGACCGTATCTCACCGCAACTGATGAGGGGGAGCTGGAGATGCTGACAATCGGATGTCATCTTTCGACGACGAAGGGCTATCGGGCAATGGGGGAGACGGCGTTGTCCATTGGTGCCAATACCTTTGCGTTCTTTACGCGCAACCCGCGCGGTGGCAAGGCAAAAGACCTTGACATGGATGACGTGGCGGCTCTGCGCGAGCTTATGGCGCAAAACGACTTTGGACCGCTGGTGGCGCATGCCCCGTATACCTATAACCCCTGCTCCGCTAAGGAGCGGGCGCGAGAGTTTGCCTTGGAGGCCATGGCCGAGGATCTGCAGCGCATGGAAGCACTGCCCGGCAACTACTACAATTTTCATCCCGGTGCGCATGTGGGACAGGGGGCAGACGTCGGCATTCAGATGATTGTCGACACGCTGTGCCAGGTGATGTTTGAGGGACAGCAGACGACGGTATTGCTTGAGACCATGGCAGGCAAGGGCACCGAGGTGGGCCGTAGCTTTGAAGAACTGGCGTGCATTATCGAGGGCGTTGCCGCCAAGTGCCCAGAGCTGTCCGATAAGCTGGGCGTTTGTTTGGACACCTGCCATGTGAGCGATGCCGGCTACGATATCATCCATGATCTGGACGGCGTACTCGACGAGTTCGACCGCGTGGTGGGTATCGATCGCTTGCATGCCGTACACATCAACGATTCGAAGAACCCTTGTGGCGCCCATAAAGATCGTCACGAGTGCATCGGCAAGGGATACCTTGCCAGCGAGGAATTTGGTGGCGGTATGCAGGTTATGCAGAATATTGTATCGAATGGCCGTTTGTGTTCGCTGCCGTTTATTTTGGAGACTCCGAACGAACTTGCAGGTTATGCAGCTGAAATTAGATTATTAAGGTCATTGCAGCAGTAATGACTGTCACAAAGTAGAGTATTCCATTCACGTTATGGGTTTGTTTCAATCAGTTTTCTCATTGCAGATTCGTAATTCCAGGTGCATAATAGCCAACAGTTTTTGCAGGCCTCTGAATCAAACGAGGTCACCGGAAGGAGACTGATTATGAAGCTCAAGAAGCTTGGCGCATTTGCCGCCACGGGTGCCGTGGCGCTCGCCCTCGCACTGACGGGCTGCGGCTCGTCCAACGCCACCTCTGGTTCTGATGCCGGTTCCAGCAGCTCTGACGACGCTAAGGTCGAGAAGGTCGACGGCTCCAAGGAGTACGCGCTCGTCAAGGATGGTACGCTGACCGTCGGCACCTCTGCCGAGTACGCTCCGTTTGAGTACAAGGATGACAACGGCGATTATCAGGGCTTTGACCTTGAGCTCATCAAGGCCATCGGCGACAAGCTGGGCCTGGATGTCGAGTATGTCAACAATGACTTTGACACGCTGGTTCCGGGTGTCGCTTCGGGCGCCAAGTATGACGTTTCCATTGCGGCTATCACCGACACGCCAGAGCGTGAGAAGGAAGTCACTTTCTCTGATTCCTACTACATGGACGATCAGGCTATTGTGACCAAGGTCGATAACACCGACATCACGGCCGACAACTACAGCGAGAAGCTCAACAACGCTGACGCTACCATCATCGTCCAGTCTGGCTCGACCGCCGAGGCCTTTGCCCAGGAGAACTTCCCCAAGGCCAAGATTGTCCCCTACAAGGACGCCACCGAGTGCTTCAGCGCCCTGCAGTCCGATAAGGGCGACGCCGTAGTCACCAACCGCTCCGTTGCCAGCCAGCTGACCGCCGAGCAGTTCAACACCTGCCAGACCATCAAGCAGATCAGCACCGGCGAGGAGTACGCCATCGCCATCAACCAGGGCAACACCAAGCTCAAGGACGACATCAACCAGGCCATCAAGGACCTGACCGATGACGGTACCGTTGACGCCCTCATGGCTAAGTACAACATCAAGTAAAATAGCTACTTGATTGCTCGCGGGCCCTTTCCGCTTTGGCGGAGAGGGCCTTTGCGCTTCTCTTGACGGAGAGCATTTCCGTCTCGTTTTTGCCGGCAACTTCTACGATAGGAGCCACCTTGTCTCGACTGAACAAAGGGGCCGTGGAGCAGCGTTTTTCACTGCCCGCCTTGCTCCAAAAGCTAGTCTGCGTCATGGCCGTGGCGCTCGCGCTGGTGTGTGTGGGGGCATATGCGCCCACGACCGCCCAGGCGCTTGAGACCGCAAAGATTACCGCCCGACCCAACACCGGTTCGGGCAGCGCTGTGGTCGGCGGTACCGAGACGCGCATTACCTGGGAGGTCCAGGCCGATGCCGATGAGGAGCTGAGCGGTCTTTCGCTGACGTTTGTCGACGGCACGACGTTTGGTACCGATGACACGCGATTGACGATGCTCTCGGGCGAGGACCTCATGGATCGTACGCCCATGAAGCCCACGTGCAAGGCTGACGGCCAGACGCTCAAGATTGATTTTGGCGAGACGGCGCCTGCCGGCGGCTTTTTCCGTGTCGAGGTTTACGGCGTGACCTTCCCCGTCGAGGGCGGCGATGAGGCCTTTAGCGGCACCTACACTTTGGCCGATGGCTCGACCAAGAAGATCTCCAAGATTCCGTCGGTGGAGATCAAGGGTGTGACGGCCTTCGATAACTTCTTGGCCGATCTTAAGGAGCAGCCGTGGGTCGAGGCTTGGAATTCCAATATGTTCCTGCGCCTGTTCTTGAACCCGGTCATTTTGGTCCAGAGCCTGCCGATCGTCTTCAAGGGCTTCCTCATGTCGCTCTCGATCGTGCTTGTGGCGTTTCCGCTGGCAATTCCCTTCGGTTTCGCCCTATCGCTCATGCGCATTTCCAAGTCGCGCATCCTGCGCTGCCTTGCCGGTATCTACGTGAATATCATTCGCGGTACGCCGGCGTTCCTGCAGATCTATATCGCGTTCTTCGGTCTGCCGTTGGCCGGCGTCAAGGTTGATGACTACGTGCTCGGCGTCATCGTCATGGCCATGAATTCGTCTGCCTATCTGTGCGAGATCTTCCGTGCCGGTATTCAATCAATCCCCAAGGGCCAAAACGAGGCTGCTCGCTCTCTGGGCATGAATGCCTTCCAGACGCTGCTCTACGTTATGATTCCGCAGACGTTCCGCAATGTTTTGCCTACGCTGACCAGCGAGTTTATCTTGCTTTACAAGGATACGTCGCTGCTTGCCGCCGTGGGTGTGGTCGAGATCGTCATGAACGCCCGTACCATCGTGGCCACGACGGGCTCCATTACACCGTACGTGGTTGCCGCCCTGTTCTATCTGGTCATCACCCTGCCGCTCGCTCGCTTGGTGAGCGGTCTTGAGGCGAGGCTTTTGGGCACGACCGAGACCAAGAAGAAGCGTCCCGCCAAGAGCGCCGGACAGGTTGTCGCGACGCCTGCCGATCACATCGCCGGTCTGTAAGGAGGTCCTATCATGAGCGAAACCAATAACTCGAACGAGGTCGTCGTCAGTATCAAGAACCTCCAGAAGGCCTTTGGCGACAACGTGGTCCTGCGCGATATCGATCTGGATGTGCACAAGGGTGAGGTCGTTGTGGTCTTGGGCCCCTCGGGCTCGGGCAAGTCGACAATGCTTCGCTGCATCAATCGTCTGGAGCATCCCACGAGCGGCTCGATTATCGTCGAGGGTGTGGACGTGTGCGCCAAGGGCGTCGACCTTAACAAGGTGCGCACGCATCTGGGTATGGTGTTCCAGCAGTTCAATTTGTTCCCGCACCTCTCAGTCAAAAAGAACGTCATGCTCGCGCAGCAGAAGGTGCTCAAGCGCAGCAAGGAAGAGGCCGAGAAGATCGCCGTCGAGGAGCTGACCAAGGTCGGTCTTGCCGAGCGTATCGACTTTATGCCGAGCCAGCTCTCGGGCGGCCAGCAGCAGCGCGTTGCCATCGCCCGCGCCCTGTCGATGAACCCGCACGTCATGCTCTTTGACGAGGCCACCTCGGCGCTCGACCCTGAGCTCGTGCGCGACGTCTTGGGCGTCATGCGCGACCTGGCGCACGACGGTATGACCATGATCGTCGTGACGCACGAGATGGGCTTTGCCCGCGATGTCGCCGACCGCGTCGTCTTTATGGACGGAGGCGTCATTGTGGAAGAGGGTACGCCGAGCGAGGTCTTCGACCATCCTAAGAGCGAGCGCACCAAGGCGTTCTTGGGCAATATTTCGTAGCCGTTTTATATGACTGACATAGCAGAAAACGGGAGCCGGATGTGATCCGGCTCCCGTTTTTGTTGGGACGCGAATGTGTTTTGGTGCAGAGCGCGTTACGGGCGGAGCTCATTGCCGCTAGACGAGCTCGGCTCCAAGGGCGCGGCAGGCCGCCTCGCCCTCGTCGTCGGGCGCGTCGTAGCAGATGGTGGAGTCTACGACGTTGACGCCGGCCTCGTCGGCGTCGCCCTTCCAGTTGTCCATCCACTCGCCCTCGGCCCACGAATAGGAGCCAAAGAGGACGACCTTCTTGTCGCCGAGAGCCTCCTTAACCTCGTCCCACATCGGCTGGAACTCATCGTACTCGAGTTCCTCGGAGCCCATGGCTGGGCAGCCGAAGGCGAAGGCATCATATTCGGTGGCCTTGTCGGCAGAGAAGTCGGCGCAGGAGATGACCTCTGCCTCGGCGCCGGCATCGGTTGCACCTTCGGCAACGAAGTTTGCCATGGCCTCGGTGTTGCCTGTGCCGCTCCAGTAGACGACTGCGATCTTGCTCATGTTGAGTCCTTTCAGTTGTGCGGCAGGTTGCCGCGGCTTCTATGTTCTATCGGGTTGCCTGGGCAAGTTGCGCCAGGCTGCAGCCCTGCTGATAGACAAAGGTGAGGTATTGAGTGCAAGCGCGGTAGGCGTCAAACATCGCAAGCGCTTGCTCGACATTCGTGTAGACCTTCCAAGCTCCAAAGACCTTGTAGTTCTCGCCGCGCTGGACGATAAACTCGTGCACGTCGTCGTAGGGATATCCGAGGAAGTAGCCTATTTCGTGCGGAAACTCGCAGGTACAGTCGTTGCTGCAGCTAGCTTGCTGGGGTAGTGCGCATCGAGTCTGGCTACAGGCGCATTCCGCGACGTTATTGCTCGCGAGCGTGATGCGTGATGCCAAATGCACAAGGCATGTCGAAAGGTCTCTTGTGTCGTAGCCTTCCGAGGCGAGCGCCGTTTGGGCGCGAGGGTCTGCGAAATAGGTGGTGAGGCTTTTGGCTCGGTACATATACACGAGCGCTCCGCATGGCCGCCAGACCAAAACACTCAGGTGGATACCGAACGGGTCAAGCTCGCGATTGCACTGGGCGATAACGTTGAGCAGGCGTGCTCGGCGTTCTGCGATGGTTTCGGTTGCGGTCGAGCCGTCCCCGTGGGCGTAGGTGCCTGGATAGGTAAAGAGCGATGCCGGCTTGATGCCCGCGAGCGTGGGAGAGCAGTTGCGCACGACTGCTGCCTGAAACGTTGGGATGTCTATGGTTCGAGTCACGGCGCTCCTTACGGATCTAAACTGTTAGCCTAGGAAAACTTATACACGAAAGTAAGCCTTGGTCAACTAAAAAGTTTGAAGAGGGAAACTAATTGACCGAACGGACATGATTTTGGGTTAAGATGGGGACACCCCATGGGGGTATCTAGATAGGGCTACTTGAAAGGGGAACGCATGAGTGACTTGCTCAACCCTGCGAATCTCATCGTGCTGGCTGTGATTGTCGTCGGCATGTTTTTTGGACTGCGTCGCATTGCCGCTTCGACACACGGGAAGAGTTGTTGCAGCGATGGCGCGAGCGGCAAGAAGGCCAAGAAGGTAGTGGTTGCGGATACCGATCCGTCCCACTACCCCTATAGCGATGAGTTGCTTATCGGCGGCATGAGCTGCGACGGCTGCGCTCAAAACGTGGCCAATACCCTCAATGCGCTGAATGGTGTGTGGGCAACGGTAACGTACGCGGACCACACGGCACGCGTGCGCTCTAAGCGGCCAATCGATCGCGGTGTCCTTGAGGCGGCCGTGAAAGATGCGGGCTACTACGTCATGACGCTGTAGACCTTGCCTTGGATGCGCGTCCTTGTCTAGGCTCGTCCGCGTAGCTCAATGTCCTGGATATCGTCGAAGTTGATGGCGATATCCCTGAGTTTGAGCAGCTTGAATGCGGGTAACACTTCGTCGAGAATGCCCGTGCGGCTACGATAGCCGTACGTATCGTAATAGGTGACGCGCACCAGGTCGCCGCGTTTGAGGCCCTCGAGCTTTTTCGAAAGCTCGAGGGCTTTTTCTTCCGTGAGTTCGCATTTGGGCTCAAAGGCGATCTCTTGTTTGCGCACGAGCTCGTAGTATCCCGTGAGGGCGGCAAAGGGCATAAACTGTGCGGCGCGGTTGGCGCGCACAGCACCGTTGGCGGTGAGCTTTGGGTCGGCGGAGCGACGTCTTCCCTCGGGGTCCGCTAGGCGTTCAAAAGGCGTCGGTGGCCGCATCGGCTGTTGTTGGGACTTAGGCACGATGTCCTCCTACCTGATCGTTGCGTTCGCGTGCGGTGGCGCCGGCGGTAAAGCTTAATCCCTTGACCAGGGCGTTCTTGCCGTACTTGCCCTTCACGGCCAGGACGGCGCGCGCCAGGTCGCGCTCGCGCTCATCCGCCTTAACATCGCTAAACAGGTCGATAGTGGCAAATTCCTCGGGCATGAGGTTGCCAAATCCCAGGTTGATGCGTTTGACCGGGCGTTTGGGATCGACGGTCTGCGCCCAGAGCTCATCGAAATAGCCCATGATCTTCTTAAACGAATTGGTGCGCTCGGGCAGCTTTCGCGAGGCGTTAGAGTGTGCAAAGAGTGCGGCGTAGCCACCGCGCGGTTTACCGCCATGCTCTCCCACAAAGATGCCGTCGATTGCCTGCGCCTCACGTACCAGTCGGCGCCGTTCGTCATTGCGCTGGACGGGCTTGGGCGCACGGGGCGCGAGCTCGGGACCGGCGGTCGCGTCGGGTTCGATGCTCGACGTGCTCGAACGC
>CAJLLN010000003.1:0-35961 GCA_905207495.1 uncultured Collinsella sp. | reverse complement strand
CCCTGCCGATATCATGGCGTGTCCTGAGTCGATGACGGGCGCTTATCTGACCGGCAAACGAATGATCCGGGTGCCTGATGAACGGCGCAAGCCCGGTCGCGGCTGCCTTAAAATTACGGGCGCTCGAGCCAACAACCTCAAAAACGTTACTGCCAAGATCGAGTTTGGTACGCTTACGGTTGTTACCGGCGTGTCGGGATCGGGCAAGAGCTCCCTGGTTACCGACACCATTGCGCCTGCCCTTACGAATGCCATTCACCGCTCGACGCGCCCCGTGGGTCCGTATAAGAAAATCGAGGGCATCGAGTGTATCGATAAGGTTATCGATATCGACCAGTCGCCGATTGGCCGCACTCCGCGTTCCAACCCTGCTACCTATATCGGCCTGTGGGATGATCTTCGCGCGCTGTTTGCGAGTACGCCGGAGTCGAAGGCGCGCGGCTACTCGCCGGGTCGTTTCTCCTTTAATGTGAGTGGCGGGCGCTGTGAGGCGTGCAAGGGCGACGGGCAGATCAAGATCGAGATGCACTTCCTTCCCGATATCTACGTTCCCTGCGAAGTTTGCGGCGGTAAACGCTACAACCGCGAGACACTCGAGGTCACCTACCGTGGCAAGACCATCTCGGACGTGCTCGACATGAGCGTCACCGAGGCGCTGGCCTTCTTTGGGAATATCCCGCAGATTAAGCGCAAGCTCCAGACGCTGTACGATGTAGGCTTAGGCTACGTGAGCCTGGGCCAGCCCGCCACGACGCCCTCGGGCGGCGAGGCGCAGCGTGTGAAGCTCGCCAAGGAGCTTCATCGACGCCAGACGGGCAAGACGTTCTATATTTTGGACGAGCCGACGACCGGTCTTCATTTTGAGGACGTCCGCCAGCTGCTCGATGTGCTGCAGCGCTTGGTCGATGCGGGCAACACGGTGCTGGTGATTGAGCACAACCTTGATGTCATCAAGGTTGCCGACCGCCTGATCGATATGGGTCCCGAGGGCGGTAACGGCGGCGGAACCGTCGTGGTTTCGGGTACACCGGAGCAGGTTGCGGACTGTCCGCAGAGTTATACGGGCAAGTTTTTGGCGCCGTTGCTCAGGCGTGACCGGGAGCGTCAGGCTCAACTTGATGCTCAATAAATAGGCGATTCAGTTTATGGGCGCCATCGACTCCTTGTGATTCGATGGCGCTTGCTGTGCCGAAGTGACGTATGCAGCCGAATTGGACATATACTTAATCCTTACGTCCGAATGCGAGGGAAAGGATATGTCATGGCAAAGGCTGTAAAGACGCCAAAAACCAATGCGATGCGCGAGCTGGAAAGTGCCGGCATTTCCTATGTTCTACATACGTACGAAGACGATGGTGATGAGTCGGTGGGCCTGGGTGTCGCGATTTCGGAGCAGCTTGGCGAGGAGCCCGGTCAAGGATTTAAGACCTTG
Organism: uncultured Collinsella sp.; assembly: GCA_905207495.1. Classification (GTDB taxonomy): domain Bacteria; phylum Actinomycetota; class Coriobacteriia; order Coriobacteriales; family Coriobacteriaceae; genus Collinsella. The sequence goes on along the minus strand of CAJLLN010000003.1, from coordinate 34,529 downwards.
GTCTGCGTGACGCCGTCCAACGACCATGTCGTGTGCTGCATCCCTGTTGCCGATGAGCTCGATCTAAAGTCCGCCGCGCGTGCCGCGGGGGAGAAGTCCTTGGTTATGATGCATGTGAAGGATTTGCTTGCGGCGACTGGCTACGTTCGCGGCGGCTGCAGCCCGGTCGGTATGAAAAAACGCTACCGGACGCTCATTGATGAGACGTGTGTCCTTTGGGATACCATTTTTATTTCGGGAGGCAAGCGTGGTTATCAGCTCGAGCTTGCACCCGATGATTTAATTGCATTTTGCGGGGCGACGGTTGCCGCGATTACGAGAGAGGACTGAGCGATGCCGCAGGAAGAATTGAAGCGCGGAGCTCATTTTGCAAAAGAATCTGCGCCTCAGACACCCTCATCCGAAGCTTCTTCGTCGCGAGATGACATTGACGACATGGGCTCGTCGGACTACTCCACGGTTGGTCGTTCCGCCGGGCTTATGACCATCCTGACCATCGTGTCTCGCGTCACCGGTTTTATCCGCACGTGGGCAATGGCGGCCGCTATCGGCATGTCGCTACTCTCGTCCTCCTATCAGGTCGCCAACAACCTGCCCAATATGCTCTACGAACTCGTGATGGGCGGCATGCTCGTGACGGCGTTTTTGCCCGTGTACATGGGCGTGAGGCGTGAGCAGGGTCGCGAGGCCTCGAACGAGTACGTGGGCAACCTGCTCGGCATTCTGCTTTTAGTGCTGGGTGGCATTTCGTTGCTGGGGACCGTGTTCGCCCCGGGCTTTATCTGGACGCAATCGTTCCTTTCGGGTGACGGCGGCAGCATGGATACCGCTGCGTTCATGTTCCGTTTCTTTGCCATCCAGATTCTGTTTTATGGTTTGGGCTCGGTGTTCTCGGGCGTTCTCAACGCACACCGCGACTACTTCTGGTCGACGTTTGCCCCGGTCCTCAACAATGTGATCGTCATTGCGAGCTTTATGGGTTTTGCGCCCGTGTCCGCACAGTTTGGCGAACGTGCCGGCATCATCTTGATTGCGGCCGGTACGACCCTCGGTGTCTTTGTTCAGATGGCATGTCAGATTCCCGCGCTTGGCAAGCACGGCGTGCATCCCCATATCCATATCGACTTTAAGGACCCCGCGCTGCGCCAGACGATTGCGCTCGGTATCCCGACGCTGCTCGCCACGGTGTGCATGTTTGTCTCGACTTCTATCACCAACGCTGCCGCGCTGGTGGTCCAGCCCGAGACGGGTCCTTCCGTCATCGCCTATGCGCGCCTGTGGTACACGCTACCCTACGCGCTGATTGCTGCCTCGCTTTCGACGGCGCTCTATACCGAGCTCTCTCACGACGCACAGGAGAAGGATTACGACAGCGTTCGCACGGGCATTTCGCGTGGCGTCGCCCAGATGCTGTTCTTCCTGATTCCGTTCGCGCTGTACCTGATTGTCTTCGCGCGTCCGCTCAACATGATCTACTGTGCTGGCAAGTTCGATGAATCCGGCGTGACGCTGGTGTCCGAGTACCTTGTCTACCTGGCGTTCTCGCTGCCGCTCTACGGCGTGGTCGTATTGATGCAGAAGAGCTTCTCTGCCTTGCTCGACATGAAGCCCTATAGCCGCTATTGCCTGTATTCCGCCATCGGCCAGGCCGGCTCGGTTCTGCTGTTTGGCGTTGTGCTGGGCTTCGGTATGCCGGCAATCGCGCTTTCGTATGTCGTCGACTACGTGATCTTGGTCGGCTGTTCGCTGTGGTGGCTGCGTCGTCGCCTGCGTGGCCTTCAGGTCAAATCTATCCTACATGGCGGTTTCTTTGGCCTTTTGCTCGGTGGCCTAGGTGCTGCCGCAGGCGCCGGCGTCATGTGGGCGCTTGAACACTTTGTCGGGGCACTTGGCGGCTCGATTCTGATTACTCTTGGCTACGTTTGCGTTGCGGGTGTCGTCTCGCTTGCTGTTACCTTTGGCCTTGCCGTCGTCCTTAAGATGCCCGAGGTCTCGGCGCTGCTTCGTCGCAAGTAGGTGCGCGTGGCCGGTCACGACAACATACCAACGCTTGCCGAGCAGGTTTCGCGCGTTCCCACACAGCCCGGATGCTACCTTTGGAAGGATGCCAAGGGCGATGTCATCTACGTGGGCAAGGCGAAAAACCTGCGCGCCCGCATGCGTCAATACGTGACACTGCAGGATGAGCGTCAAAAGATCCCGCTGATGATGCAGCTGGTGGCGAGCTTTGACTATATCGTGGTGGAGACCGAGCACGAGGCGTTGGTGCTCGAACGCAATTTGATTGGTCAGTACCATCCGTACTTTAACGTCGACCTCAAGGATGACAAGAGCTACCCCTTTATCGCCATTACAAAGGGCGACCTGTATCCCGCTATCAAATACACACGTGAGCGTCATAAGCCGGGAACGCGCTATTTTGGACCCTATACCGATAGCCGTGCGGCACGTGAGACGATAGATACGCTGCGCAAGGTTATCCCCATCTGCTCTGCATCCTGTGCGGAGTGGCGTCGTTGTCGCCGTACCATCGAGTCCCACAAGGGCGAGGAAGACATCGTCAATATGATTTGCGCACAAAACGGGCGTCCCTGCTTTGACTACCATGTCGGGCGCGGCCCGGGTGCGTGTGTCGGCGCGATTTCCCCGGCAGACTATGCCAAGAACGTCAAGCGTGTCGAGCGCTTTTTGTCGGGCCATCGCAAGGATGTCGTCGATGAGCTGACCTCCGAGATGACGGATGCCGCCGAGGCGCTCGACTTTGAGCGCGCGGCACGCGTCAAACGTCGTTTGGAGGTCATCAGGGGTCTGGACGACCGTCAGCAAGTCGTTTTTCCCTCCAGTGTCGATATCGATGTCATCGGTTTCTATCGCGAGGAGACCATCTCTGCCGCTTGCGTCTTTGTCGTGCGTGAGGGCCGAACAGTTCGCACCTGCGAGTTCATTCTCGACAAGGGTCTTGATGTTGACGAGGACGAGCTCCAGTCGGGCTTTCTTAAGCGCTATTACGACGAGACGGCTGATATTCCAGCTGAGGTCAACCTTTCCGTCGAGCTTGAGGATGCGGAGGCGCTGGGGGAGTGGCTTGCAGGCAAGCGCGAGCGTTCCTGCCATCTCCATAGGCCGCAGCGTGGCGAAAAGCACCGTTTGCTCGATATGGCATCCAAAAATGCGCGCCATGCCCTCATGCGCTACATGATGCGAACGGGGTACGCTGACGACCGCACCAATCAAGCGCTCCTGGAGCTCGAAAGTGCGTTGGCGCTGCCATCGCCGCCGTTGCGTATCGAGTGCTTCGATATCTCTACACTGCATGGCACCTTTACGGTCGCCTCGATGGTGGTGTTTACCAACGGGCGCGCCGACAAGAGCCAGTACCGTCGTTTTAAAATTCAGGCCGAATTGGACGAGGCAAACGACTTCGTGTCGATGTCCGAGGTTTTGGGACGACGCTATGCTCCCGAGCGCATGGCCGACGAGCGCTTTGGCTCGCGCCCCGATTTGCTCGTTGTCGATGGCGGTAAGCCGCAATTGACCGCTGCGATCAAGCAACTTGAGGCTCTTGGGCTCGATATACCAGTTTGTGGCTTGGCAAAGGCCGATGAGGAGGTTTTCGTGCCTTGGGACGAGACTCCCGTCGTGCTTCCGACCGGGTCCGCGTCGCTCTATCTAATTAAACAGGTGCGCGATGAATCGCACCGTTTTGCAATCACATTCCATCGTGAGTTGCGTGATAAAGCCATGACGGTTTCGGTACTCGATGACGTTCCAGGCGTGGGACCCACCAGAAAACGTGCCCTTATGCGCCATTTTGGCTCGATGAAGCGTTTGCGCGCGGCGAGCGAGCAAGAGATCGCGGAAGTTCGCGGCATACCTGCCGATGTTGCCAAGGCGGTCCACGATGCGCTCGTTGCGTGGAATGCCGAGCGCGCCGAGGCGGCGGCTGGCCATTCCGATAGCTAAACACGAGCCTAAACTACTGATATACATGATTGCGTGATTTTCAACCATTTATTTCGCCATGATTGCCTGCTGGTTTCGGGTTTTATTAACGCTAAAACGTTTGACTAGTCATGGTGAACAACCCTGCTATCCTGCGGGTTGACGAAGACTGATATCTCACCTCGCCGATACATACTGTCTGGCGAATCGTTTGTCAACGAATTCGGTGAACGGTAGTAAATACCGTTCAAGCGTATGTATGTATCGGTCGCCGAGCGCGGCACCTCAGTTGGGTTCGTCGGTAGGTAAGGTATATATCGTCCGCAAGTTGCGCGGGGGCACGTCTAGGTGCTCCCGAGTAAGATTCTCTATTGATAGGAGAAGACATGGCCATCATCAACAAGGGTATGTCCAGGCGTTCGTTCCTCGGCCTCACCGGCAGCGTCGCTGCTGTCGCAGGGCTTGGTCTCACCGGCTGCGGTGGCAGCTCTAGCGACGAGGGTTCCGCTTCCGGCTCCACCGATTCCGCCAACCGTGGCGGCGGCGTGATCACCGCTGGTTCCGCTTACGCTCCGTCCAGCTTCGATCCCGCTAGCACCGGCTCCGCTGTGGGCCTGGGTGCTAACTGGCACGTCGTCGAGGGCCTCTACGGCATCGATTACCACGACTACAGCACCTTCAACGAGCTCGCCACCGACGATCCCAAGTCTGTGGACGACACCACTTTCGAGGTCACCATCCGCAAGGGCGCCAAGTTCTCCGATGGCACCGAGGTCACCGCTGACGATGTCGTTGCCTCCTACACCGCTTGCGCCGCTTCCGCTACCTATGCTCCGTTCTTCCAGCCCTTCGAGTCCATCGAGGCCAAGGACGCCAGCACCGTGACGGTCAAGACCAAGGTCCCCAACTTCTCCCTGCTCAAGGATCGTCTGGCCATCGTCCGCGTTACCCCGGCCACCCAGACCGAGGAGGATCGCGCCAAGCAGCCGATCGGCTCCGGCCCCTGGATGTACGACTCTATCTCCGATACCGAGATCACCCTGGTTCCCAACCCCGAGTACAACGGTGAGTATGCTGCCGAGGATAAGAAGATCCAGTACAGCATCCTGACCGACCCCACCGCTCGCGTTACCGCTCAGCAGGAGGGCTCCACGCTCGTTATGGAGCTCGTTACCGCTGACGCCGTCGACCAGCTCGAGAGCGCCGGCTGCAAGATCGATAACGTTCAGGGTTTTGGCACCCGCTTCATCATGTTCAACGTCGCCAAGGAGCCTTGGAACAACGTCAAGGTCCGTCAGGCTGTCATGTATGCGCTCGACACCGAGAAGATGGTCAGCAACACCTTCGCCGGCCTTGCCACCGCTGCCAGCTGCTACCTGCCCAAGAGCTTCACCAACTATCATGAGGCTTCCACGGTGTACAAGACCGACGCCAAGAAGGCTAAGAAGCTCATCGAGGAGTCTGGCATCACCCCGGGTGCCATCACCCTGCGCACCACCGACAACGAGCAGATTAAGGGCATGGCCGCCCAGGTCAAGAATGACCTCGACGCTCTCGGCTTCGATGTGACCATCCAGACCGATACCTCGCCGGCCACCTACGCTGCCATCGACGGCGGCGAGGCCTACGATATCCTCCTTGCCCCTGGCGATCCTTCCTGCTTCGGCGCCGACCCCGACCTGCTGCTCAACTGGTGGTACGGCGACAACGTCTGGATGCAGACCCGTTGCCCGTGGAAGGAGTCCGCTGAGTGGCAGAAGCTCCACAGTCTCATGGACGAGGCTCTTGCCGCCGAGGGCGACGAGCAGCAGAAGAAGTGGAACGAGTGCTTCGACATCATTGCCGACAACGCAGTTCTGTACCCCGTTGTCCACGTCAAGACCGTCTCCGCTTCCTGGGACGATCCGTCCACTGCGCCCAACGGCGAGGCCCTCGATGGCTTCAAGGGCATCGGCACGACGAGCATGTCCTTCAGGGGCGTTGCGACCGTCAAGGCGTAAGACTCGCTTGAGTCTGTATGCAGGATGTCGGTCGTTGGGACCGTATCCTCATAGTTGAAACAAAGACCCGGGCGGCAACGATGTCGCTCGGGTCTTGTAATGAGTATCCGTACTCATATACCAGTTGGTCCTACCGACAAAAGAAAGGGGAGAGAACGTGAACAACTTGCTACGTTTGATTGGAAGGCGTCTTGTGGCGCTGCCGATCATGGCATTGGGCGTCACCGTCCTGGTGTTCTTCCTTATGTCGTTCTCCAAGACCGACCCCGCCTACACGGCGTTGGGTGACGGTGCCTCGCCCGAGGCGGTTGCTGAGTACCATGAGAAGTATGGTCTGGACGACCCCTGGCCCGTGCGCTACGTGCGCTATATGGGCGATCTGATCCATGGCGACATGGGCACCTATGGTGCTGCTCGCAACTCCGTTGCCAAGCGCATCTCCACGGCCCTGCCCGTCACGATGCAGTTGACCTTCATCGGTCTTGCCATCGGTGCGGTCGTTTCGTTTTTGCTCGGCGTCATCGCGGCACTGTATCGCGACAAATGGCCGGACCAAGTGATCCGCGTCTTTTCCATCGCCGGCTTGGCAACCCCGTCGTTCTGGCTTGCCGTTTTGTTGATCCTGCTGTTCTCTTCCTACCTTAAGGTGCTCCCGGCATCGGGTGCACTGCCTCACTTCACCACGAATCCGGTTGGCTATCTGGGACGTATGATCATGCCCGCCATCGCCTTGGCATTTCCGCTGACGGGCCAGATGACTCGTATCGTGCGTACCGCCATGGTCGAGGAGCTCGACAAGGATTATGTCCGTATGGCTCGCGGCGCCGGCGTTCCCGAGAAGGTCGTCGTCGGCATCAACGTTCTTCGCAATGCGCTGATCACCCCGGTCACCACCCTCGGTCTTAAGATCGGTTACCTCATGGGCGGCGCCGTCGTCATCGAGGTTATCTTCAACCTCCCCGGCATGGGCACCGCGATTCTGCAGGGCGTTCAGGGCAACGAGGCGAACCTGGTTCAGGGCGTCGTTATCGTCGTTGCTCTTGCCTTCATCATCATCAACATCGTGGTTGACATGCTCTACCTGCTCATCAACCCGCGCATCAGGACGGTGTAGATTATGGTAAAGATTCGAGAGAAGCAAACCGAGCAGCTCGAGAAGGCTGCCTCCAAGGGGCTCAAGCTCGGTGGCTGGAAGAAGATGACGCTGTCTTCTAAGATTGCCGCCGTCGTGCTGGTGCTGGTCGCCCTGACTGCGATCCTGGCGCCCCTTCTTGCCCCCTATAGCCCGGTCGAGATCTTTACGGCTCGCCAGGCTCCCGGCAACGGATTTATCTTCGGTACCGACGATAAGGGTCGCGACATTCTGTCGCGTATGCTCTACGGTGGTCGTTACTCGCTGATCATCGGCTTTGGCGCCACTGCCATGGCTCTGGTCTGCGGCTCAGTCGTGGGCGCCCTTGCAGCGGTTTCGCGCAAGGCCGTCTCCGAGACGATCATGCGTATCCTGGACATCATCATGTCCATCCCGGGCATCGCCCTCGCGGCCGTCTTCGTCTCCATCCTGGGCAACTCCGTGCCGTCGATCATCTTCGCCATCGGCTTTATGTACACTCCGCAGATTGCCCGTATCGTACGCGCCAACATCGTGTCCGAGTACGGCGAGGACTATGTCCGCGCGGTCATCGTTTCCGGCGCCAAGGCTCCGTGGATTTTGATCAAGCATGTTCTGCGTAACTGCATCGCCCCGATCATGGTCTTTACCGTTACCCTGGTCGCCGACGCCATCATCTTCGAGGCCTCGCTGACCTTCATCGGCGCTGGTATCCAGGAGCCCACCGCTACCTGGGGCAACATCCTCGCCGACGCCCGCGGCGGCGTGCTCGCTGGCCGTTGGTGGCAGGCGCTGTTCCCGGGCCTGGCCATCATGATCACCTGCCTGGCGCTCAACATCCTCTCCGAGGGCATTACCGACGCTATGGCCGCTGCTCCCTCCGCCGCCCTGGATCCGACCGATTCCTCCAAGCGTCGCGAGGCCGACCTGCTGGTCTCCGACCCCGTTCGCGCCTACAAGGAGCAGGCCCAGTCCCTCTCCGCTCGCCTTGGCGCCCTGCGCGATGTCGAGCTCAAGCGTGACGATCGCCATGTGCCCGACGAGTCCGTTGAGCCGATTCTCTCGGTCCGTGACTTCTGCATCCAGTTTGAGCATCACGGTGATATCAACGTCGTCGACCATGTCAACTTTGACGTCCGTCCTGGTCAGACCATGGGCCTGGTGGGCGAGTCCGGTTGCGGTAAGTCCATCACCACGCTGGCCATCATGGGCCTGACCGATGAGGACGAGCACCTTTCCGGCGAGGTCCTCTGGGAGGGCCGTGACCTGCTCAAGATGAGCAAGAAGGAGTGGTTCGGCCTGCGCGGTACCGATATCGCTATGGTCTATCAGGACGCCCTGTCCTCGCTCAACCCCTCCATGCTCATCTCTGCCCAGATGAAGCAGCTCACCAAGCGCGGCGGAACCCGCAGCGCCGAGGAGCTCCTGGAGCTCGTCGGCCTCGATCCCAAGCGCACGCTCGAGAGCTATCCGCACGAGCTTTCCGGCGGCCAGCGTCAGCGTGTCCTGATCGCTATGGCCCTTACCCGCGACCCCAAGCTGGTCATCTGCGACGAGCCCACGACCGCTCTGGACGTTACCGTTCAGAAGCAGGTTATCAAGCTGCTCAACGATCTTCAGGCCAAGCTCGGCTTTGCCATGATCTTCGTTTCGCATGACCTGGCTCTGGTCGCCGAGGTTGCCCATAACATCACGGTTATGTACGCCGGCCAGGTTATCGAGCAGGCACCCACCAAGGAGCTGCTCACCAACCCGATCCACGAGTACACCCGCGGTCTTCTGGGTTCCGTTCTGTCCATCGAGAGCGGTTCGGGTCGCCTGCACCAGGTGCCCGGCGCCGTTCCGAGTCCGCGCGATTTCCCCAAGGGCGATCGCTTCGCGCCCCGCTCGAGCCATCCGCGTATTGGCTTGGACACCCGTCCGGTCTTCAAGCGCGTGCCCGGTACCGAGCACTTCTATTCCGAGCTCCCCGACGAGGTGCTCAAGGCAAATGGTTTGACCCCTCACGCGGAGGTGATGTAGATGAGCGAGACCGCAGTCAACGGCGTCGAGCCGATCATCTTCCTTGATGACGTCCACGTCACCTTTAGGACCCGTACCGGCTCGATTCTGCACCCCAACCTGGTTCACGCCGTCCAGGGTGTAACGATTAAGCTCATGCCCGGTCAGACGATCGGCATCGTCGGCGAGTCCGGTTGCGGTAAGTCCACCACCGCCAACGTCATGTGCGGCCTGCAGGCCCCCACGAGCGGCAAGGTCTACTTTAAGGGCAAGGACGTTACCAAACGTACCGCCGAGGACCGTCGCCACATGGGTCGCGTCATCTCAGTCGTGTTCCAGAACCCGGCCACGGCGCTCAATCCCCGCATGGTCGTTCGCGAGCAGCTGCTCGACCCCATGCGCGTCCACAACCTGGGTACCGAGGCCGAGCAGGAGAAGCGCGTCAAGGAGCTCCTGGAGCTCACCGGTCTGCCCAGCTCCGCCGCCGAGGTTCTTCCCGGTCAGCTTTCGGGCGGCCAGCGTCAGCGCGTCGCAATTGCCCGTGCCCTATCGCTGAACCCCGATGCCATCATCGCCGACGAGCCCACCTCGGCTCTGGACGTTTCGGTCCGCGCACAGATTCTGAACCTGTTGACCGACCTTAAGAAGGAGCTCGGCCTGGCCATGGTGTTCATCAGCCATGACATCCAGACGGTCCGCTATATCTCTGACGACATCATCGTTATGAATGGTGGCAGGATCGTCGAGCGGGGCGAGGCCAAGCAGGTCTTCCAGCACCCCCAGGACCCCTACACCAAGATGCTGCTCGGCGCTGCGCCGTCGCTGCTGCATCCCAAGCTCGGCGAGTAGCCTCGCTTTCCCTCCCGTGCGCCCGGTTCCCTTGCCGGGCGCACCTCCGTTGCGATTTCGAAAGGTTGGGTTCACGAGCCATGCCAAGTGCTCAGGAGCTACAACATCAATTTGGTGAATACCGAGGCGCCATGCCCCGTCCATCAGATTTCGATCTCTTTTGGAAGGATCGCATGGCTGAGGCCGACGCCGTCGGGCTTGACTATGCGATCGAGACGGCATCGGTCGCCGATGCCGCGACCTGCCAGCTTTTCGACCTCTGGTATACCGGCATGTGTGGCGCGCGCCTGCATGCCAAATACCTTAAACCCGTCTCGGACGAGCCCGTGCCATTGGTACTTCAGTTCCATGGGTATCCGGGTGCAAGCCGCAGCTGGTTTGAGCAGGCGTCGTTTGCGGGCATGGGCATGGCACTCATCGCCCTCGACTGCCCCGGCCAAGGAGGTCCCTCCGAGGACATTGGTGGATTTGAGGGCACAACGGTTGCCGGTCATATCGTCGCCGGTATCGACGGCGACCCGGCCAACCTCTACTATGTCCGCTTGCACCAAGATATTCGCATCCTGTGCCGCATCGTTCGCGAGCTCGAGGGCATCGATCTTGCGCGTGTGTTTGTGAACGGCGCGTCGCAGGGCGGCGGTTTGGGCATTGCGACCTGTGCGCTTAACAGCGAGCTTATCAATCGTGCCGCCATCCTCTATCCCTTCCTGTCAGATTTCCGCCTGGTCTGGGATTTGGATGCCGACGACATTGCCTACGAGGGCCTGCGCTATTGGTCTCGCTGGTTTGACGAGGACTCGACTCGTATTGACGAAGCCTATGCCAAGCTCGCGTACTTCGATTCCAAGAACTTTGCCCCTATGGTCAAATGCCCCGTGCTGTTTGGCACTGGCACAGCCGATATCGTCTGTCCGCCAGCGACGCAGTTTGCGGTCTATAACAACCTGACCTGCGAAAAGCGTCATGAGTTCTTTGAAGGCTTTGGCCACGAGGAGATTCAGGATTTTGACGATCTGATCATTCCGTTTTTCTGTAAGGGAGGGGAGGCTCATGTCTAAGTGCGAGAGCAATGTCAATGAGCTGATTGTCCCCGGGCTCGTGGGAATTCCTGGAACGGTTTCGTCAAGGCTCGCAGAATATCGAGGCTGGCGCGGTGATGTCCAAGCAGATGTTTCCGATTTAGAGACATGCGCTTCGAATCTTGAGATTCAAGGCCTGGCCATTACGGCGATTGACTTTGTTAACCCCTGTGCCCGTTACTCGGAGGTCTCCTTTGAGCTCGGTGACGATGCGATTCACGCTCGTTTGATCGAGCCTGTCGGTCGTGCCCGAGTATCTGAGCGCGTGCCGTTGTGTCTGATGTTCCACGACATCGATCGGCCTGTGCGCGGCTGGCATCACATGACGAGATTTGCCGCCATGGGGTATGCCGTCCTTGCGCTGGATGACGATGTTGCTGGTGCCGACGACCTGCAGCGGGGGATTTCTTCGCCCGCTTTTGTCGAGCGCGTCCGTTGGGGTTGCGCGCTGACGAAGGTGGCGCGCAATCTTGATGGCATGGACCCCGACCGCATCTTTGCATGGGGCGAGGGTCTTGGCGGCGGAGTCGCGCTGGCGGTTTCTGCTCTGGACGAGCGGGGCCTCGCCTACACGGCGGTTGCCAATCCGCTTCCTGGCGGCCTCGAGGCGCTGTCGCCTCGGGTGCGCGGATCGGTGCTCATGGGCACATCGCTTATGGATACCGTGAGCGATCCCAAGGATCAGTTTGCCGTATTCAACGGTCTTGAGTGTGACCGGAGGCATATCATCTATGCAAAATACGCTCACGAGCGCATCAATGCGTTCGAAAACGAAGTCGTCGACTTCTTTAACCAAACGTTCTACCCGTGTTCTTTGGCCTAGACGGCCTGGACACTGCCAACAAGAGTGGGCGGCATAGGGCTGCCCGCCAGACAACTAAGGAGATTCTTGTGGCAACTCAGAAATTCACCGGCGTTATCCCTCCCGTCGTTGTTCCCGATACCGAAGACCACCAGCTCGATGTTGTCTCCTTTGAGCGCAGCATCAACCGCATGATCGATGCCGGCGTCGATGGCCTGTTCTTCTTGGGATCCTCGGGCGAGGTCGTCTTCTCCACCGACGAGCGCCGTCGCCAGATTATCGCCGAGGCCGTTCGTATCGTCGACCACCGTGTTCCCGTTCTGGTCGGCATCATCGACACCGAGACCGAGCGCATGATCGAGCACGGCAAGGTCGCTCAGGAGCTGGGCGCCGATGCGCTTGTCGCCACCTGCCCGTTCTATGCCCTGCAGGGCATGACCGAGGTTGAGGAGCACTTCCGCATCCTGCACGAGGAGCTCGACCTGCCCATCTTTGCCTATGACATTCCCGTCTGCGTTCACACCAAGCTCCCCTGGAAGCTCCTTGCCAAGCTCGGCGCCGAGGGCGTTCTGGCCGGCGTCAAGGATTCCTCGGGTGATGACATCTCGTTCCGCTACCTCGTTCAGGAGAACGAGAAGAACGGCCATCCGATGAGCATTCTCACCGGTCACGAGGTTGTTGTCGACGGCGCCTACCTCGGTGGCGCCGACGGTTCCGTCCCGGGTCTCGCCAACGTTGAGCCCGAGGGCTACGTGCGTCAGTGGAAGGCCGCTCAGGCTGGTGACTGGGCTACCGTCAAGGCCGAGCAGGACCGCCTCAATGAGATTTCGCACATCTGGGATGTCACCTCGGGCGTCCAGGGCTATGCCGGTGGCGTCGGTGCCTTCAAGACCGCTATGAACCTCATGGGCATCTTCGACAGCCCGACCATGCCGCGCCCGGTGAAGGCCATGACCGGCGAGAACGTCGAGGCGATTAAGAAGGTCCTCCAGGACAACGGTCTCCTGTAAAGCTTCCCCAGGCACCCGATCTTGGGGCTCAAGTGGCCGGGCGTGACCCATTAGGTCAACGCCCGACCACTTTCACCCCTACCTCGGGCACCTGGGAAACCTTTATCATGCTGCGGCGATAACACCGCCTTCATTTCCTGTAGTTGTTTTTATCTCCTAAGGAGAACGACATGGAGAACAAGTACGTCTGCTCTGTCGATATCGGCGGAACTAAGATCGCGACTGCCATCATGGAGTACCCGGCTGACGGTAGTGTGCCCCATCCCGTTTTTGAGGCCGAGGTTCCCACCGAGGCCCAAGAGGGCGGCGAGGCCGTCTTCCAGCGTATCGAGGCGTCCATCAAGGCTGCTCTCGAGGCGAATCCCGATGTCGAGGTCCTTGGCGTCGGCATTGGTGCCGCCGGCGTCGTCGATCCCAAGACGGGCGCCATCGCGTATGCCAACGAGATCATGCCCGGCTGGTCCGGCGTTCAGTTGGGGCCGCGTCTGCGCGAGGACCTTGGTCTCCCCGTTGCCGTTGTGGGCGACGTGCAGGCTCATGCTCTGGGCGAGGCCCACTGGGGCGTCGGCAAGGGCAAGTTCTCCGTCTTGTGCCTGGGCATCGGCACGGGCATCGGCGGCGCATATGTCGAGAACGGCCGCGTGATGCAGGGCTTCCATGGTGCTGCCGGCCATATGGGCCACATCGAGTGCTCGGCTGCCGCCGGCATTCCCTGCGCCTGCGGGCGTTCCGGCCATCTTGAGTCGGTTGCTTCGGGCACTTCCATTGGTCGTATGTACGATGAGCGCTTTGGTCGCGTCGACCCCAGCCGTCCTTCGGTCGGTCGCGATGTGAACGACCTGTGCCGTGCGGGCGACGCAAAGGCGACCGAGGTTATCCATGACGCCGGCTTTGCGCTGGGGGCCAGCTTGGGCTCGCTCGCTAACATCCTGGACCCAGAGGTCATCGTGCTTTCGGGCGGCGTGATTCACCAAGGTCCCGATTGGCGTTCGCAGACGTGGAAGGATTCGGTGCACGAGGGCTATGCCAGCCAGGCGCTCGATCCGCTTCAGGACACGCCGATCCTCATCGGTTCTCTGGAGGGCGATGCTCCGCTCATCGGTGCCGCTGAGCATCTTCTTGCCTCGTTGAAGTAAACGTATCTTCTGTAGGAGCCTCCCGAGACAACACGCCTCGGGAGGCTGTTCCGAGAAAGGTTACAGCCTTATGACCGTCGATCCTTTGATTCAATCCCTGAAGGGCAAGCTCGTCGTGAGCGTTCAGGCGTATATGGGCGAGCCGCTTCGTACGCCCGAGACCATGGCTCAAATGTCTCGCGCTTGCGAGCTCGGTGGCGCCGCCGCCATTCGCTGCCAGGGCCTTGCCGACATTGCCGCCATTAAGGGTCGCTGTGAGGTTCCTGTTATCGGCCTGTGGAAGGATGGGCACGAGGGCGTTTACATCACGCCGACGCTGCGCCACGCTCGCGCCTGCGTTGCTGCGGGTGCCGATATCGTGGCGATCGACGCCACCGATCGTCCGCGTCCCGACGGCAAGACCGTCGAGGATACTTTCCGTCCGCTGCATGAGGAGGGCGTGCTCCTGATGGCCGACTGTGCCACCATCGAGGATATTCGTCGTGCTGTCGACATGGGCTTCGACCTGGTGTCCACCACGCTGTCTCATGGTGTTGCCGCTATCGATTGCACCATGGCCGACGGTCCCGATCTGCCGCTCCTGCGTCAGGCGACCGAGGAATTCCCCGGTCTTCCCATCATCTGCGAGGGCCGCGTGCACACGCCCGAGGAGGCTCGCGCCGCGATCGATGCTGGCGCCTGGGCCGTTGTCGTCGGCACCGCCATCACGCACCCCACGAGTATTACGAGTTGGTTCAAGGCTGCGCTTGAGGCGTAAGACAGGCCTCGTATCCGCTCGGGGCGGTATACTCAATATAGGCAATTGACCGCGCGGGATCCGGGTTGCTGGGTCCCGCGCTTGTTTTCGGGAGGCAACACATGCAAAAGGGAGATGCCATGGATGCGGCGGAGCGCTCGGAGCGCATCCCCGATATCGTCATCATCACCGGAATGTCCGGATCAGGCCGCACACAGGCCATGCACGTGTTCGAGGACATGGGCTATTTTTGCATCGATAACCTGCCTCCGCGTCTCATCGCCCAGCTTGCCGAGCTCGTCGGCATCAATACGGGCGTGGGCAGGCATCTCGCCGTCACCTGCGATTTGCGTAGCCAGGGACTGTTTGACGAGCTGCTCGATGCGGTCGCCGCGCTCGAAGAGCGCGAGATGAGCTGCGACATCGTGTTCCTGGAGGCTTCTGACGAGGTGCTGATTCGTCGCTACAGCGAAAATCGCCGCCGTCATCCCATTGCCAAGCCGGGGGAGACTACGGCCGATGCCATTCAGCGCGAGCGTCTTCAGCTGCAGGGCGTGCGTGACCGAGCCGATATGATTATCGACACGAGCCGTCTGCGCACCTCTGCGCTGCGCAACAAGCTACGTATGGCATTTTCCGAGCTGTCCGACCAGCAGCTCATGGACGTCCACGTGTTCTCGTTTGGCTTTAAGCACGGCATGCCCGTCGAGGCGGACATTATGATCGACGTCCGCTTCCTGCCCAATCCGTTCTACGATCCCGAGATGCGCACGATGACCGGTCTCGATAAAAAGGTCTCCGATTTTGTTCTGGACCATCCCAAGACGCAGGAGTTTTGGAAGGCTTGGACACAGCTGCTCGATACGGTGATGCCGGGCTATATTGCGGAGGGTAAGCCGCAGCTTTCTATCGCCATCGGCTGCACGGGCGGCCAGCACCGCAGCGTTGCCATTGCCGAGGCCACGGCCCGTTACCTGGAAGGCGCTCAGTATCATGTGAGCATCTCCCACCGCGACCTGTCGCGCGCCAACACGAAGGCATAGGCCTGCATGTCGTTTACCGCTGAGGTGCGCGACGAGCTTGCGCGCTGCGAACCCGAATGTGAATACTGCGACTTGTCGACGCTTGCCGCCCTCACGCGCGTGAGCGGTACGCTCTCGCTTACCGGCTCTGGGCGGTATCGTTTGACGGTTGCGACTGAGACGGGAGCCGTCGCGCGCACGATGATCACGCTGACGCATCGTATCCTTAAGCTCAAAACGGAGTTCACCGTCCGTAAATCTGTATTGCATAAGGTTCGAAACTACCTCATCACCTTGCCTGATCAGCCAGACCTGGATAAGGCCTTGGTTCTGCTGGGTATCCTCGACCGTAGGGGAGGACTTGTCACCGGCGTACCCCGACATATCGTTGCCCGTCCTTGCTGTAGACTTGCCTATATCCGCGGCGCGCTCATCGCGGGCGGCTTCGTGGCCGATCCACGCGGCGATTTTCATTTGGAGATCGCTGTGCAGGGCGAGCAATATGCCAAGGGGCTTTGCGATCTGTTGGAGCAGATTGGGGTCCATGCTCGTGTTAATGCACGGCGGGGGTCATATGCCGTGTACATTAAGAGCGCCGAGGAAATCGAGCATCTATTAAAGCTGATTGGCGCCAAGCGCAGCGTTGCCGAGATTGAGGAGGCGCGCGCGGTCAAGTTGGTTAAGAACGATGTGAACCGTCGCGTGAACGCCGAGCTCGCCAACCAGACCAGAAGCGCCGGTGCCGCCCAACATCAGCTTGCGCTTATCGATGAGCTCGAGCAGCGTGGCCTTCGTGATGCGCTTCCGGATGCCTTGGCGGTCTTTTGCGACCTGCGCGAGCTCTATCCCGATCTGTCGCTGCGTGATTTGGGGGAGATGGCTGACCCTCCCTTGTCGAAGTCTGCCCTGTACCATCGTGTTTTACGGCTTGAAAAGCTCATTGAAGCAAACAGGTAGTTTGAAGTATCGACTTATATACGGATTTAGCTGCTATTTTAGTCTTTAAAACGTTTTAACGTAAATTTGATTTTCAATTTCGAGCATTCTCGTGAAATTCAAGTCAAAAAAAAGGTATATTAGGCGAGTGGTTAGTTTGTGGGCCTCAACGGCGGGCGCTGTAGCTCGCGGGGGCCTTACGAAAGGAGACACAATGGCAGTAAAGGTTGCTATTAACGGCTTCGGTCGCATCGGTCGTCTGGCTTTCCGTCAGATGTTCGGTCATGAGGGCTCCGAGATCGTCGCTATCAACGACCTCACCTCTCCCGATATGCTCGCTTACCTGCTGAAGTACGACTCCACGCAGGGCAACTACGCTCGCGATCACGAGGTCGTTGCTGGCGAGGATTCCATCACCGTTGACGGCAAGGAGATCAAGATCTACAAGGAGGCCGACGCCAACAACCTGCCTTGGGGCGACCTCGACGTCGACGTCGTTCTCGAGTGCACCGGCTTTTACACCAGCAAGGCTAAGGCTCAGGCCCACATCAACGCTGGCGCCAAGAAGGTCGTCATCTCCGCTCCGGCCGGCAGCGATCTGCCCACCATCGTGTACAACGTCAACCATGAGACGCTGACCGCTGAGGACAACATCATCTCCGCTGCTTCCTGCACCACCAACTGCCTCGCCCCGATGGCCAAGGGTCTGAACGACTTCGCTCCCATCGTGTCCGGCATCATGACCACCATCCACGCCTTCACCGGCGACCAGATGCCGCTCGACGGCCCGCAGCGCAAGGGCAACTTCCGTCGCTCCCGCGCCTGCTCCGAGAACATCGTCCCGAACACCACGGGCGCTGCCAAGGCCATCGGCCTGGTTCTCCCCGAGCTCAACGGCAAGCTCATCGGTGCCGCCCAGCGCGTCCCGACGCCGACCGGCTCGCTGACCACCCTCTACGCCGTCGTTGACAAGAAGGTCACCGTCGACGAGGTCAACGCTGCCATGAAGGCCTACGCCGAGACCATCCCCGAGACCTTCGCCTACAACGAGGACCAGATCGTCTCCCGCGACATCGTCGGCGAGACCCACGGCTCCATCTTCGACGCCACTCAGACCATGTGCTCTGACCTCGGCAACGGCCAGACCCTCGTTCAGGTCACCTCTTGGTACGACAACGAGAACTCCTACACCTCTCAGATGGTCCGCACCATCAAGTACTTCGAGAAGTTCGTTGCTTAATTTAGCTTTTAGCGAATAGCTCGTTGAGCGTCTAAAGAAGGGCGCGGCCTTATAGGGCTTACACCCTAGGGTCGCGCCCTTTTTATAAGAAATCGTCTGCCGTAATGGGAGGCAGACACGTACGAAAGGTAGAAGCAAACATGGCCTTTACCAAGAAGACCGTCCGCGACATCGATGTCGACGGAAAGCGCGTTCTCGTCCGCGTTGACTTTAACGTGCCTATCAAGGATGGCGTCGTTGGCGACACCACCCGTATCAAGGCTGCCCTGCCCACCATCAACTACCTCGTTGAGCACAACGCTCGCGTCATCCTCATGAGCCACCTCGGCCGTCCCGAGGGCACCGGCTTCCAGCCCGAGCTGTCCCTCGAGCCCGTCGCCAAGAAGCTCGCTGAGCTCTCTGGTCTCGACGTTGCCTTTGTCGCTGACACCTACGGCGAGAAGGCTGCTGAGGCTGTCGCCGCCGTCGAGCCGGGCAAGGTTCTCGTTCTCGAGAACGTCCGTTTTGACAAGCGTGAGAAGAAGAACGATCCCGAGATCGCCAAGAAGCTCGCTTCCTATGGTGACGTCTTCGTTCTCGATGCCTTCGGCACCGCTCACCGCGCCCAGGGTTCCGTCGTGGGCCCCGCCGCTTATCTGCCCGCCGTCGCCGGCTTCCTTCTCGAGAAGGAGGTCGACACGCTGACCGGCATCTTCGCCGAGCCCGAGCGTCCCTTCGTCGCCATCGTCGGTGGTTCCAAGGTTTCCTCCAAGATCGGCGTTCTCGATCACCTCATCGACTCCGCTGACACCCTGATCATCGGTGGCGGCATGGCCTACACCTTCTTCCTGGCTCAGGGCCTGTCCGTTGGTCAGTCCCTCAAGGAAGAGGACTGGGTCGAGCGCGCCGGCGAGATGCTCAAGAAGGCCGAGGAGAAGGGTGTCAAGATCCTGCTCCCCATCGACAACCGCGTTGCCGATCACTTTGGCGAGGACGCTGTCCCCGAGGTTGTTGCTTCCGACGCTATCCCCGACGATCGTGAGGGTATGGACATCGGTCCCAAGACCGAGGAGCTCTATGCCGAGGCTGTCAAGGGAGCCAAGACCGTGTTCTGGAACGGCCCCATGGGCGTCTTCGAGTTTGACAACTTTGCTCACGGCACCCAGGCTATCGCCGAGGCTCTCGCCGAGGCTGACTGCACCTCGATCATCGGCGGTGGTGACTCTGTCGCAGCTGTCAACAAGTTCAACCTGGCCGACAAGATGAGCTGGATCTCCACCGGTGGTGGCGCTTCCATGGAGCTCGTCGAGGGTAAGGCCCTGCCCGGAGTGGAGGCGCTTCTCGATGCCTAATCGCACCCTTCTTATCGCTGGTAACTGGAAGATGAACAACGACGTCGCCGAGGCCGCCAAGCTCGCCGACGAGCTGGCTCAGGCTCTGCCCGAGGTTCCGGCTGGCGTCGAGGTGCTCGTCTGCCCTCCGACCATCGACATCACCACGGTTCATGACCGCATTCAGGCTGCCCCCATCGCCCTCGGTGCACAGAACGTGTACTGGGAGGCCAAGGGTGCCTTCACCGGTGAGTCCTCTTGCGACATGCTCAAGTCCGCTGGCTGCACCTACTGCATCATCGGTCACTCCGAGCGTCGCGACTACTTCCACGAGACCGACGAGGACCAGAACAAGAAGGCCAAGGCTCTCGTTGCCGCCGGTCTTGTTCCCGTCTTCTGCTGCGGCGAGTCCCTCGAGGTCCGCGAGGCTGGCACCTATGTCGAGCACGTCGTGAACCAGGTCAAGGCTGGCCTTGCTGGCCTTGAGATCACCTGCCCCAAGCAGGTCGTCGTCGCCTACGAGCCCATCTGGGCCATCGGCACAGGCAAGACCGCTACCGCCGAGGACGCTCAGGAGGTCTGCGGCGCTATCCGTGAGACCCTCAAGGAGATGTTCGGCGAGGAGCTTGCCAACGGCATCCGCGTTCTCTATGGTGGCTCTGCCAAGCCCGGCAACATCGCTGAGCTCGTCGCCAAGCCCGACGTTGACGGCGCCCTCGTGGGCGGCGCTTCGCTCAAGGCTGCCGACTTCGCCTCTATGGTCGTCAAGGCAGGCGAGTAGGACATATGGCACAGCGTCATCTTCCTGCACTCCTGATCATCATGGATGGCTGCGGCCTTGCTCCGGCCGATGGCGAGAACGCCGTCGCCGCTGCCAAGACGCCCTTCCTTGATAGCCTGTACGAGAAGTATCCTCACACCACGCTCGGTGCTTCGGGCGAGGACGTGGGCCTTCCCGACGGCCAGATGGGCAACTCCGAGGTGGGTCACCTCAACATCGGTGCCGGCCGCATCGTGTTCCAGGAGCTTTCGCGTATCAACAACGCCATCAAGGACGGCTCCATCGCCAAGAACGAGGTCTTCGTCAAGGCTATGGACGACGTCAAGGCTGACGGCAAGACTCTTCACCTCATGGGCCTTATGAGCCCTGGCGGTGTTCATTCTCACATGAACCACGTCGAGGCTCTGGTCAAGATGGCTGCCGAGCACGGTGTCAAGACCGTTCGCGTCCACGCCTTCATGGATGGTCGCGACGTTGACCCGCAGTCCGGTGCCGGTTACATGAGTGAGTTCTGCGCCTTCCTGGCTAAGATCTCCGAGGAGACCGGTTGCGACGCTCGCGTTGCCACCGTCTCGGGCCGTTATTGGGCCATGGACCGCGATAATCGTTGGGAGCGCATCCAGCGCGCCTACGACGTCATGGTCAACGCGTCCGATGCCGATACCGACCCCGTTGCCGGTATCAAGGCCTACTACGAGAAGGATCCGCGCGGCGACGAGTTCGTCGAGCCCTTCGCTGCCCACAACGAGGGCATTCACGAGGGCGACGCGGCTATCTTCTTCAACTTCCGTCCCGACCGCGCTCGTCAGATGACCCGCGTGTTCACGGACAAGGAGTTCGACGGCTTTGAGCGCGAGCAGATCAAGCTTTCGCACTTTGTGACGATGACCGAGTACGATCCGACGTTTGACGTCGAGGTCGCCTTCCCCAAGACGTTCCCCGAGAACGTCCTGGCCGACGTTATCGCCGCCAATGGCCTGAAGCAGCTGCACACTGCCGAGACCGAGAAGTACGCCCACGTGACGTTCTTCCTCAACGGTGGCATCGAGGAGCCCAAGGAGGGCGAGGAGCGCGTGCTCGTCGCTTCCCCCAAGGTTGCTACCTACGATCTGCAGCCCGAGATGAGCGCTCCCGAGGTTACCGAGAAGCTCGTCGCCGCCATCAACGAGGATCGCGCTGATTTCTACATCGTGAACTTCGCGAACTGCGACATGGTTGGTCACACCGGTGTCTTCGACGCTGCCGTTAAGGCTGTCGAGGCTGTTGACGATGCCCTGTCCAAGGTTGTCCCGGCGATTCTCGCCAAGGGCGGCTTTGCGCTGATTACCGCCGACCACGGTAACGCCGATCACATGTTTGACGTTGCTTCCGACGGTTCCAAGCATCCGTTTACGGCTCACACCACCAACCGCGTGCCGTTCATCATTGTTGATGAGAAGGCACAGCTCACCGGTATCGAGGACGGCCGTCTTTCCGATATCGCTCCGACCATGCTCACCATGGCTGGTATTGAGCCTTCCGCCGAGATGACGGGCCGCGTGCTCGCCACCGAGGCCTAATAGAAAACAAATGCCGTTTTCTAGTAAGAAGGGGGTTGTCCACAACCGGACAACCCCCTTTTTGGTATTTCTGCCATTTCCACCCCGTCCTTGAGTGGCAGGTAGGGGAGAGCGGGGGATTGTGGTACAGTACTGGAGTTTGAACTATTCTATTAAGGAGCTTATCTATGGGTCCGTTCCAGATTCTTCTGTTTGTCGTTTGGGCTGTCTCTGCCGTGGCGCTGACGATTCTCGTCCTGATGCATTCCGGTAAGGGCACCGGCGTTTCGGATATGATCGCTAGCTCGCTGTATAACTCCAGCTCTGCCACGGGCGTCATGGAGCAGAACCTCGATCGCCTGACGGTAATTATGGCCGTTGTTTTTGCCGTGTGCGTCGTCCTGTGCATGTTCTTCTTCCCGCAGGGCATCGTCGGCTACTAAGCATCGGCGTATATACGTTTGCAATGGGTCTCGCAGGTGCGGGACCCTTTTTGTTTACATATTTGTAACAGAGTCAAAATATCCCCACATACTTCGCCCAACTAAAGAAATTCTCGACCGTTAACCGGAATTAGCCCCAAATCGTGCATAAAATGCGCTACTGTATTGCAAAACGTTGGTCCGTTGTGCATAACCAGCCATAGCAGCGGGCGGCGTTTTGATGGTTCGGATCGGATTGTCTCGACATATGTCCGACTGAACATTTCTTTGTCCTATCTCATAAGGAGGATGGCATGGCTGATTCTATGTTCCACCAGCCCGTTATGGGTCGTCGCGCCTTTGTCGGCGGTACCCTCGCTGCGAGCTCCATGGCTTTTCTTGCCGCATGCGGCAAGAAGGGCGGCGACGCTTCCGGTTCTGAGTCCGGTTCGACGCTGAACTTCTACATCAACAACCCGGTCTGCATCGACCCCTACAATGTCCAGGAGGACCAGGGCACTCAGGTCGAGTACCAGCTCTTTGACGCTCTGACCTCTTATGACGCCGAGAAGGGCGAGATCGTTCCGCTGGCTTGCGAGTCCTTTGAGACCAACGACGACGCCACCGAGTTTACCTTCAAGATCAAGAAGGCCAAGTTCCACAACGGTGACGACGTTACCTCCAAGTCCTTCAAGCTCGGTTGGGAGCGTCTGGTCAACACCAAGTCGGCCATCGCTACCGAGTACGGCCCTTCCGAGGTCTCCTATCACCTTTCCATGGTCGAGGGCTATGACGACCTGCTTGCCGGTAACGCTACCGAGCTCAGCGGTGTTACTTGCCCCGACGATGAGACCCTCGTCGTCAAGCTGTCTTCCGCTTACGCCGACTTCCCCTTCGTCGCCTCTCACCCGGCTCTGGCCCCGGTTCCCGAGTGCGCCGAGTCCGATGTCAAGAGCTTCTACCTTGCACCGGTCGGTAACGGCCCGTTCATGATGGACGGCAAGTGGGAGGATGGTCAGGAGATCAACCTCAAGAAGTTCGACGATTACTATGGTGACAAGGCCAAGATCGATGGCATCCACTTCCAGGTCATCAAGGACATGGAGACCGCTTACAAGGAGTTCCAGGCCGGTAACCTCGATGTCTGCGACGTTCCCGTTGCTCAGATCGACGCTGCCAAGAAGGATCGCGGCGTGTCCAAGGACGGCTACACCATGGGTGACGGCGAGCGCATGCTGCTCGGCGCCGAGCCTTCCACCTACTACCTGACCTGCAACAACACGGCCGAGCCGTTCAACAACGCCGACCTGCGCAGGGGTATCTCCCTGGCCATCAACCGTGAGGCCATCTGCAAGACCATCTTCAAGGGTACCCGTACCCCTGCCGACGGCATTGTTCCTCCGGGCATCGATGGCTACAAGGAGGGCGCATGGGAGTTCTGCGCCTACGACGTCGACAAGGCTAACGAGTACCTCGACAAGGTTGCTCCCGCTGGTGCTAACGGCGATCGTGGCATTAACGTGACTCTGTCCTACAACCAGGACGGTGGCCACAAGGAGATCATGGAGTCCATCATCGGCGACCTCGCCAAGGTTGGCGTTACCGCTGTCTCCGATACCCCCGAGTGGTCTGCCCTGCTCGAGCAGTATCAGAACTTTAACTATCAGTTCGGTCGTCTGGGTTGGATTGCTGACTACCCGATCATGGACAACTTCCTGTATCCGCTGTTCCACTCCGACTCCCTCGGTGGCGACAACCGCTCTGGTTACAACAACCCCGAGTTCGACGCCAAGGTCGACGAGGCCCGTACCACGGTTGACGACGAAGAGCGCGTCGCTAAGATGCAGGAGGCCGATGCAATGGTCGCTGCCGACTGCCCGGTCATCCCGGTGATGTTCTACACGCACACCATCGCCGGCTCTGATCGCATCAAGCACCTCTATGTCGATCCGCAGAAGCACGCCGATCTGGGTACCGCTGAGCTCGCCTAAGAGTTTGCAGCTTCCGTGAGGGTCAAGTATTTACGTAGACCTCATGGGAAACATACAGTTCTCCCTAACCTGGGGTAAACTGGCTGATGGTAATTTTGGGATGCCGGTCTGGCGATCGGCATCCCATTTAGGTTAATCCCTAGATAGGGGAGTGGTATGGGTAAGTACATCGTTAAACGTGTGCTTCAGTTCATCCCGGTGTTTTTGGGCGTTACGCTGATTTTGTTCGCCCTCCAGAATATCGTGCCGGGAGATCCGATCAAGCTGATCGGTGGAGACAAGGCTCTGTCCCCCGAGGTGGAGCTTCAGCTTCGCGTCCGCTATCACCTGGTCCAGTCGGACGAGGACGGCAACGCGATCCTTGACGAGAACGGCGACCCCGTTCAAACGTCGCTCGTGGACCGTTACTTGTATTACATGAACGGCCTGCTTCATGGCGATCTGGGCAATTCGTATCAGCGCAAGCTGCCGGTTACGGAAATCTTTGCCCAGAAGTATCCGTATACGGTCAAACTTGCCGCGTGCGCCATCGTGCTCGAGGCAATCATGGGTATCGGTGCGGGTATCATTTCGGCGGTAAAGCGTTATTCCTTCTGGGATATTTTGGTAACGCTCACCACGTCGATCCTCGTTGCCGTCCCGGCCTTCTGGCTCGGTATGTTGCTGCAACTGTTCTTTGGCGTCATTCTCAAGGACGCCACGGGCGGTGCATTCTCCATGCCGATCTCGGGTGCCGGCGGTGCCAGCTCTCAGTATCAGGATTGGATGCACTATGTGCTTCCGACCATTACGCTGGCTTCGGTTTCGACCGCTTATGCTGCCCGCATTATGCGCTCGCAGCTGCTTGACGTCATGAACCAGGATTACATCCGTACGGCAAAAGCCAAGGGTCTCTCCAATCGCGCGATCATCATCAAGCATGCGCTTAAGAATGCACTTATCCCCGTCGTTACCTATATTGGTGTCGACTTTGGCGGCATGCTTTCGGGCGCCATCCTGACCGAGACGGTCTTTAACTGGCCCGGTATCGGCTATGAGGTCTATCGCGCCATTAGCATGCGTGACTGGCCCATCGTTATGGGCGGCGTTACGCTCATCGTCGTCGTCGTCATGGTGATCAACCTGCTCGTCGACATTAGCTATGCATTCCTCGACCCGCGCATCCGCCTTGGCGGTCCGTCGGAT
Source organism: uncultured Collinsella sp. (assembly GCA_905207495.1). Classification (GTDB taxonomy): domain Bacteria; phylum Actinomycetota; class Coriobacteriia; order Coriobacteriales; family Coriobacteriaceae; genus Collinsella. The sequence continues at coordinate 9,438 of CAJLLN010000003.1, read as the reverse complement.
AAGGCCTAAGGGAGGTACGTCTCATGCAGGAAACTGATTCTCAGTCTCAGGAGCAGGCTACCGCCACCAAGGCCGCATCTGCTCCCGCCAAGTCCCGCACGCTGTGGGGCGACGCTTTTAAGCGTCTTCGTAAGAACAAGCTCGCCGTTATCGGTGTCTGCTGGATCATCATCGTCGTTGTGGTTGCCCTGACCGCAGATCTGTGGGCTAAGCCCTGGCTCGGTTCGCCGACGGCTTCCGACTCGACCACCATGGCCCAGACGTCGCTGATGGCTCCGTGTGCAGAGCACCCGTTTGGCACCGACGCCCTTGGTCGTGACATTCTCGTTCGCGTTATCTACGGTGCACGTGTTTCGCTTTCCGTCGGTATTATGGCCACTGCGATCTCCACGGTGATTGGTCTGGTCATGGGTGCCCTAGCCGGTTTCTACGGCGGCATCTGGGATACGATCATCATGCGCTGCGCGGATATCTTCCTGGCATTCCCGTACGTGCTTTTCGTTGTCGCCATGATCGCCGTTATCGGCCGTGGTCTTCAGAACGTCTTTTTTGCCATCGGCATTCTTGGCTGGCCTTCGATTGCGCGCGTCTTCCGCTCTGCAATCTTGACGGTCAAGGAAAACGATTATGTTGACGCTGCGCGCGCGATGGGTGCATCTGATGCTCGTATCGTCGTGCGTCACATCTTCCCGAACTCCGTCGCCTCCATTGTGGTCTACGCGACCATGAACATTGGTGGCGCCATTCTGACCGAGTCCGCTCTGTCCTTCCTCGGCATGGGCGTTATTCCGCCTACGCCTTCGTGGGGCTCCATGATTCAGGACGGTCAGCAGTATCTTCTGACTGCTCCCTGGATGATGATCATGCCCGGTCTGGCAATTCTCTCGACGGTGCTCGCCTTCACCCTGCTGGGTGACGGTCTGCGCGACGCCCTCGACGTCAAGATGAAGGACGCATAAGGATGAAGAAGAACAAGAACTATGTGGACCTGAAGGACCAGCCGGTTCCCGAGGGCCAGCATCTGCTCGAGGTCGATGACCTTAAGATGTATTTCCACACCGAGGATGGCGTTGTTCGCGCTGTCGACGGTGTCTCCTACACGCTCGATCGCGGCGAGACCCTGGGCGTCGTCGGTGAGTCCGGCTCCGGTAAGTCCGTGACCGCCATGACCATCATGGGTCTTATCTCGATGCCTCCGGGAAAGATCGAGGGCGGCGACGTTCGCTATCGCGGTCGTTCTATCCTCGAGATGACCGAGGAAGAGATGCAGCACATTCGCGGTAACGACATCGCGATGATCTTCCAGGATCCTATGACCTCCTTGAACCCGGTCTATAAGATCGGCAAGCAGGTGGGCGAGGGTCTTCGTCTGCACCGCGGCTACTCCAAGCAGGAGGCGCTCAAGCGTGCCACCGAGCTTTTGGACCTCGTTGGTATTCCCGAGCCCGAGAAGCGCGTCAATGAGTATCCGCACCAGTTCTCTGGCGGTATGCGTCAGCGCGTCATGATTGCCATGGCTCTTGCCTGCGATCCCGATATTTTGATTGCCGACGAGCCCACGACTGCCCTGGACGTTACCATTCAGGCTCAGATTATTGAGCTTATGCAGGAAATGCAGGAGAAGAACGGCAACGCCATCATCATGATCACCCATGACCTGGGCGTTGTCGCTGATATGGCCGACAAGATCATGGTTATGTACGCCGGCCGTCCCGTCGAGTTCGGTACTGCTGAGGAAATCTTCTACGAGAGCCGCCACCCCTACACCTGGGGCCTTATCCGCTCCATCCCGGAGCAGGCCATCGATGAGAAGAAGCCGCTTACGCCGATTCATGGCAACCCGCCTTCGCTCATGAACCTGCCCGAGGGCTGCGTGTTCTCTCCTCGCTGCCCCTATGCGACGGATAAGTGCTGCAAGCAGCGCCCCGAGCGTTTTGTTACCGAGTCTGGTCACTATTCTGCGTGCCACTACGCTGGCGACCCCGAGTTCCTCAAGAACGCTCCTGTGACGTCCCGTACGCGCAAGGATTCCAAGAAGGGAGGCGAGGCGTAATGGCAGATACCAACGAGCGTACTCCGCTGCTGAAGGTCGAGCACCTCTCTAAGGAGTTCCCCGCTGAGTCCGGCATGTTCGCCAAGCGCTTCTCCAAGCGTGTCGTCTCTGCTGTAAATGACATCTCTTTTGAGATTTATCCTGGCGAGACCTTCGGTCTGGTTGGCGAGTCTGGTTGCGGTAAGTCCACCACGGGCCGTACTATCATGCGCCTGACCAAGCCGACCGCCGGTAAGGTGTTCTTCCAGGGTAAAGATGTTGCCGAGATGAGCAAGCATGAGATCAAGGACATGCGTCGCGAGATGCAGTTTATCTTCCAAGATCCTTATGCTTCGCTCAACCCTCGTATGACCATCGGTGAGATCGTCTCCGAGCCCATGACCATTCACGGCGTGGGCACCAAGGAGGAACGCATTGAGCGCGTCCGCGAGCTTCTCGACGTTGTCGGACTGAACCCCGAGCACATCAACCGTTATCCTCATGAGTTCTCCGGCGGTCAGCGTCAGCGTGTCGGCATCGCCCGCGCGTTCGCTTTGAAGCCCAAGCTGATCATCTGCGACGAGCCGGTTTCCGCTTTGGATGTGTCCATTCAGGCCCAGGTTCTGAACCTGCTCAAGGAACTCCAGGACAAGTTCGGTACCGCGTATCTGTTTATCGCTCACGACCTGTCCGTCGTGCAGCACATTTCCGATCGCGTTGCCGTTATGTATCTGGGTAAGATGGTTGAGGTTTCGGACTGGAAGACGCTCTATAGCGAGCCTCACCATCCGTACACGCAGTCGCTGCTGTCTGCCGTGCCGGTTCCCGATCCGGATATCCAGAAGACCCGTAAGCGCATCATCCTCGCCGGCGATCCGCCGTCACCGTTGGATCCGCCGACCGGTTGCCGTTTTCACACTCGCTGCCCGATCGCGCAGGGTATCTGCTCTGAGAAGCTTCCCGAGTTTAAGGAAGTCGCACCGGGTCACTGCTGCGCCTGCCACTTCGCGGAGCCGTTCCCGATCAAGGAATCGCACATCGACCTGTAGTCGGTTGTTCTCGTCCGGGCCCGCCCTGAAGTTACTTTTCAGAACGTCCTCGGACATGCAAGAAACCCCCGCTGTGCACTTCGTGCGGCGGGGGTTTCTTGCGTCCTGCGGAGTGTTCTGAAAAGTAACTTCAGGGCGGGCCCTGCGGCAACTCGGCAGGGGGAGTGCGATTCCTCGATCGCTCACTTTATCTAATAGGAAAGTTAGTGAGGCCGGAGCTTTAGCTCCGGCCTCCTTATATAAGGGCTCGGCAAAGCCGAGCCACCAAATTTGCATCAGCCCCCAGAACATGTTTGAGAACTGTGCCTGAAGTACGTATTTGCAAGCCCCGAATCGGTGCTGCCTCCCGGCGCATTCCGCAGGGGGAGCGATATTTTGCAGCACGAAGTGCGCAACAAAATATCGCTCATGCCCGAGGACGCGCCGGGAGGCAGCACCGATTCGGGGCCGGACACACGGATCTACCTGCGCATTTACAAATTCGTAAACTTTTTTGAAAAAAGTGCTTGCACAGTTCTCGAATCATAGGTTATTATCTTCCTCGTTGAACGCGCGGGTCCTACAAAACGAACCGCGAATCAACAACATAGCATGTCGGAGTGGCGGAATTGGCAGACGCGCTAGCTTGAGGTGCTAGTGACCGCTTTTTGGTCATGCGGGTTCAAGTCCCGCCTCCGACACCATCGCATTTGAGAAGCCTCTTCGGAGGCTTTTTTGTTACCGATAGACGGTGGGGTCCACGATGGAAACGCTTGAACGCAACGAGTGGGCAGACGTTGCCCAACTAGTCGAGATCACGAGCGATGCTGTCATCATCTGCGAGCTCGACGGAACCATTCTGCATGTGAATAATCGCTTACTTGGTTTGATGTGCGATGAACGCGCCGACGTCATTGGTGGAGATGTTAAAGACGTCCTGTACTCGTCCGCTTTTGAACGTGCGACGGAACATCGTCTGCCATTTGAAACTGATGGCTCCGAGAACGAACTGATGCTCAAGCTGAGTGACGGCTCCTTTATCCCCGTCTTGGTTCGTGCGGGCTCCGTAACGCCTCCACGCATCTTTGGGCGCCGCGCGCCACGTGTCCTGGTGGCGCTCCATAGCATCGAAGAACAGTATTCGCACGACCGTCAGCTCAAGCGTGCGCTTTCGGAGCTTAGAGTGGCGAACAAGCGCCTCTCTGGCACGCTCTCGGTCATTATGAGTACCGTGGGCTCCGATGAGCTGCCCAGCCTACTTGATACCGTTTTGAACCAGCTTGTAGGAACGCTCGATGCTTCGGGTGCTGCTATCTATTTTTCTGAGAGCGGCGGTTTTAAACTTCGCGGTGTTTCCAAGGAGCTGTACGACAGCTACCTGCCTGAGTTTTTGCCGTATGGCGCTGGCATTCCGACGTATGTTCTTCGTGAGTCGCGTGCCTGTCGCTTGTCGATTCAACAGGACCTTAAGGGTGGTAAGGCCGCCTCCGGTATGTTTATGGACCTGGACAATCGTTCTAAGCACCTGTTGCGTATGCAGGATATGCCTCCGTACCGCAGCGAGATCTGTCTTCCCGTTTTTTACGGTACGCAGATCCTTGGCGTGCTGGAAGTTGGTTGGAAACGCCCTCAGGCACCGCTCGCCTATGACGTTAATGTGCTCGAGGTCATTTGCGATTACCTGTCTATCCAGCTGGTCGGCATGGCATCGAGCCTTCGCTCCCGTCGCACGGCCGAGCTTGGCCGCTCGCTCAATGTCTTGCGTGATGAGTTGTTTACCTTTCTAGACGATTCCGCCGCGGCCACCCAGGCGGTATCGTCCGAGATCTGCAATATGCTTAACTGCCATTTTTGCCCTGTTGAGTATGATGCCAGTCTGGATTCCTACGTCATAGATTTTGAAGGCGGCAGTCGCGTTGCTTTGCCGGACGATCCCGAGAAGCTTTTCTTTTCCACGACGGCGCCAGCGGCACGTCTGGGGGCTGGCCCTGATGGCTTTGAGGCATCTGTTTTGGGCGGCACGAGTGCCGAGGACCTTAAACACGTCCGTATAACTCGCGTTGACGAATCGATGCCTATGGGAGGCTGGCTTAGGGCGCATGGTCTGCCTTGTCAAGGTCTCTACGTCGACTCCGGCATCGAGGCGGGGCGCCCGCGCTCTGAGGGTGATGGCAAACACAGTAACGACGCGATTGTTCCTGCTTCTGTTGCGAAGAGCCCGACGACGCGCGCGCTGCTGCTTCGTGATGGTAGCCAAGAGCCGATTGATGACCTTGAATATGACTACTTGGTGCACTTGGCGCATGACTTTGAACTGATCTACGAAGGCGAATCTCAAAAGCGCGAGGAGCGCCATATCGCTCAGACCCTTCAGATTGGCATGAGAAATTCGCTTGGTGACGTTCCGGGCATTGCAACCGATTCGGTGTACCTGTCGGCCACGAACTCGGCGTTGGTCGGCGGCGATTTCTATACGCTCATCCGTCTTCCCGACGACTGCGCCGTCATGATTCTGGGCGATGTGTCTGGCAAAGGCATTGAGGCTGCATCGATGTCCGCGCTCGTCAAGACGGCCCTGACGGCATATGCCTGGGAGGGCGCTGGACCGGCCCGCATGGCACGCTCCCTTAACAGCATGCTCATGGGCTTTTCGAGGGTCGAGACGTTCGTGACGGCCTTTATCGCCAAGATTGACCTTAAAGCCGGACGCGCAACGTATTGTTCGGCGGGCCATCCTCCGACCATGGTCATCAGGCCAGAGTCGATGCCGCTGGGTGGCGGCGAGGCCCGTGGGGGAGAGGTCGAGCTGCTTGGATGCCAATCGGGCGTAATCGGTGCCTTTGAGAGCATGGTGTACGAGACAGGCGTGTTTACGTTCGCCCCCGGCGACATGCTCTTCATGTATACGGATGGAACGATTGAGGCCCGCGACCGCACCGGAGCGTTCTTTGGCGAGCAGCGCTTGCGCGACCTTCTGCTTTCTGTTTCGGGGGAGGGCGTGTCGGGCATTTGCGGCAAGGTCTTGGGCGAGCTTGACCGATTTACCGAATCGGCGCTGGACGATGACATTGCATTGGTGTCCCTTGAGTTTTTACGGGGTCGTTCATAGACGACGCTGGGCGGGCTGAATCCGCACGGTTGGGGAAACGAATGCATCGAGTGGGCTTTTTTGGGAACCATGGTCGTATGAATGAGTGGAATGACATAGCGGTTTTGACGCCACCGGGCGATATCGACATCGCCACGGTGCCTGCGCTGCGTCGGCGGCTGGATGCTTTGATTGGCCGCGGCGTGCGTCGTGTCGTCATCAACTGTCAGGCTGTTAGCTTTATCGATTCGACGGGCTTGGCATTCCTGCTTACGCGCGCTCGTGAGCTCATGAGGCGAGAAGGCCTGCTTTCGCTCGTCAATGCATCAGGTGAAGTTGTTCGCTTTTTGGAGATTGCTCGTCTTGTCGATATCCTTCATGTCGCGGGGCCGGCACGGGAGTCTATTCCCGCCATTCCGGTGGGGGAGCTGCCTCGCTGGAGTAAGAGCGTCGAGGTCCGTCAGGGTATCGAGAATCTTCCATACTACCGACATCGCATCGCTGAACTCCTTGAACCGCTTCCGTTGCGCCGTGACGAGCGCTACGATGTCGCATTGGCGTCGGGGGAGGCGCTGGGTAATGCCTATGACCATGCGGGCGGTATCGGGTGCGTCCTGACGATTCAGGCCTATGGTGATCGCGTTGTGGTTGAGGTGCTTGATCGAGGTGCCGGCTATGCTATCGATAAAACGAACGAACCGGTCGCATCTGAGGAGCGCGGCCGTGGTATCAAGCTTATGCGTATGCTCGTCGATAACGTGGAGGTTGCTCGTCGTACAGACGGCGCCGGCACGCGTGTGCAGATGGTGAAGCTGTTTAGCGGAGCGCTGGAACCGTGTGCCTAGCCAATCGCTTTGGCGCGTTTAGCTACCAAGAACATGCGGCAGGCAACTTTTTTGAAAAAAGTACTTGCGTCTTTTGGACAACTCGCGTAAATTAATAACCCGCAAGCGGACATGGCTCAGTTGGTAGAGCACAACCTTGCCAAGGTTGGGGTCGCGGGTTCGAGCCCCGTTGTCCGCTCCAACTATCTTACGCGGTTCTAACGAACCGCGTTTTTTGTTGACGCTGCGCGAGCCCCGGGCACCCCATCTTGCCCCTCAATCGTCGGTCGCGTACATAAAGTACGCTTCCCTCCTCTTTCTCGGCAACCTGGGGCACCCGGAGCCCGCTCGCTGTCGTGGCCGGGAAAGTGGGTCTTCCGTTCTTTTCACTAATCGGTCGATTCGTCCCAGGAGGCTTGAACCCGAGAGGGGGCGAGCATTTTGGGTCGTGGCTGTGGCGTTGTTTGCTGCGAATGTCAGCTTTGGGCGTATCATCGTGGGCATCTCGCAAAACCTCGTTGTAAGGGAGACTTATCCCATGGCTACAGAAAAGTCCTCTTCGCGCTCATGGATGTCCGATGCCGCGATCTATCAGATCTACCCGCGCTCGTTTAAGGATTCGACTGGTTCGGGTCTGGGCGATATCGCGGGCATTACCCAGAAGATGGACTATCTTGAGCGGCTGGGTATCGAGGCCATCTGGCTGAGCCCGTTTTACCCATCGCCTCTTGTCGATGGTGGCTATGATGTGGCGGACTACTGCGATGTCGATCCACGTCTCGGCTCGCTTGACGACTTCGATGACATGATCGCTGCGGCTCACGCGCGCGGCATCAAGGTCATCGTCGACATCGTGCCCAACCATTCATCCAGCCAGCACCCCTGGTTCAAAGCCGCTCTTGCCGCCGGCCCCGGATCGCCCGAGCGCGCCCGTTATATCTTCCGCGATGGTCGCGGCGAACATGGCGAGCTGCCTCCCACCAATTGGAATGCCAACTTTGGCGGCCCCGCATGGACGCGTGTTGCGGACGGTCAGTGGTATCTGCACATGTTTACGCCCGAGCAGCCGGACTTTGACTGGTCATGCCCTGAGGTTCACGCGCTCTTTTGCGACGTCCTGGCGTTTTGGAGCGATCGAGGCGTCGACGGCTTTCGCATTGATGTGGCGCAGGGTCTCGCCAAGGATCTCGACCGCGATGACCTCGACCGGTGGCATCTCGCCGAGGGCGATGACATGGTTGACGACGGCACCCATCCGCTGTGGGACCGCAACGAGGTCCACGAGATCTATCGCGAGTGGCGCCGCGTGTTCGACCGCTATAATCCGCCGCGCAGTGCCGTTGCCGAGGCGTGGGTGCTGCCCGAGCGCCAGTATCTCTACGCGCGTCCCAGCGAGCTTGGCCAGACATTCAACTTTGAGTTTGCCAAGGCCGCTTGGACCTATGATGACATGCACACTGCAATCGAGAAGGGCTTGAAGGCAGCCGTCGAATCCGATTCCGCCTCGACTTGGGTACTCTCCAACCACGACGTGCCGCGCGTGGCGACACGCTATGCCCTGCCGCAAATCAAGGCGACGCGCTACCACCAGATTGCGCTCGACTGGCTCTTACGCGACGGGTCGTCTTATGACGAGGACCGTGAACTCGGCGAGCGCCGCGCGCGGGCGGCCCTTTTGCTTGAGCTGGCGCTTCCGGGCTCGGCATACGTGTATCAGGGTGAGGAACTCGGCCTTTTTGAGGTGGCTGACATTCCGTGGGCTGCACTCGAAGATCCCAGTGCGACCAATACGCACGGACCGAAGCTCGAGAAGGGGCGCGACGGCTGTCGTGTGCCCCTGCCGTGGGTGGCGGCGGACGATCCCGCGCATGGCGGATCGTTTGGGTTTTCGCCGGCAGACGCTGATGCGGCGCCCCATCTGCCGCAGCCTGCATGGTTTTCCGATTTCGCTGTCGATAGGGAAGAAGCGGACCCGACATCGATGCTTGCGCTCTATCGTGACGCCCTCTGGCTGCGGCGCAAGCTGCGCGGGCGCGCCAACGATCTTGCGTGGCTCGATCTTGACGGGCGCACTGGCCTTGCGGATGGTGCCGAGGGCACTGAGGGCGGCGTCATCGCCTATCGCCGCGACAACGGCTGGGCGTGTGTGACGAACTTCGGCGCAGCGCCCGTGGAACTGCCGGCGGGCAGGGTCCTGCTCACCTCATCACCGCTTGCAGACGGCAGGCTCACGCAGGACGGCTCTGCCTGGATCATGCTCTCTGAGTTGTAGGGGTCTCTTGCAGCGAGTTTGCGTTTGCCTGCGCCTTCCGTGGTGGCTGATGTCTCCGCGAGGTTCGCGAGGGCGTTGCAAAACTTTTCAAAAAAAGTTCTTGCATAGGATGCGGGCATCACGTAAGATTAATCCTCGTAAGCGGACATGGCTCAGTTGGTAGAGCACAACCTTGCCAAGGTTGGGGTCGCGGG
>CAJLLN010000002.1:0-41327 GCA_905207495.1 uncultured Collinsella sp. | reverse complement strand
TGGAGTGCGTGCGCGTGCAGACCGCCGCAGAGATGCTCCAGGCGGCCCTGAGCGCCTTCCAGACGGCCGATGCGGCAATTTGTGCGGCCGCCGTCGCCGACTACACCCCCGCGGCCCCTGCGGACCATAAGCTCAAAAAGGCCAACGAGCGCCTGGATCGCATCGAACTGGTCGAGACGGTCGATATTTTGGCCGAGCTCTCGCGCCAGAAGGGCGAGCGATGCGTGATCGGATTTGCGGCCGAGACCGATAACGTTGTCGAGTACGCAGAGCGCAAATTGGCCCGCAAGGGGTGCGATGTAATAATCGCCAACGATGTCTCACGCACCGATTCGGGCTTTGGGACCGACACCAACAAGGCCTGGATTGTGAGCACAACGGGTACGCAAGAACTTCCCGTACTAACAAAACCCCAGCTCGCAGATACAATTTTGGACTTGCTTCAAAAATTGTAAAAAAGTTCTTGCACAAGTCTAAAGTTTCGGGTTAATATACTCCCTGTTGCGAGCGAGAGCAGAGCAACAAACAAAAGCTTCGGGACGTGGCGCAGCTTGGTAGCGCACTTGACTGGGGGTCAAGGGGTCGCTGGTTCGAATCCAGTCGTCCCGACCAGAAGTTTGCAGGTCAGGCACCTAGTGCCTGACCTTTTTTCTTTTTAATCACCATGATTATTTTGCTTAAAGCAACAACGTTCCCGCTCGATTTGATTACCGAAACAAAACGTGTACATCAGCCACCAAAATCGACATTTTTCGACATGTTTGGAGGCAGATGTACACGAAAGCGAAATCCCCGCCGCCCAACAGTGCCCTCCACATGTCTGGACTCTCTATGCTTGCGCTGGATAGACATCGCAGGAACGGGTATAGTATCGAAAGTTTTGTCGTTAACCAGCGGGGGAGTCCTGTGGGCATCAAAAAGAAGATCAAAAAGGAGCTTATCGGCACTTCCGATTACCCGTCGAATAAGATCTTTACGATCTCCAATTTCATCACCTTTACGCGCCTGATCCTCACCCTGGTATTTCTGTACCTGTTTGTGACGGACAACAACCGCGTCATCGCCATCGTTATCTACGCCGTTGCCGCCTCCACCGACTGGATGGACGGTCAGATCGCCCGCATGACTAAGACGGTCTCATGGCTCGGCAAGGTCATGGATCCCATCTGCGACCGTGCGCTGCTGTTCACCGGCGTCTTGGGACTGGTGGTCCGCGGAGAGCTACCCATCTGGGTCTGCGTGCTCATTATTGGCCGCGATATCTATCTGGGCATCGGCACGCTTATCGTGCGTCATTATCACCGTCGCCCCATCGATGTCGTCTTCCCCGGAAAGATTGCCACAGCGCTGCTCATGACCGGATTCTCGCTCATGCTGCTCGGGTTCCCCGTTGTTGACGGCCTGCAACTTTTACCTTCAACCCTCACGGCCTTCCCGGGCCTCAACGGAAGCTCGGTGCCCCTCGGCATCTTCTTTGTGTACGGCGGCGTGATCTTCTCCATGCTCACGGCTGTCATCTACTCCATTAAGGGCGGAGCGGCCATTAAACAGGCTCTCACGCATCCCGAGGACGAGGACATCGACTTTCTGAACCCTGAAATCGAAGACTGATTCGTTGGGGTATGATTACGTACGGTTCATTATTTGCGGCACGTCCGCGATAAGTTAGGGGTTGTCATGGACAACATGGTTAACAATATGCCTCAGAATGATAAGACTGCTGACGCTACCTGCGTATTCCGCGTGCCTTCAAGCGACGTCACCGTTCCCGACCTCATGGCCAACGTGCGCATCACCGCCCCCGTTCTGTCCATCGTCAAGGGTCCGCAGACTGGTGCCGCCTTTGAGCTCGAGGACGACGTGACCACCATCGGCCGCGATCCTGCGAACGGTATCTTCCTCAATGACATGACCGTTTCGCGCAGCCATGCGCGCATTATTCGCGAGGGCCTCGGCGCTCGCATCGAGGACTTGGGCTCGCTCAATGGCACCTGGGTCGACGGTGCCATCGTCAATGCAGCCCCGCTGCACGACGGTTCTTCCGTCCAGATCGGTACGTTTACGCTCATCTACCACGAGAGCACGCCGGAGCGCATCGAAACCGGTGAGTAGGGCATGGCCGAACGCAACTATCTGAGTATCGGCCAAGTCGTCAACCTACTTCGAGGCGCATACCCCGATCTTTCGAACTCAAAAATTAGATTTCTAGAGGATGAGGGGCTCATTACCCCTCATCGTACGCCTAAGGGATACCGTCAGTACTCCAAGGAGGACGTTGATCGCCTAGAGGTCATTCTGCACTTGCAGAAGACTCGCTACATGCCGCTCAACGTGATTAAGCAGCGCTTGGAAAATGCCACGGACCTGTCAACGCTCGCCTACGAGGTGGGCTTGCTGTCCGATGTTCCGCTCAAGACGGAGCCCAAGGAGACTAAACAAAAGCTGCATCCCATCGAGACCATTCCCGATATGCTGGGCGTCGAGATTTCGTTTATCCGCTCGCTCGCCGAGAACGACCTCATTCGCATCATCAAGAGTCCGCAGAATCGCGAGCTCGTCGATGGCCGCGATTTTCCGATTATCCGTTACTGCTCCGAGCTGTCACGCTTCCATATCGAGCCGCGCAACCTGCGCCAGTACGTGTCTTCCGCCAACCGCGAGTCCTCGATGTTTGAGCAGGTGCTCGTGAGCATGCTCGGAATGGATACCTCCGATGACGAGCGCGACGCCAAGCTCGAGCGTGCGTTTAAGAAGCTTCACGACCTGACGGAGGGCGTGCACACCGCGCTGCTCAAGAACCGCGTTTTTGAGTCGCTAAACGCCGTGGTCGAGGACGCCGACATCGATGCACTCGATGAGGAAATCACTCGCTCCGAGTCCACCAAGGCCAAAAACGAAGAGACAGCCGCGCCGGCTTCGCACGAGGATTCTCTCGTAAAGCCGCTCAAGGTCGTCGCCCCTTCGCAATCCGGCACCGCCACCGCGGGCAACTAACAGCTACCGCTTATCCGGCAACCCATTGAAAGGTCATGCAATGTACGACTTCGAATCTCAAATCGTCGACATCCCCGACTATCCCGAGCCCGGAGTCATCTTTAAAGACATCACGCCGCTCTTTGGCAATCCCGAGGCGCTCACAGCCATGACCGATGCCCTCGCCGAGCACTTTGCCGGCATGGGAATCACCAAGGTCGTGGGTCCCGAGGCTCGCGGCTTTATGGTTGGCGTACCGGTGGCTGTAGCCCTTGGCGCTGGCTTTGTTCCCGCACGTAAACCGGGCAAGCTGCCGCGCGAGACCGTAAGCCAGAGCTACGAGCTCGAGTACGGCACCGATTCAATTGAGATCCATGCCGACGCTATCAGCTCTAAAGATACCGTGTTGATTCTGGACGACTTGGTCGCGACGGGCGGAACCGTCGAGGCAACAGGTAAACTGGTGCGAGATATGGGCGCAAAGCTTGTCGGTTACGGTTGTATCCTTGAGCTTGCGTTTCTCAACCCGCGCGAGAAGCTCACGCCGTCTGATGACGATGTGGAGCTCTTTAGCCTGGTGACGGTGGACTAGCCGTTACCCTTAGTTACTGGAAAGGAAGCTACATGCGCACAGCAAACACGCACAAAAACATGGCACGCTGCGCTGCTACGGCAACCCTCGCTTGTGTTTTGGGCTTGGGCCTCGCGGCTCCTGCCTACGCCGATACCGCATCCGACCTTGCCGCTGCTCGTACTAAGCTCGAGCAGATCGGTACCCAAACTCAGCAGATTTACGATGAGCTCGCCACGCAGACGCAGGCGCTCGATCAGACTGCCGGCGAGATCACGCAAAAGCAGCAGGAGATCGCCGATGGCCAGGCCAAGCTCTCGACCTATGTCGCCGGCGAGTACAAAACCGGCGGTCTGAGCCTGCTTCAGGTTCTGACGGGTGTCGATGACCTGAGCGATATGCTCAACCGTCTGTTCTACTACGGCAAAGTTTCCGATAAGCAAGCTCAGACCATTCAAGAGGTCAAGGAGCTTAAGCAGCAGCTCACCGATAAGCAGTCCGAGCAGGAGAAGAACGTCGCCGCCACGCAAAAGAAGGTCGACGAGCTTAACGCCCAGCAGGCTGAAGCCCAGAACGTCGTAAACTCCCTGGATTCGCAGCTGCAAGCCGAGCTTGCCGCAGAGGCCGAGGCCAACGCCGCGCTGCAGGCCGGCATCAACGCCAGTACCGCCGAGAAGGCCACGGTGAGCAACGAGACTGCCGGTACGACCGAAAACACCAACAACGGTGGCCAGACCAGCAATAACAACAACCAGGGCGGCAACACTCCGGCTCCTACGCCGGCACCTGCTCCGACGCCGCAGCCCTCCACGCCCGCTCCAGCTCCGACGCCTTCTGTTCCGAGCCAGTCCGTCGATGGCGGCTCTGTTGTCTCGCGTGCGTACAGTAAGCTTGGTTGCGCTTATTCCTGGGGCGGAATTGGCCCGAACAGTTTCGACTGCTCTGGTTTTGTTAGCTATTGCCTCACTGGTCGCTATTGCCGCCTGGGCAACACGGGTACCTTTATGGGCTGGACGCGTGTGTCCGATCCGCAGCCCGGTGACGTTGTGGTCAACTCGTACCACACCGGCATTTACATCGGTGGTGGTCAGATGATTCATGCTTCCGACTACAACACGGGTGTCATCATCAGCTCCGTTGCCGCCGGCATGAACAATAACTATATCTTTGTGCGTTACTAAGTCATCTTACACAGCGTGTGGATGTGGACCTCGTGGCTTTAAGTCGCGAGGTCCATTCTTTTTTTCTCTCTCATCTTAGACGGCTATCTAGTATTCAAAACTAGATAGCCGTCCATTCGGTTTGCAAGAAGGCTATAATTGTTGATGAACAATTAGAAAGGACCCTCTATGAGCTGGGCACTTATCACCGATTCAAGCTGCAACCTCCGTGATTGGCAACCGACTGCGCCCCATACCACCTTTGCATTTGCGCCCCTCAAAATTCGAGTGGGGGAGCGTGAATTCGTCGATGACCTTTCGCTCGATGTTCATGAGCTCAACTGCGCTGTTCAGGCGGAGACGAACGCTTCTTCGAGCGCTTGTCCCAGCGTAGGGGAGTGGGCCGAGCTCTTCAAATTGGCAGACAAGACCATCTGCATGCCGATCTCTGAGGGCGTGTCGGGCAGCTACAACGCAGCAGCCACGGCTCGCGATATGGTTCTTGCCGAGGAGCCCGACCGACAGATTCATCTAGTCAATTCACGCGCAGCTGGCGGCAAAATGGACCTCATTTTCTTGCTGTTCGACCGATATCTTGCAAGCAATCCGAATGTCTCATTCGAGGATGCTTGCGCATACTTCGATAGCCTTGAACAGAACAGCAAAATCCTCTTCAGTTTGTGCAATTACGAAAACCTCGCCAAAGCCGGACGTATCCCTAAGGCAGCTGGCGTCATTGCCAACAAGCTCAATATCCGCATTTTGGGCACGGCGAGTGAGGCCGGTAAAATCGAACTCGTGGGGCACACGCGTGGCGAAAAGAAGATGCTCAACAAGATCATCGACACTATGGAAGCCGAGGGCTTTACGGGCGGTGAGGTCGTCATCGACCATGTGGAGAACGCATCGAGCGCCCAGGCGCTGGCCGATCGCATTATTGAGCATTGGCCCGACTCCAAGACCATCATTATGCCCTGCAATGGCCTGGATTCCTATTACGCCGAGATGCACGGCCTCATCATCGGCTATGGCATGGGCGTAGCTTCGGGCAAATAAAGTCCAACCAGCAAAATACGGGCGGGACAAAGCGACAGATGGCTCTTTGTCCCGCCCGTTTTATACGTCGGCTAGCTATTAAACCCGTTGAACTTGAGATAGCTCATCAGGTACGCTTTCGAAACAAAGGATGAAACCGCGCTGCGCACAAGCAGCGACTCACGCGTTACCTGATGCGCCGTATCGAGAACCGGCGTCTGGTCGACAGAAAACGTCGAACGAATCGATGCCTCGAGCTGATCGACCACATAGTCGAAGGCCGTCGGGGCATCGTAGCTCAAACGCTGAATGTTAAAGAGCGCCTGCACCGCAGCAATAGGTAGCACCTGCTTAAAGATGCAGATAGCGATCAGGCGGGCAATCTGCTCGCGGCCATATTGCTTTTTGACCGGAGCAGGCACCAGGCCGACCTTCACGTAGTTATTGATCATCGATGGCGTAATGACAGGCTGCTCAACGCAAATGGACAGCGGCTCCATCCACAGCGCAACATACTCAATGACCTGGTCGCGGTAGAGCGTCACATTGGGCAACTGGTCATAGCGCGGCAGACTCAACGTATTGAGTTTGAGCACGATATCGGACTGAATAAATGCATCGGGCAGCACAGTGGGCTGAATATCCTCAGGCTTAATGCTGACCGACGAATCGGACATCGGGATAACGCGTTTGGCGTGGTTCATAAGGATCCTCCGTTCATTAGCTATATTGTATTCTAGGTTATCTAGTTTTGCATACTATATAGCAGGAAAGTAAAAGTGGTTGGACAGCACATTGATGCACCGTCCAACCACTTTGTATTAAAGATAGCAACCTTACATAAGATATATTATCGTACTTATCTACGGAGAAATGCGTATGCGCTGGTTGCCGCTATGGCTCCGTCAGAAACCGCGGTCACAACCTGGCGTAAACGCTTGGAACGGATATCGCCAGCGGCAAATAAACCTGGCGTACGGGTCGCCATGGATTCATCAGTCAAAATGCCGCCATCAGGCGCCAGATCGACGAGATGCTCAACAAGCTCGGTATGGGGTTGCGTCCCGGTATAGACAAAGATGCCAAAAGAGCCGGGCTCAAATGACTCGGTATGAATTTCCCCGGATGAATTGTCCTTAAAGGCGATCGTCGTTGGCATGGCTTCGCCCGAGAGCTCCACAATACTAGTTTGGTACCTAACTGTAATATTGTCCTTTTCGAATACTTTCTGAACAACACCATCAGGCGCACGGAACTGGTCGCGCCGCAGCACGATGGTCACACTGCTGGCAATGTCTGACAGGAACAGTGCCTCTTCGCATGCCGAATTGCCACCACCGATTACAAAGACCTGTTTGCCGCGGAAGAACATGCCGTCACATGTTGCGCAATATGAAACGCCACGACCGCGATACGTATCCTCGCCAGCGAAACCTGCCGGACGCGGCGTGGCACCCATGCAAGCGATAACGCTCGAGGCAAGCGTATCGCCCATATCGTGATGCACCGTAAACAGCGCTGCATCGGCATCGTAATCGATACCCGTAACCATGCTCCATGTAACCTGCGCTCCCAGCCCCTCTGCATGTTGCTGAAAACGCTCGCCGAGTTCGGCGCCACTCAAGAGCGGAATGCCCGGATAGTTCTCGACTTCATTGGTCGTGGCGATCTGTCCACCCGACATGCCCTGCTCAATCACGGTCGTCGTCAGGTTGGCACGCGCAGCGTAAATGGCGGCAGCATAGCCCGCGGGGCCTCCACCGATAATCGCAACATCAATCGGCTGATCGGTAGTCATGAAGAATCCTCTCGTCGAAACGTTGTCGTTCTTTGCGCTCATACCCAAATTTACGTGAACATGACACTCATGCACTACAATGATAAATCGCGTAACAAAGCTGAAGGGGAGTTATCGATGGATCAAACGCAGACGAGCAATAGCGCTCCCCTGCCCATGCAAGCCACTCCCCAACCGGAGCAAATGACCGTTTCACCTACACAAAAACCCCTGGTAACCATTGTGCACGCATCGGTTGGATCGGGCCACAAAGCCGCCGCCAACGCGATTGCACAAGCATTTGACCTTATCCGCGGCACCAAGGAAATCCCTGAGGATATTGAGATTGAAGTCCTGGATATCCTAGATTTTGGACGCATTAGGTTCGATGGTAATAAAACAGCAGCGTCGTTTACCGGCGCCACGCGTCCCATTTACGACCTGACCTGGCGATATACGCTTACAGGACATCTGCTCTGGGGCGGCGGCACAGCATGGTCACGAATTATGTTCCCCGCCTTCAACGAATACGTCCGGACCCGCAGGCCCATAGCCGTGGTCGCAACACACATTACGGCGGCCAACGTCGCTGTGGGCGCCCGCGTCATCACGGGTATCGATTACCCGGTCATCTGCGTGCCGACCGATTACGAAGTCGAAGGCTTTTGGCCCCACAAGGACACCGACCTGTTCTGCGTAGCCAACGAATTTATGGCCGAGACACTTCGCCCCCGTAAGGTTCCCGAGACCAAAATCCGCATTACAGGCATCCCCATTCGCGCCGGGTTTGATACGGACTACAATCGCGAGGAAGAACTCGAGAAGTTCAATCTCCCCGCTGACAAGACCGTTGTGTTGGTGATGGCCGGTGCCAGTTTGCCTCAACCGTACGTTCGCTTTCGCGCGGAGATGGACCGCACACTCCCCTTCCTGCGCAGCTTCGAGGACATGCACTTTGTCTTTTTGCCGGGCAAGGATGAGGAATACGCCACCCGCCTCAAGACGCTCTTCGACGCCATGAAGCTCGAAAACGTCACGGTTCTGGACTACGTGGACGACATGGCGGCCCTCATGCACGGCTGCGACCTGGCAATCCTCAAATCGGGGGGACTCACGGTCACCGAGTGCCTCTGCGCACATCTGCCGATGATCCTGCTGGGCAAGTCCTATGGCCAGGAAAAAGCCAACACCACCATGCTCACTGGCATGGGCGCCAGCATGCACGTCACCACGGCACGAGAGCTCATCGTGACGTTGCGCCACCTGCACGACCATCCCGAATCACTCAAAGCCCTACTCATCAACGGCGAAGTACTACGCCGCCCCCACGCAGCCGAAGACATCGCCGTCGCCACCATGGAACTCGCAGGCAAACCCCAAAAGCGCAAACGAGCCTTCTGCCGCTTCTACTGGGGCGGAAAACCTGCGCATATCCGCTAGCATTGGACTGTCCGCTTACCTGTGGGAGGCCCCTATATATCATTCCATGCTCAAACATTCTCGCTGCGCTGCGAAACTGCGCGTGGAACGATATATAGGGGCCTCCCACAGGTAAGCTGCGTTTACGTACTAGCAGCTACACCAGATTCCCCACCATTAGAACCTGCAAAGGCGAAAACGGAAATCATAAATATAGTAAGCCGATGCAAGAAAGGAGGTTTTCCTTTATCGCATCGGCTTACTAGAAAGAAAGGCTTTTATTTTTCAAGCGAGTAACCGCCCGACCGCCTCTCACACATATCATTCCACGCGCAGTTTCGCAGCGAGCGAAGCGACGCGAGAATGTTTGAGCATGGAATGATATGTGTGAGAGACGGGCGGGAGGGATACGAGCGCCCCCGCGAGAATGTTTGAGCATGGGATGATATATAGGCGGGTCGGGCCGGTCAGCGGACAGTACGTAAACGACTAAGCGACGCCGCTAGAACCGAAACCGCCGGCTCCTCGGTCGGTTTCGTCTAGTTCTTCTACTTCTATGAGGTTGACCGTGGGGACTTCTTGGATGACGAGCTGGGCGATGCGGTCACCTTTGTTGATTTGGATGTTGTTCGTGGGGTCTAGATTGATGAGGATGACTTTGAGTTCTCCTCGGTAGTGGGCGTCGATGAGGCCAGGAGTGTTGACTATGGACAGGCCTTGCTTAATGGCCAGGCCGCTGCGGGGCTGGACGAAGCCGGCGTAGCCGTCGGGCAGCGCAATGGCCAAGCCAGTGGAGACCAATCGGCGCTCAAAGGGCTTAAGCGTGCAGTCTTCGTTGGCTCGGAGGTCAAGACCGGCATCCGTGGGATGTGCGTATTTGGGAAGCTCGACGGTTGGGTCGAGTCGTTTAATGTTAACGGTAATGTTGGACATGGAATCACCTTAGCTTGTCGAGCTCTTGCAGAAACTCATCGACGTCTTTGAAATCGCGATAGACCGAGGCAAATCGGATGTAGGCCACTTTATCGATCTTGGCCAACCGCTTAAGAACCATATCGCCCAGCTCATGGGACGTAACGGCCGTAAGCGTACGGGAGCGCAGCTCGACCTCGATATCGTCGATAATCTCATTGAGCTTCTTAGTGTCGATATCGCGCTTGATGGTGGCACGCATCAAGCCGACGAGCAGCTTATTGCGATCGAACCGCTGCTTAGTTCCGTCCGACTTAATGACCTCAATTGGGTCTTCGCATCGCTCGAACGTTGTAAAGCGGTAGTTACACGAGCAACATTCGCGACGGCGCTTAATGGTGTTATTTGACTCCTGCATACGGGAATCAACGACGCGGGTATGTGCCTTGCCGCATTTAGGACAGCGCATGGTACCTCCTCTTAAACGATAACAAGAGTACCATGCGCAGCGCGATAATGATTACGAACGAGCAGGAACCTTAAGATGCGCACTGGCGGCGAGCGAACCATGCTCCAGATGATTGACGTTACGGATCATGTCGGAAGTCTCTTGCGTGGAAAGGCCTTCGATTGGATATTCCTCGGCAAGCGACCAAAGAGAATCACCAGGCTGAACGCGAATGGTCTCGTAGGTAACGTTGGAAACGGACTCGGCATACGCGGCGTGACGAGCGCTAAAGACCGACGTAGCAAGGATAAAAAAGAGCGTGAGCGCAACGGCGACGGCAACAATCGTCGAGACCTTCAGGGCAGCGGGAGTCGGCGCGGCAACAGCATACTGAGTGCGAGCAGACTTTACGGGCAAAGGCTGATAACCGGAACGTCCACCCTTGACAACAGTAAAAGCGGGCGCGGCAGGCGTCTCGAGCTTAAGGGCGAGGTTTCCCTGGACCATATTCGTTGCGTTCATCATGTTCTCCTCTCGCGTGTTTTGCTGAGAACAGTTTTATCAAGCCGCGCGGACAAAAATGTCTAGCGCGAGAACGAATGTTCGGTTATTATTATCTTCGAACAGTTGTTCCTGTCAAGCAAAATTCGAACATTTGTTTGACATGGGTAGAGAGGATGCCCTGATGGCTCGCAAAATTACCAAGCGTCAGCAGCAAATTTACGACTTCATCAAGGAATATCAGCAGGAGAAGGGTTATCCGCCCAGCGTGCGCGAGATGGCTTCTGCCGTGGGCCTATCCTCTCCCAGCACCGTGCACGCCCATCTCTCTGCCCTGGAGGCGCGCGGGCTACTCAAGCGCGATGCCACCAAACCGCGTGCCCTGGAACTCTTTAACGAGGACGGTTCCTCTGTCTCAATTTCTAAATCTGACGAGCCCACCGCACCTCGCGGAACGGTCTCGCTACCGCTCGTTGGTCGCGTCGCGGCTGGGATTCCCATTCTGGCCGAGCAGAATATCGAAGACACTTTTACTATCCCGACCGAAATCGCCACTGATCAGGGTTCCTTTATCCTTGAGGTGCATGGGAGCTCAATGATCAATGTCGGCATCTTCAATGGCGATTACATCATCGTCCGTGAACAAAAGAGTGCCATGAACGGCGAAATTGTCGTGGCCATGATTGATGGTTCAGCGACCGTCAAGACATTCTACAAGGAGCAGGGACGCGTACGCCTGCAGCCTGAGAATGACACCATGGAGCCTATCTATGCAACGAATCCCATCATCTTGGGCAAAGTCGTCGGCTTAATGCGCCGGTTCTCGTAATGCAAAAACGCATCACCATCTTTGATACCGTCCGCGGGTTTACGATGATTTCAATGGCAGGTTTTCACGCTTGCTACGATCTCGCCTACCTGTACGACTGGGATATGCCCTGGTTTACCCAGACCGTCTTTCAAGACATCTGGCGCGCCAGCATCAGCTGGGTATTTTTGTTTATCGCGGGTTGGATGTGCACCCTTTCGCGCAACAATATCAAACGTGCCGCCAAATACGCCTTAGCAGCACTCGTCGTCTGGCTGGCAACAACACTTGTCTCAGTCGACGATTCGGTTAATTTTGGCATCATCTACTGCATGGCCGCATGTACCGGCATCGTGGCGTTGACCGATCCCGTCCTTAAGAAGATATCGGCGAGATGGGGCATGTCGCTATGCCTTGTGTTGTTCGCCCTCACCTGGAGTATCCCCAAAACGATCTACCCTGTCCCCTACCTGGCGTGGCTGGGATTTCCGAGCCTTGGGTTTGTTTCAGGTGATTACTACCCCATCATCCCGTTTATCTTTATGTATCTTGCAGGATACTTCGCCGCACATATAGCGCAGGGAATCGATAAGACCGCCCTAAGCTGGGCCTACGCCAACCCCCTGCCGGCGCTCGCCAGCCTTGGACGTCATGCACTCCCCTTTTATCTGCTGCATCAACCCATTATTCTGGGCTTTTTGGAGCTCGTCTACTCGGTGCGATAACGCTTGAGCCGCGGCGCGATACGGGCCGGCAGCTTCGCCACAATACGAACGCCGTCCTCAAGATATTCCTCGTGCAAAAGGGTTCCCTGCTCATGCACCAGCGTGATGAGGGCGCCCTCGCGATACGGGATATCAGCAGAGAGCAACACATCGGTAGCAGCCGCCTCACGAGCAATACGGTCGACGAAATCGTCGAGTCCCTCGCCCGTCTGGGCCGAGAACAGCACGGCCTCGGGATAGCGACGACGGAAACTCAATCGATCAACGCTATCGAGAAGATCGATTTTATTGAACACCGTAAGCGTCAAACGCTCGCCGGCACCGATCTCATCAAGCACGCGGTCGACAGCCTCCAGCTGCCGCTCATAGTCCTCGTCAGACGCATCTACGACTTTGAGAATTAGATCGGCACCCAACACCTCGGAAAGCGTCGATTTAAAGGCATCGACCAGACCATGCGGCAGCTTTTGAATAAAGCCGACGGTATCAGTAATCGTCATGCCGCGACCGCCGGGCAGGCGATACGAACGCGTCGTCGGGTCGAGCGTAGCAAACAGCTTGTCCTGCGAAAGTACCGTAGAGCCGGTCAGGCGATTGAGCAACGTCGATTTACCGGCATTGGTATAACCGGCTAACGCGACGCGAAACGCCGGTGACTCAATGCGGCTCTTGGACTGGACATCGCGACGCTGTTCAACCTGCTTGAGCTCACGACGAAGCGCGGCAATCTTATTGCGAATCAAGCGACGGTCAACCTCGAGCTGGCTTTCACCCTGGCCAAAGCGCGAACCGATGCCGCCGCGCGTCTGCTCCTTGGCAAGATGGCTCCACATGCCACGCAGACGAGGCAACAGATATTGAAGCTGCGCCAGCTGTACCTGTAGGCGTCCCTCACGCGTCTGAGCATGCAGGCCAAAGATATCCAAGATCAGTGCTGTACGATCGATAATCTTTACCGGCTCGCCCACGGCTTTCTCCAAATAGGATTGCTGCGAGGGCGATAAATCGTCGTCGAAGATAACAACATCGACATCCATACGATGCACGAGCCCGCAAAGCTCCTCAACCTTACCGGAACCGATAAACGATTTTGGATACGGCTTAACCAGACGCTGTGACAAACGCGCCACGCACTGGGCGCCAGCCGTATGGGCCAGGCGCTCAAGCTCGTCAAGCGAACGATCGAGCGGCCATGCATTGTCGCGCCACTCAACACCAACTAAAATGGCACGCTCGGGCTCGGGTGCCGTGGGAACAAGGGGGAAACGGGCCATTAGGCAGCCTCAATACGATGCAGGATGTCCTCAACGACCTCATCGATCGTAAACTCGTCCATATCAAACCACACGATACGGTCATCGCGCTTAAACCACGAAAGCTGACGTTTGGCATAGCGACGCGAACGCATCTTGATGAGTTCGCGAGCCTCATCCATAGAAATCACGCCATTGAAAGCATCAATGATCTCTTTATAGCCAATTGCCTGCATCGAAGTCAGGGCATCTCCCAGCCCCTGGTCCATAAGACCGCGAACCTCATCAACAAGACCCTGTTCAAACATCAGATCGACACGCAGGTTAATGCGCTCGTAGAGCACCTCGCGATTACGCGTCAGACCAAACCATAGAGCATGATAATGCTCGCGCGGAACACTAAACTGACTTTTTTGCTGTGCATAGGAGATACCATCATCATGCATCTCGAGCGCACGAATCACACGGCGCACGTTATGGGGATGAATAACAGCAGCCGATTCTGGGTCGCGCTCGGCAAGCAGGGCATGCAGTTCTTCCTCGCCAATACGCTCGGCAAGCTCCTGATAGCCCACACGGCGATCGTCCTCAAGTTCACCCGAGGGAAAGTCCATCTCATCGAGGGCGGCCTTGAGATATAGCCCCGTACCTCCGCAAAAAACCGGCAGACAACCCGAACCAATGAGACGTTCAACATGCGCGCGAGCGTCAGCCTGATAAAGCGCAGCAGAATATGCCACACCCGGCTCTACAATGTCGACGAGACGCAGCGGCGCCGTACACTCATCGGGCGTCATCTTTGCGGTACCGATGTCCATGCCGCGATAGATTTGCATCGCATCGCACGACAGCACTTCGGACGAAAGACGAGCGGCCAAACGGTCGGCAACATCACTCTTACCAACCGCCGTCGGACCGACGATCGCAACGGCGGAAAGACCTGCCCCGGAAGAAACCATTAGCGCGGCTCGCCCACAACGGAGCCGGACAAATACCAGGTCTTGGCAACGTCAACGTCAACATCAACGATCTTGCCAACAAGCTGATCGATGCTGTAACCCTCGGGGATAGGCGCATGCACGGTCTGATTCTTGGAACTCTTGCCCAGCAGGACCGCGTCGTTCTTTTTACTCGTTCCCTCAATGAGCGCCGGAACCACAGTATGAAGTTCACCCTGGTTATACTCATGTGCCGTGGTCTCGATAACCTTAACCAGGCGGTTGAAACGCCCGAGAATAACCTCATGCGGCGTAGGATCGTCAATCTCTGCGGCCGGGGTACCGGCACGCTTGGAATAGATGAAGGTATAGGCCTGGGCATAGCGGACCGTCTCGGCAAGTGAAAGCGTCTGCTCAAAGTCTTCTTCAGTCTCGCCCGGGAAGCCAACGATAATGTCAGTCGAGAGCGCGATATCGGGCATGCGGTTGCGAATGCGATCGACCAGGCCCAGATAGTCCTCGCGTGTATAACGGCGATTCATCTCTTTGAGGATCCGCGTCGAACCTGACTGGACGGCCAGGTGCAGCTGCGGCATAACAGCAGGCGTCTCGGCCATGGCGTCGATGGTCTCGGGCAGCAGATCCTTGGGATGCGAAGACGTAAAGAAGATGCGCTCCACACCCGTATCGCCCACGGCACGCAGCAAATCGGCAAAACGCGGCTTGCCAAACAGATCGCGACCATATGAGTTAACGTTTTGGCCCAGCAGCGTAATCTCACGCACGCCCTGGCGCACCAAACCGGTCACCTCGTCGACAATCTCCTCGAAGGAGCGGCTCTTTTCGCGACCGCGCACGTACGGAACGATGCAATAGGTACAGAAATTATTGCAGCCCGTCATGATGGGCACCCAAGCGTGATACTGGGTCTCGCGATGCCACGGCATGCTCATGGCATCCGTATCCTCATGCTCATTGGTGCGGATATGACGCTTGCCATCAAGGAACGCCTCGGCAATGAGCTCTGCCACATGTGCGATGGAATGCGTACCAAAGATGACATTGACGTTATCGACGTTGGTGAGCAGGCCCTCGCCATCGCGCTGCGCGATGCAACCACCAACGGCAACCACACGCTTGCCCGAAGGCGAAGGCGGCAGGCTTTTACAGGAATTGCACTGGCCGTACAGGCGAGTATCGGCGGCCTCGCGCACGCAGCATGTCATGAAGACAACAATATCGGCATGCTCGGGATCGAGCGCCATGAGGCAACCATACGAATCGAGCAGACCGCTCACGCGCTCGGAGTCGTGCTGATTCATCTGGCAGCCAAAGGTGCGGATAAAGTAGGTTTTACCGGCAAGAATATCGCGTACGGAACGCTGGTCCATGTGCATAAGTCCTAACGATGGAGAGGGGGGGCGAATCGAGGCAAGCAGAAGCTATGCCACAGGCTTAACATCATCCATGACGACGTTATCCATAGCAGCTCGATTGATCTGGTGAACGTAAATAGAAAGACGGATGGCCGTGCGCGACTCCCCGTTAATGAGGATGTCGGAGAACACGGGCGCGCAGGAAATATCAAACCCGGTTGGAATCAAAAAACCGCGCGCGATAGCCACGGCCTTAATGGCCTGGTTGACAGCACCAGCGCCGACACACTGGATGTTGACGGGTACACCATCCTTGACCATGCCGGCGATGGCGCCGGCAACGGACGCGGGCGATGATTTGCTTGATACCTTCAGGCAATCCATGAAGAAACTCCTGCGTTTAAAAGTACGTTTTAACTGCAATAACTGTATCGTACCGAGTGGACTCGGTAAAGGCACTATTCCTCTTTGGCAAGATCGAAGGTCACAGTGATTCGATCACGCGAAACACGAATCTTTGGGTCACCGCAAAGGTTGAGATAGTACCGGGCGGCAAGGTCATTAAAGTCACGCTCCACAGCACGCGAAAACTGTGCCATGTCATCCTTGGCAATACGTAGCCCGCGACGATCCTTTGCAAGATCGACAGGAGCCGGCGCATGCGAGGACGAATCACGCTCGCGCAGCAGACGCGCGGTCACACCGCGAACGGGTTTAATCTGCCCTGCCAAAATGCGATGGGCCGTGCGCTCGGACATCTCAAGACCCAAACCCGAACAGATACGGATAAAGTCCTCGGCATCAGAGGCAAGGCCTAAACGATCGACAACCGGAAGCTCGCTCTCGTCATCAATGAACAGGAGACGCGACGTATCGAGCCGACTTGACGCCTGAGCATAAAGGGTCGCGGCAATCTCAGACGGAGAACCAAGATAGACATCGCAACCACGCAACTCCTCGAGCGCAAACTCACAAGCAGCGCGAATAATATTATGCGGACCGCGAGCACAGACATAACGTCCATCCTCATCCTTGACGGCCTGGGGCCAGCTGGACTGATCGGCACGCTCGCTGAGGCGGTCGGCCGCAACGCTCACCTTAAAGGCCGAGCCAAGATCGACACCGGACGTGACCACACGGGCCTCGTCGGTGTTCTGCTTGATCGAAAACAATGCCATGCCACGACCGTGAACGCCCCAACGGTCCATCTTCATGCTCTCGAGCTTGGAGGTAACGCGGGCATCGAAGATTCGCTCTTGCATATCCTGCGGAACGCCCGAACCGTTATCCAGAAAGACAAGCGTGCGGACGCCATCTTCCTTGGTCGTAGCGAGATAGACTTTGTCGGCGCCAGCATCGCGAGCATTACGGAGCATTTCAATGACGATATCCTCGACATGCTGAATGTCGTGCTTTGCCTGGCGCCTCTCGGCCTCCGAAACGCGGAGGCGGACATAACCCTCGCCAAGGTTCTCCTCGACGCGAAGGTTGCCCTCCCCCGACATCGACGCGATAAATGAGATGAGCTCGTTCGCGTCGCTCATGTTATTTAGCGATATCGACAGCGCGGCTCTCGCGAATCACGACGACGCGCACCTGACCGGGATACTCCATCTCTTCCTCGATCTGATGGGCGATATCGTGAGCCAGGACCGTGGACTGGGCATCGGAGATCTTGTCCGGCTGAACCATGACGTGGACCTCGCGACCAGCCTGCATGGCATAGGTACGCTCGACGCCATCATGGGAGTTGGCGATCTCCTCGAGCTTCTCAAGACGCTTGATGTAGTTCTCGGCAGACTCGCGACGGGCACCGGGGCGAGAGGCAGAGACAGCATCGGCGGCCTGTACCAGGACATCGAGCACCGTGTTGGGGTCGACGTCGGCATGGTGAGCCTCGATAGCGTGGACGATAACGGGCTTCTCGCCATAACGGCGGGCAAGCTCGGCGCCGATGACGGCATGCGGGCCCTCGACGTCATGGTCGATTGCCTTGCCCAGGTCGTGCAGCAGGCCGGCGCGCTTGGCGGTCACAACGTCCAGGCCAAGCTCGGAAGCCATCACGCCGCACAGGTCAGAGACTTCGAGGGAGTGCTGAAGCACGTTCTGACCAAACGAGGTACGGTAGCGCAGGGCACCAAGGGTCTTGACGATCTCGGGATGCAGGTCATGGATGCCGGTATCGAAGGCAGCCTGCTCGCCAGCCTCGCGCACGCGCTGCTGAACCAGGTCGGCAGCCTTGTGATACATCTCCTCGATGCGGGCGGGGTGAATGCGGCCGTCGGCGATGAGGTTCTCGAGGGCAACACGGGCGGTCTCACGACGGACCGGGTCGAAGCTCGAAAGAACGACAGTCTCGGGCGTGTCGTCGATCACGAGGTTGACGCCGGAAACCTGCTCGAAGGTCCGGATGTTGCGACCCTCGCGACCGATGATACGGCCCTTGAGGTCATCAGAGGGAATGTGCACGGAGGTAACGGTGACCTCGGCTGTGTGGTCGGCAGCGCAGCGCTGAATCGCCAGGGACAGAATCTCCTGGGCGGTCTTGTGGCACTCGGCGCGAACCTGCTGCTCGGACTCGCGAATGATCGTGGCAGCCTCGTGGGTGACCTCGCCGCGAACCTTATCGAGGAGCTCCTTGTGGGCGTCCTCGCGGGTCAGGTCGGCGATACGCTCGAGCTCAGAGGTCTGCTTGGCGCAGAGCTCCTCGAGCTCGCGGGAGCGCTTCTCGACCTGACCGGCCTGGCTGGACAGCTGGTGCTCACGCTTGTCGAGAGCGTCGTTTCGGCGATCAAGGGACTCCTCGCGCTGCATCACACGGTTCTCGAGCGTACGAATCTCGCTCTTACGCTGCTTATCCTCGGCCTCGGCGGCCTGCTTGTTCTTGATGATCTCCTCTTTAGCCTCGAGCAGAGCCTCTTTTTTGAGGGTCTCGGCCTGACGCTTAGCATCACCGATCAGGGACTCAGCCTGTGCGTGTGCCGACTGGATCTTTTCGTCGGCCTCGTGAAGACTACCCTGCTTGGCGGTGCGCATGTAGGCAATGGCGGCGATGGCACCCAAAACGATGCCAACGAGCGCTGCGATGATAGGCATGCTCACTCCTTTTTATGGATTCGTTACACAACAAAGCGAACCGTCCTTACGAACGGCTCGCGACATTTGAGTAATATGGGCGCAGCTTATGCGGGTCGGATACAGATAAACATATAAACAAACTCATCACAGATGAGCACATATCACAAAGCAAATGACAGTGTTTATCGTACGTTGAACCACAACAACTGTCAAATAAATGGCCCCGGCACGGCGGCTAAAACGCGGTGAACGGCAGGAACACAAAACGCATGTGTCTAAACTGCGCATTCCTCACGTTCGGCATCCAGACGCGCCTTAACGGCATCGGCGGCGATGTGGTACGAAAAGCCCTTGCCCATCAAAAACCGGACGAGTTTTTCGAATCCACGTGTCTCGGGAACACGACGCTTCGCGAGCAAAGCCGATGCGCGAGCCAAGTCGTCCTCCACGGCGAAAAAATCCTCGGGATAGCCGGGGATATCATCGAGTACGACATGGCGGCGCTTAAGCTCGGTCTCAATCTTGCGCTGTCCCCAGCCGCGTCGCTTGCGCTCCTCGATAAAATACGAACAAAAGCGGTTC
This sequence comes from uncultured Collinsella sp., assembly GCA_905207495.1. Lineage (GTDB taxonomy): Bacteria > Actinomycetota > Coriobacteriia > Coriobacteriales > Coriobacteriaceae > Collinsella. Next base: position 21,771 of record CAJLLN010000002.1, on the reverse strand, counting down.
TCGTCTAAAAAGCGATACTCAATGGCACGCTCAACGGCGAATTCAATCGCGGCCGCGCGAAAACCGTAGCGAGCCAGCTTGTCACGGACCTCACCCGTGGCATGGTCGCGGCGCGACAGCATCTCAGTCACCATCGTAAGCGCGCATTTACGCTCAATGAGCTGCACCGCCTCGCGAAACTCATCCCAATCGCAAGGAAGATCGGGGCGATTTTTAAGGAACAGGCGCGCGACACGAACAGGAATCCAGATGGATCGTTCAAAACCACCCTCGAGCTCGCAGTCGATATGTGCACAAGGCTTTTTTGATGCATACCCACTCGAGAACGAGGAGGTCGCCTTCTTATCGGGAAAGACGACCGTGGCCTCGGTCACCGTATACGACATAAGGGCATCCGTTACTCGTCGTCATCATCGAGCATCGCGGAGCCATCGATGGCGTAAAGCTCATCGAACTCCTCAGTTTCGGGCTGATCGGTCAGCTCGACCTCGGACGGAGCATCGTCATCGAATTCAAGGCCGCAGGCGAGGCGAACTTTATGCTCGATCTCGTCAGCACAATCGGGGTGTTCGCGCAGGAAGGCCTTAGCGGCCTCGCGACCATTACCGAGCTTGTCCTCACCGTAAGCAAACCAAGAGCCCATCTTTTTGCAGATACCGCACTCGACGGCCATGTCCAGAATCGAGCCCTCCTTAGAGATACCCGTGCCGTACATGATGTCGAACTCGGCAGAGCGGAACGGAGCGGCAACCTTATTCTTAACGACCTTGGCACGCACACGATTGCCGATAACCTCGTCCTTGAGCTTAATGCTGTCGATGCGGCGAATATCAATGCGCACCGACGAGAAGAACTTGAGGGCACGGCCGCCCGTCGTGGTCTCGGGGTTGCCGAACATGACGCCGATCTTCTCGCGCAGCTGGTTAATGAAGATGCAGGTCGTTTTAGATTTGGCGAGCGAGCCTGCGAGCTTACGGAGCGCCTGGCTCATCAGACGGGCTTGAAGGCCGACCATAGTGTCGCCGATCTCGCCCTCGATCTCGGCACGCGGAGTCAAAGCGGCGACAGAGTCGACGACAATGGCGTCGATGGCGCCAGAGCGAACGAGCATGTCGACGATCTCGAGCGCCTGCTCGCCCGTATCGGGCTGGGAAATGAGGACTTCATCGATGTCCACGCCGATACGCGCGGCATACGTGGGATCGAGCGCGTGCTCGGCATCAATAAATGCCACGACGCCGCCCATAGCCTGGGCCTCTGCCAAAATCTCGAGCGAAAGCGTTGTCTTACCGGAGGACTCGGGGCCGTAGATTTCGATGATGCGCCCCCGGGGGACGCCGCCGATGCCCAGGGCGGCATCGAGGGCCAGGGCGCCCGTGGGAATGGCCTCGACCTCGAGCTCGGGACCACCGTCGCCGTACCTCATGATGGAACCCTGGCCGAATTTCTTCTCGATCTCGGCCTTGGTGGTGGCGATCATCTCATCGCGCTCTTTACCCGTCGTGCGAGCATGAACGGTACGTACGGGACCTGAATTCTTGGCCATGAATAGCCCTCCTCTTAACAACCTGCATCGATAATAAACGAACGGCTGTTCGTGGTCAACCGTTCAGATAAATCATATGCAGCCGACCTTTCCAAAACCCAACCAAAAGCCGACCAAACACTGACCAAAAACTTGACCGCAGGCGAACCAAGCAACGCATGACGAGCAAGATTACGATAACTACCTGCACAAAGATCAAATTCGCCAGAGGTCCCTATCTCCACAATTAAGGGGCCCGGAGGCCCCTTAAAACACGTCTATTCCATAGAATCGAGCACGTAGACAAAGCGACCCAGTGCCTCAGCGACCGCATGGGCACGGACGCATGAACGATCGCCCTCATAGTGACAACGAATGGAGTCCACGACCGGCGCTCCCCCATTGGCCGAGCGATACGCCCAGCCAATATAAAAGGTTCCAGCCGGATCGTCCTCGGTGCCTCCACCGGGGCCGGCATAGCCCGTCGCGCTCACGGCAATATCGCTCTGGTACAGCTCCAGCGAACCGGCAGCCATCTCCCGCGCCGTCTGGTACGACACCGCGGTATAGCGGTCGAGCGTCTCTTGCTCAACGCCGAGCACGCAATGCTTAATCTCGTCGCAGTACGTCACCGCACCGCCGCGCAGCACCGCCGAGGCACCGGGGATATCGGCGATCGTCGAGGCGATCATGCCCGCTGTTAGAGATTCAGCCGTCGAAACCGTCACACCACGAACGCTTGCACGCTCGACAATATCGCGTGCGAGCTCTTCGTTATGCGCGGCAATCTGCTCATATGATTCCGTCATGCCTACCAGGACCTAGACCGAAAAGACGATCTTGCGGCAGTTCCAGAAGTACTGAGCGCCCGAGATAACGGTCAGGATAACGGCCACGGCGTACAGGAAGCGTGAGACGCCATAGAGACCGAGCAACAGCTCCGCAGGCCCCAACTGGAGGCCGGTCATCGCAAAGACGCACAGGTAGCCGCAGATGGAGACCATCGTAGTCGCCGTCTTGTACTTGCCAAGCTTATCGGCGGCAACGACAACACCGGCCGCGCTCGCGACCATGCGCAGGGCGCTCACCAGCAGCTCGCGGAACAGGATGATGAACACCGACCACACAGTAACGGCACCAAAGTCCAAGAACAGCAGCAGGGCCGAGAACACGAGCAACTTATCGGCGATGGGATCCAGGAACTTGCCGAAGTCGGTGATCTCGTTGCGCGAACGAGCCAGGTAGCCATCAACCTTATCGGTGCACGACAGGATGACGTACAGAATAAAGGCGCCAGCGGCGAGCGGACCGTCGAAGGTGCTCCAATCCGTACCGGCAACGCTTGTGTGAGACAGCGCCGACACAATCATGAACACCGGAATAAAGACGATGCGCACGCACGTCACGATGTTGGCGGGCGTCCAAACACTCGTCAGTTCCTTATTGCTCTCGTTAGCCACGACGCTCTCCTACTCCACAACATGACCGATAAGCTCGTAGCAGAAGCTATCGGTAAACTCGACCGTCAGAATATCGCCCACAGATGCCTCGCTGGCATCCAGATGCACCGCACCATCGGAATCGGGCGCCTGGAACCAGGCATGTCCGATGAGCTCGGCACCGTCCTCGGTCTCCTCGATGCCGTCGACAATCACCTGGGCGCGCTCGCCCACATGGGCCGCCGTGGCGGCAAAACCGAGCGACTCGGCCAGATCCATGGCCTCCTGGGCGCGCTCGAGCTTAACCTCTTCGTTAACCTGACCTTCCATCTTGGCGGCCAGGCTGCCCTCCTCACGCGAGTAGGCAAAGACGCTCGTGTAATCAAAGCCGACTGTGTCCATAAAGTCAATAAGATCGCGGAACTCGTCCTCGGTCTCGGTCGGGAAGCCGACCATGGCCGTAGAGCGAATCACGATACCGGGGATACGCTCGCGCAGGTCACGGAACAGGTCCTCGAGCTCCTGACGCGAACCGGATCGACGCATGGCCTTGAGGATGCGCGCGTCGCAGTGCTGCACGGGGATATCGATATAGGGCAGCACCTCGGGCGTATCGCGGATGGTCTCGATAAGCTCGTCGGTCATGCCCTCGGGCTGCAGGTAGAGTACGCGGACCCACACGTTATGAGAACGCACCGCCTCAGCAACGGCCTGCAACAGCTGCGCCAGATTGCGCGGCGAGCCCTCGGCGAGGTCCTCGTCGGCAAAGTCGGTACCCCAGATGCCCGTGTCCTGACCGATCAAAACGATCTCGCGCACGCCACCGGCGACCAGGTCGCGCACCTCGGAGATAATGCTCTCGGCATTGCGCGAGTGATAACGACCGCGGATATACGGGATCATGCAGAAGCTACAGAAGCGGTTGCAGCCATCGGAGATCTTGACATAGGCGACAGCGCCCTCGACGGTGCGCTTGACCTGCGGAATATAGGCGGCAATCTCGCGCTCCACGCCCAGCACATCATCGATGACCGCCACGATGCCGTCTTCCTCGTCGGCCTTCACAAAGGCCGCAACCTCGGGCAGCTCGTCGGGCAGGTCGTCGCCGTAGCGTGACGGCACGCACCCGCACATGACGATGGGGCAAGAACGAACGCCGTCCTGAACCTCGTTGGCGAGCTCGAGCGTGGTCTCGATGCTCTCGGACGTTGCGGAGGCGAGGAACGAGCAAGTATTGACGATAGCGATATCGGCATCCTGAGGGTCGAATGCCTCCTCGTAGCCCGCGGCGGTCAAAAGAGAACGCATGCGGTCGGTGTCGACCTCGTTCTTAGCGCACCCGAGGGTGATGTAGAGTACGGAGCCCAACGGTGTATCCATGTTGGAGAGCGGTCCTTTCGATTGATATTAGCGGTAGTTGGTGAACTGCAGCGGCTGGCCGTAGTCCTGGTCGCGCAGGAACTGGATCACGGTCTGCAGCGCGTCCTTCGAAGCAGAGGAAACACGCAGCTTGTCGGCCTCGATGGTCACCTTGACCTTGAGCTTTTGGTCCTTGATGTCCTTGTTGATCTTCTTGGCGGTCGCCTGGTCGATACCCTCGACGATATGGCCGAGCACGCGCACGGTGCCGCCCGATGCCGCCTGCGGAGCATCCCACGAGACAGCCTTGAGGTCGATGCCGCGCTTGATGAGCTTGGAGCTCAGCACGTCAACAATCTGTTTGGAGACAAAGTCGGCCGGGGCGTTGATCGTAAAGAGCTTGTCGCCCTTCGAAAGCTCGATCGTGGCGCCGGAATCCTTAAGGTCATAGCGCTGGGAAATCTCGCGCGTGGCCTGCTGGAAGGCGTTGTCGACCTCTTGCATGTTGACCTCGGACACGACGTCGAAGCTGGAATCTTTAGCCATGATGTTTCCTTTCGCGTACGAGCGGCCTAGTAGCTATCGTACGAATTGTCGGTAGAATCGGTGGGTGTCTGACCGTCAGTTGCGGTATCGGCGCCATCCGTGGACTGGGCATCGGTACCGTCGGTGGTATCGGTACCATCGGTGGTGTCGGTACCATCAGAACTTTCACCATTCTCGGAATCAGTCGTCTCCTTCTTGGGAACGGTGATCGTCACACGCGCCACGCCCGAGGTCTTGGTATCGTAACGGACCTTTTCGCCGTTCTTGGTAACGGTGACATCGGAAGGCTTGGACGTGGTGATCTCGATCGAGGACTCGGGCGTGTACTCCTGCTCAAAGGGGCCAGTCGCCTGGGCGCCATAGACCGACTTTCCGTCGACCTTGACCTCAATCCACGCGGTCTTTCCCTTGGCAACGGAGACCTTGACCTTCGTGACCTCGTTCTCTTCCTTCTTGGCCGTCGTCTTGGTGGCGTCCGAATCAGTCGACTCATCCGTCGCCTCATCGGTGTCTTCATCCTCGTCGACCGTTTCGGTCTTCTTAGAAGACTTCTTAGTCGTCGTCTTGGTGGCAGTGGGCGTCTCGGGCGTGGTCTCGGGCGCCGAAGATGCGCAGCCGCGCAGAAGTACCACGATGAGCACAATCAACAGCAGCGCAACGGCACCGATGCCGGCGTAGACGATACGCGGATCGAGCCCGTTGTTTTGAGGAGTACGTGATCCGCCGCGTCCACGACCGGAACTGCTGCGGCCGCCTCCCTGAGGCATACGACCACGATTGCTATCGGAACGGCCGCGATAGCCACCCTGGCCCTGAAGGCTGCGCTGACCCGAGCGGGGCGCAAGTTCACCGCGGCCTTGATAGCTACGCTGGCCCGAACGCGGAACCGAAGAGCGCTGGCCATACGGCTGTGATTGAGAGCGAAGACGCGGCGTCACCTGCGTGGTATCGGCATCCGAATAGCCACCGCGAGAGCGTCCCATAGAGGCACCACGGTAACCGCGATCGGAATAGCCGCCGTCGCCATAGCCGACACGAGGGTCACGCGCCACACCGCGGGCAGCGGGAAGTGCACGGTCCTCGGGCATCGGCGTACTGCGGAACCGGTCACGCTGCGAGCGAATCTCCTCGCCCGAACCCGTCTCGGTAATATAACCGGCCTGCTGAGGACGCTGTCCATAGCGGGTCGAACGACCGCCCTGAACCATCAGGAAGCGCCCGTTATCGACCGAGGAGCGCGAATTGACGTAGCCGGCGGCGTCCTGAAAACGACCGCCCTGCTGGGACGTCTCGCGTTCGTATGCCATCAGGTCGTCAAAGTAGGCATTGACGACCTCGCGCGGATTGAGGCCCAAAAAGCGAGCATAGCTCGAAATCATGCCCTGCGCATAGCCGCGCGGCGGCATCGAAGCAAAGTTACCGGTCTCGAAAAACTCGATGATCTGCGGCCTGATTTTGATGGTGTTGGCGACCTGCTGAATGGAAAGGCCCATTCGGCGACGCTGCTCGAGCAGCATGTCACCAAAGCGTGCAGCCATCAGAATCCTCCAAACTCACGATCTTCACGTGCCATCTCGGCGTCGACAGATTCCAGCGCGGCAAGCCCCTCCTCGTCCAACAGGACCTCGCGCGGCTTGGAACCGTCGGGCGGGCCGACGACACCCTTTTCTTCCAGCATGTCCATAATACGCCCGGCACGCGCATAGCCAACCTTCAGACGACGTTGCAGGCCAGATGTGGAGCCAAGCTGCGATTCCACCACAATATGGGCGGCTTCCCAAATGAGCGGATCATCGTCTTGCGGCTCGGCGACTCCGGTGCGGACAATGCCACCGCCACCCGCCATGGACATGGAAGCGGGCGCCACGGCAGACAGGATCTCCTCGTGGTAGTCGGGCTCGCTCTGCGACTTAACGAACTCGACAATCTCGTTGATTTCGTCATCCGAGACAAAGCAGCCCTGGATACGGCGGGGCTTGCCCCAGTCGACCTTGGAGAACAGCATGTCGCCCAAACCGGTGAGCTTTTCGGCACCCATCTGGTCGATGATGACGCGCGAGTCGATGCCCGTGGCGACGTTAAAGGCGATGCGGTTGGTGATGTTGGCCTTGATAAGGCCCGTCACCACATTGGAACTGGGGCGCTGCGTGGCCACGATAAGATGAATACCGGCGGCACGGCCCAGCTGGGCGATACGCACGATCGAGGCCTCGACATCCTTACCGGCGACCATCATCAGGTCCGAGAGCTCGTCAATGATGATGACCAGGTAGGGCATCTTTTGCGGCGGATTGTCGTAATGCTCAAACTCGCCGGCGGCCTGCTTTTCGTTGTAGGTCGAGATCTTACGCACGTTAAGACGCTCGAAGACCTTCAGGCGACGCTCCATCTCGGACACGGCCCATTGCAGAGCGCTCGCGGCCTGCTTGGGCTCGGTCACTACAGGCACGTAAAGATGCGGCAGACCGTTATAGCCCGCAAGCTCGACGCGCTTGGGGTCGACCATGATCAGGCGAACATCCTCGGGAAGGGCGCGCATGAGCAGGGTCGTGATGATGGAATTGATCATCACCGACTTACCAGAACCGGTCGTACCGGCAATAAGCAGGTGGGGCATCTTGGCGAGGTCAGCGACAACAGGCGTGCCCTCGGCATCGCGGCCGATGGCGAGTTCGAGCGGACCGCCCTTAACATAGGGCAGCACGTCGCCCAGATTGACGTTTTGGCGCTTGCGATTGGGGATCTCGATGCCCACGAGCGAGGTGCCGGGTATCGGGGCAAAGATACGCACCGACTGGGCAGCGAGCGAAAGCGCGATATCGTCCTCGAGGCTCGAGATCTTGCTCACGCGCTCGCCCTCGCCAGGTTGCAGCTTAAAGGTCGTCACCGTGGGGCCGGCGATCCAGCCGACCACGCGGGCACTTCGGCCAAACTCAAGCAACGTGGACTGAAGCGACTCGGCAGTCTGTTCCAGCTCCTTGTCAGAAGACGCGGAGGACGCCGACTGCGGGTTGGCATGCAGGATTTCGAGTGGCGGAAGCTTAAGGCCATCCTCTTCTTCGCCCTCGTTATCCGCGGGGGCATTGACCGCTCCCCCATCGCTAGAAGTAGGCGCCTCGGCAGCGCCCGCGACAGCCGTATCGGCAACCTTGGGATGCTTCAAGAAGTCGGGAATCTGAGGTGCTGCCGAGACAGGATTCACGGCAAACGGCGGCTCGGACTCGTCGATCTTATCGGGGTCGTCTTCCATCGAAAGCTGACCGGTTACCCGGTCGCGCTTTGCATGGCAACGCGGCAGCAAAGTTGTCTTTGCGGTCTCAATCGGAGCCTCGTCGTCCTCGTCATCGCCCTCGGTGAGCTCAATCTCGCTATCGGACCAAGACGGGTCGGGCTCGCTCGTGTTGAGTTTGGGCGCAGCCTTGCCCTTCTTAACATGACGACGCGGCAGCAGCGTCGTCTTAGCGCGCTCAGCTTCCACGGCATCGGACACGTCGACAAACGGATCATCGTCCTCGTCGTCATCGTCCAAAACCGGGTCCACATCGTTACCCATGACCGTGGTCACGGCAGCATCGGAGCCCTTTTGACGAAGAATGCTCAGGTGCGGACGGGCAACGCCGGGCACCGACAGGGCTTCGTCGTCACCCCACGGGCTGGCGTTGACATCGGCACGACGGCGCTCGGCAAAATCGGCCGCACGGTCGCGAGCAGAGCGCAAAACGCCACCCACCGAAAAGCCGATGATGACCAGGCCCACGACGACAAGGCCCAACAGGACTACCATCGCGATAGGCTTACCCAGGGCATTCTGCAGCGCACTCGCAATAAACGCACCGATGTAGCCACCCGAGGCGGACAGATTTTGCGGCGTGAACATAAGGTCACACGAGTCGCTCGTACCCGGCACCATCAGAGAAAGAATGGAGACAACGGCGATAAAGACCACGGCTCCGCCCGCGACCGAGCGAATGTTGAGCGGCGAGTCCTCGCCTAAAAAGAGCGTGGCGGCAAACAGCAAAATGACGATCGGCAGCACGTAGGCGCCCAGACCAAAGCCCAGGTGGTAGAAACCGGCAACCGCAGCCGTAACGGGTGCTGTTGCCGGAGAAATCACGGCAATGAAGGACGCAATCGCCAAAACGGCAATGACCACGCCGGCGATATCGCGATTGGCCGAAGGCTCGACCAGGGGCTCGAAATCATCGAACTCGGACTCGTGGCCCTTATTGGCACGCAGATGGGAACCGGCACCCTTAGCAGACGCCGGTTGGTTATTGGCCTTATTGCCTTTGGCGTTTTGTGCAGATCCGCGCGCCAAACTAAACCTCCATGACGACCGGGATGATCATCGGACGGGTGCGCGTACGGCTCCAAATAAAGTTGGAGAGCGAATCGCGCACGGCCTTGCGAATGGCATCGGAGCCGCTGCTCGTAAAGCTAAACTTGCCCTTCTCGATCGTCTTCATAATGGACGCAGAGGCATCCTCAGAGAACTGGTCGTCGATGGCAAACGAGACGCCGCGGCCCGAGAACTCGATGGCCTCGATCTTCTTGTGCTTGAGCGAGACGATAGCAACGGCCGTGACCATGCCGTCGTTGGCGAGCTTCTGGCGATCGCGCAGGACGATGGGGTCGGTATCGCCGATACGCAGGCCGTCGACGTAGACGACGCCGGACTCGACGGGCGTACCACGTTTGACGATACCGCCGCGCATCTCGAGCGTGTCGCCGTTATCGAGGATAAAGATATGATCATCCTTGATGCCCATCTTGCGGGCCAGCTGGGCATGGGCGCGCAGATGCACGGCCTCGCCGTGAACCGGCATAAAGTACGTGGGCTTGGCCATGGCCATCAGGAGCTTGAGCTCCTCCTGGCTACCGTGACCCGAGACGTGGACGAGAGCGCGGTTCTTATCCCACACGTCGCAGCCGAGCTTGGCCAGGCTGTTGACGACCTGCTGGACGGCCTTCTCGTTACCAGGAACGGGAGTTGCCGAGAGGATGACGGTATCGCCCTCGTGGATAGAGAGCGTCTTGTGCTCGCCATTGGCCATGCGGGACAGGGCCGACAGCGGCTCGCCCTGCGAACCGGTGCACATGACGACGATCTTGTCGTCGGGCAGGTTATCGATATCGAAGGCATCGATGATATCGGCATCGTCGATGTTGAGGTAGCCCAGCTCGCGCGCGACGCGGGTGTTCGTGAGCATGGAGCGACCGGTCACAACGACCTTACGGCCGCACTTACGGGCGGCATCGCAGATCTGCTGCAGGCGATGAATGTGGCTCGAGAACGACGCGACGAACACGCGACCCGGGGCGTTCTTGATGGCGTGCAGCAGATTGGGACCAACCTCGGCCTCGGACTTGGTAAAGCCAGGAACCGTGGCGTTGGTGGAGTCGGAAAGCAGCAGGTCGATACCCTGCTTGGCAAAGCGGCTGATAGCGGCATAGTCGGGCGTGACGCCGTCGATGGGCGTCTGGTCGAGCTTAAAGTCGCCGGTGTGCATAACGGTGCCCTGATTGGTGCGGATGAACACGCCCAGAGCCCCGGGGATGGAGTGCGTCATCGAGAAGAAGTCGAGCGAGATGCCGCCGAGGTTGACATGGCTGCCGCCCTTGACCTCGCGGAACTTGGGTGCGCGGATGCGGAACTCAGAAAGCTTGCCCTCGATAAAGCCAAGCGTCAGCTTGCTCGAGAAGATGGGCACCTTATTGTTGAGGTCCTGCAGCAGATACGGAAGCGAACCGGTGTGGTCCTCGTGGCCGTGGGTGACGACGATACCGCGGAGCTTCTCCTCGTTCTCCAGGACATAGGTGTAGTCAGGAAGCACCAGGTCGATACCGGGCTGGGAGTCATCCGGGAACATGAGACCGGCATCGACGAGCACCATGTCGTCGCCGCACTCGAAGACCGTCATGTTCTTACCGATGCCGTCAAGACCGCCGAGCGGAATGATCTTCAAGGGAGATGATTTTTTAGCTGCCATAGGTTAGTGTGGTTTCCTTTCTTCGAAACGGGTCTGGAACAACCGACGGGGCGCTTCTGGCAAACCGACCGCCGGGAACGTACAACAATGCATCGCAGAGTCGATGCAATAACCACAGTATGATACCCATTTGCCCACCAACAGACCACCCATGCATCAAAGCCCCATCTGAACTGGTCCATCCCGCCGGTTTCCCGTGGGGCGGGCACTGATGAAGTTTCCTGCTCTACAGTCCTGCTCACGACGGAGGCCACATTAAGTGGCCTCCTGTTCGTGCGGAACTCGCGATAAACTTAACCCCCACACCCCTCACGCGGCGGGCAACCGTCGTTGGGCTTATCACTGACACGAATAAACCGCTTGTATATCGTCTGCTGGCTTGGCACGGTACAATACTTGCAGCTTTAATTCATGAATAAGTGGAGTTATTGATGGCAGAATCTCGTGCGGAGCGTAGGGCTCGTCGTGCTTTGGTGGAGGCGGTTGAGGGGTCGAAGGAGGAGAAATCTTCTACGAAATCCAAGTCTTCTAAAGCTGCAAAAAGCAAATCGACCAAGAGCAGGGCTAAGACCAAGCGTTCTGACTCTCGTCGAGGCGGAGACAAAGCGTCTCAGACTCGCTCCAAGCGTCCGCATAAAGATCCGGTTTCGCCTGCGCGTAAGGCTGTGGATCCCAAGTCTCCCTGTTCCATCATGAGAGCTTGTGGCGGATGCACGGCGCTCAATCGTCCTTATAAAAAGCAGTTGGCAGCTAAGCAGGCTGCTATGGAGGAGCTTTTTGCTTCGCTTTGTGAGCGTGAGGGCATTGCTGTAGATCCTATTCGTGGTATGGGTGTCACCCTGGGCGACCCGGGCAAATATCCTGCGCCGCGCGGTTTTCGCCATAAGGCCGCCACTCCCTTTGCCCCCGGCAAAGAGGGCGCTGTCCGTTGCGGTTTCTTTGAGCGCGGCACGCACAAGATCGTTGCCGTACCCGAATGCCCCGTCGAGGCACCGGGCGCCCGACAGATTCTTAACGGCATCGCGCGTGAAGCTGAGCGCCTGCACATTCCCGCCTTTAACGAGGACAAGCATCTGGGCTTGCTCCGCTATGCCGTCGTCCGCTGCGGTTGGTGTACTGACCAGGTCATGGTCACGCTCGTGACCGCCCAGCGTGACTTACCGCATGCGCAGGAGTTCTTTGAGGCTGTCGGGGCACTCGATCCGCATATCGTCACCGTTGCCCAAAATATCAATGGCCGTCCCGGTAACGCCATCTTGGGTGAGGAGACTCGTATCGTCTATGGCGCCGAATGCATGCGCGACCAGCTGCTCGGCTGCGAATTCGACATCTCCCCCACCGCGTTTTATCAGACCAACCCGCAACAGACCGAGCTGCTCTATCAGCTCGCTATCGACGGCATGGATTTGCACCAGGGCGATGTGCTCATGGATGCCTACTGTGGCAGCGGTACCATCGGTCTTTGCGCAGCTAAAGATGCCCAGAACAAGGATATCGGCATTATGCTGCTCGGCGTGGAGCGCAACCCGGCGGGCATTGCCGACGCACGCCGCAATGCCGAGCTCAACGGCCTCACCCGCAGCGCTTGGTTTATGGTCGACGACGCCACCGATTACATCCTGGATGCCGCCGATAACAACGAGCGGGTCGATGTCCTTTCCATCGATCCGCCGCGCGCCGGCTCCACGCCCGAGTTCCTCGAAGCTGCCTGCGCGCTTAAGCCGCGCCGCATCACCTATATCAGCTGCAACCCCGTAACTCAAGAGCGCGACCTGCATCAGCTCCTCGACGGAGGCTATTGCCTGCTCAAGATCACGCCCGTCGACATGTTCCCTCACACCGACCACACCGAAACCGTAGCGGTCCTCGAACGCCGCTAACCAACCTCAGTAGATTTTTGGGACAAGAAAGGGGGCGACCCGCCTGGGCCGCCCCCTTCGCTTGGTTTATTAACTCCGCTACATCCCATTGCGCAGATCGCACACGCCGGCTGCCGCCATCTCGCGCAGCAGCGTCTCGCGGTCGCGCGTCACGATCAAATCCAGCGGGAAGTGAATCTCGTCGAGCATCTTGCGCGCGTGATCGAGCTTGCCAATGGCCATGCCAATGTGGGCATCGGTTGACACGCCAATGCCCACGCCCAGCTCGGCGCAGCGCTCGGCGATCTTGCGGCATACGGCCCAATGCTCAGTGTCGACACCGTGTTCAAGACTATGGTTGTTGATCTCGATAATCTTGTGCTTGGCCTTAGCTGCCAACAGCACCTCGTCGATATCGAACGGCACGCCCGAACGCCCCGTGTGACCCAGCATGAACACCTTGGGGTGCTCCAGGGCATTGATATACATCTCGGTCGTCTGGGCCAGCGTCGCGCCTTCAGCAATCTGCGGATTATGCACGCTCGCAACCAAATAATCCAAATTTCGCGTAACCAAATCGAACAGCGAATGCTGACGGCTGTACGAATCACCGGCAATATCGAGCGTGACAGGAGTGTCCTCGCCAAACAGGCTTCCGTCCAGCGAAACGATATCGGTCTCGGCACCACGCAGCACCAGCACGCCGCTCCAAATGCGCGGCCAGATATCCTGGTTGATAAAGAATTGGTAACTGCGCAGGTCATTGGGGCAAGCCGTAACCATAGAGCTCAGATGGTCGGCAGATCCGAGCACCTGCAGGCCACGCTCTGCCGCCCAGTACACATTCTCCTCAATGGTCGAATATGCATGCGCAGAGAATATCGTATGGGTATGAATGTCACAAGAAAGCAGGTAGGGCATCAGGTCTCCTTATCTGGCACGGCCGTCGCTTATATTCATTGTACGCATAGCCTTCGATAGTCGTAAAACCACTCCATCCCAAAGACACAACGTCCATGACAACGGGGTCTGGCTTAACACCAAACCCCGTTTCACGTAAAACATTGTAGGCAGAGCGCTTTACTTTTAACGATACTCGTCCGCCAACTGTTTCCAAGCGGGTAGCGAATTGATAATCGTTTCGTAACTCACACAATAGCCCAGGCGGAACCAACCCGGCATACCAAAGCTGTCCGAGGGAACCGCAAGCAACTCATACTTCTTTGCGCGCTCGCAAAACGCATTCGCATCGGGTTCCAGCGCCTTCACCCACAGGTAGAATGCACCATCCGGCTCAACATAGGTGTAGCCGTACTCCGCTAGTGCGTCGGTAAGCGCGGTGCGGTTGCGCGCATAGGCCTCGACATCGCTCGGCTCATCGATGCAATCGATGATTACGCGCTGGAAGAGTGCCGGTGCGCATACAAAACCTAGCGTACGGGCAGCACCCGCAACAGCCGGCATCAGACGGGCAGCCTGCGGATTGGTGTTGGGAACCAAGATCCACCCCACGCGCTCGCCCGGCAGCGACAGCGACTTGGAATACGAGTAGCACACGATGGTGTGCTCGTAGATCGAGGGCACCCAAGGCACCTCGGCACCGTACACAATCTCGCGGTACGGCTCATCCGAGATGAGCATAATCGGATTCTCGGGATCGCGCTGAGCGTTGGCCTCGCGCAGAACATTGGCCAGTCGCGTCAGCGTGTCGCATGTATATACGGCACCGGTCGGATTGTTGGGAGAGTCAATGATGACGGCCGCCGTCTTATCGCTGATCGCCTTGAGCACGTTGTCCACGCTCAGCTGGAACGTATCTTCATCGGCGAGCGCCTCAACACACGTACAGCCGGCCTTCTCAATCCAAACGCGATACTCCGGAAAGTACGGGGCGATAACAATAACCTCGTCGCCCGGGTTCGTAACGGCGTTGAGCGTGCAGGTGAGCGAAGCCGCGGCACCCACCGTCATAAATACGTCTTTGCCCTCATAGCTCGTGCCAAAGCGGCGGTTGAGCGATTCGGCCACAGCGGCACGACATTGCGGCAGGCCCGGTGCGGGCGTGTAGCCGTGCAGCTGGTCGCTCGGCAGCTCCAGGGCCTTCTTAATCGACTCAGCCACAGCAGCGGGCGCCGGAACGCTCGGATTGCCCAGCGAAAAATCGAATACGTTTTCCGCACCGATCTGCGCCTTGCGCTCAAGGCCATAGCTAAAAATCTCACGGATGATGGAGCTTTCCGCGCCGCGAGCATACATAGTTTCGTTGATCATCTGTTCCCCTTTCGCATAGGCGCTATTGTACGCTTTAGCCGAGCAAAGTGCCGCAGCAATGTTGATTGGGGACAGACTTAAATGCGTGAAAACGCTCATTTAAGTCTGTCCCCAATCAACAGACGGCCCCATATCGCTCAAAAGAAAAAACCTCCGCAGGTTTCCCCGCGGAGGCTTTTGCCACAAAGACTATTTGTCGGTGTCGGCACCGACGACGGCATGGTCATCGTCAGCATCATCGGATGCGGCTTCGGCATCCTCCTGCATGGCCGCTTGCGCAAAGGCCGCGGCATCAGCCGCCAGCTCCTCCTCGCTCATGCGAGGCACGCGCTTCTTGGTCGGCATGCCGGCCGCCTTGGCATTGCGCTCCTCCTTGGCCGCCAGGATATCGCCCTCGCGCTCAAGGTAGGCGTCCCACTCGTTATCGAGCAGGGCATTCACGGCATCGCCCTCGACAGTCTCGCGCTCAAGCAGCACCTTCGCCATCAGATCGAGCTGATCGCGACGGGCGTCCAAGATCTCGACAGCACGACGATGGGCCTCGCGCATGATGCGCTGAACCTCGATATCGATGCGGCGCGCCGTCTCCTCGGAGTAATCCTGGTGATCGGCGTAATCGCGACCAAGGAACACCTGATGTTGCGCCTCGCCAAACACTTGCGTGCCCAGCTCCTCGCTCATGCCCAGGCGCGTGACCATCTCGCGCGCCATCTTGGTTGCGCGCTCCAGATCGTTGCTCGCGCCCGACGTAATATCATCGCACATGAGCTCCTCGGCAACGCGACCGCCCAAGAACACGGCAAGCTCGTCGAGCATCTCGTTCTTGGTCTTGAGGAAGTGGTCCTCCTGCGGAAGCTGCAGCGTGTAGCCCAGCGCCTGGCCGCGGCTGACGATCGAGATCTTGTGGACCGGATCGGAGTGCTCCAGGATGTGGCCCACCAGGGCGTGACCGCTCTCGTGGTAGGCAATCGTGGTGCGCTCGGCCTCGGTCATCACGCGACCCTTGCGCTGCGGTCCGGCAATCACGCGCTCCATCGATTCCTCGACCTCGTCCATCGAGATCACGGAACGATGACGGCGAGCGGCCAGCAGCGCAGACTCGTTGAGCAGGTTCGCTAAATCGGCACCAGTAAAGCCAACGGTCATCTGGGCGAGCTTCTCAAACTTAACGTCCTCGTCCATCGGCTTGTTCTCGGCATGCACGCGCAAAATCTGCTCGCGGCCCTTCACGTCCGGACGGTCGACCGTAACCTGACGGTCAAAACGGCCGGGACGCAGCAATGCCGGATCCAGGATGTCAGGACGGTTGGTGGCGGCGATCAGGATGACCGACTCGCTCTCCTCAAAACCGTCCATCTCGACCAGCAGCTGGTTGAGCGTCTGCTCGCGCTCGTCGTGGCCGCCGCCCAAGCCGGCTCCGCGCTGACGTCCCACGGCATCGATCTCATCGATGAAGATGATCGACGGGGCCTGGGACTTGGCCTCCTTAAAGAGGTCACGCACACGGCTGGCGCCGACACCTACGAACATCTCGACAAAGTCGGAACCCGAGATGCTAAAGAACGGCACGCCCGCCTCGCCGGCAACGGCCTTGGCCAGCAGCGTTTTACCGGTGCCCGGAGGGCCAACCAGCAACACGCCACGCGGGATCTTGGCGCCCAGCTTGCGATAGCGATCCGGATCGCTCAAAAAGTCACGGATCTCCTCGAGCTCCTCGACTGCCTCGTCCACGCCGGCAACGTCTTCAAACTTGACCTTGGGGCGTGTGGCCTCGTTGGTCTTGGCGTTGGTCTTGCCAAACTGCATGTTCCTGTTATTGGCGCCCATCATCTGGCGCATAAAGTAGAACATGATGGCGATAAGGGCGATCGTCGGAAGCACACTCATCGCCAAGTCGCCCCAAAAATCGGGATCGTTGGTGTTGACGATGTACTTGGTATCGGGGTGCTCCGCCATGAGCTCGGCAAGCGAATCGGAGCCGACATAGGTCGAGGAGAAGCTCTTGAGCTCGCTCGTATCGCCCTTGTCCTTCTTCGTCTTCCAGTAATGACCCGTCACGCTTCCGTCTTGAACCGTATAGGTCAGATCTTCGACGCGATCCTGCTTGATGGCGCTCACCATCTCGCTCGTCGCGAGCTTAACGGTATTGCTGGAATTGGCAAAGCCGGAGCCCATGTTAAAGAAGGCGTAGCCCAGAAGCGCGCAAGCCAAAATAAAATACAGCCAGCCCGTACGCGTGGGCTTCTTGCCTCCGGGCATCCCCGGGATCTTAGGCTCCCGGGGAGTCTGGGAATTGTTATCGTTATGGTCGTCGGGCATCTTACGAATAAACCTCCGGTTTCAAAATGCCCAGATACGGAAGGTTACGATAGCGCTCGGCATAGTCGAGGCCGTAGCCCACCACAAAGGCATCGGGGCAATGGGTTCCAACATACTTGGGCGTGATGGCCGAGACGCGGTCCTCAACGTCCTTCCACAGGAAGGCGGCGACCTCCAGAGAAGCGGGCTTGCGGCTCTCGAGGTTCTTCATCAGATACTTGAGCGTCAGGCCCGAGTCCAGAATGTCCTCGACGATCAGCACGTCGCGGCCGCGGATGTCGATATCCAGGTCCTTAATGATACGCACGATACCCGAGGACTTCACACCGTCGCCGTAGCTCGAAACAGCCATGAAATCGATGTTGGTCGGCAGCTCGATCTTACGCATCAGGTCGCCCATAAAGACCACGGCGCCGCGCAGGACCGCAATCAGCACCAGATCCTTACCCGCGTAGTCGCGCGTAATCTCCTCGCCCAGGCGAGAGACGATACCGTCGATATCCTCCTGCGTGAACAGAACCTTCTCGATATCCGGATGTTGAGAAGCCATGACAACCCTTTCTTGTGCTTATCGCCCACACACCGCCGTATGGACGCGAACTACACATTCTAGCAGCGCACGGGGTAAATTTACCAGCCCGTGCGCCATCAGCGCGGGAATACCGTCAACGTCGCACAGAATAGCAGGCGTGGGACGCTATTCCGCATCGACCACACGAAGCAGATATGCCACGCGCGTTGCGGCCGTGCACTTAAAACGCTCGTCCGCGCGAACTCCGGCGACCCACACCACGGCACCCCCCGGCGCCGTCCTCACCATGGGCACGCCGGCGCGCTCGGAAACGGGAATGCGAGCCTCACCTAGTAAGTCGGATACTTTCTTGCTTCGGCCACTCATCCCTAACGGGCACATCACATCTCCCGGTGCGGGACCGTCCACCCACAGGCGCGCCAATCGCGCCTCGGCAGGGATCTCGCCACGCGAGCCCGCCAGGATCCGCTCACTATCGCTGTCGGCAAAACCCAGGGCAGCCGCGTCTACCAAAGCTGTCACTTCCCCGGCAGCCGCAAGCTCACGGGCGCGGCGCACGATATCGCATCCCGGCTCAACGGCCATCGGCTCTGCGACCAGCATGCGCCCCCCGCCCAACGGCAAACGACCGGGTATGGTAATCCAGTCCGCAACCAGCCCCTCACGAGCCGCCGGCGCCTTAAACGCTAGCATGCCAAACTCGACGCGCGCGTCAATTCCCGCCGGAAGCGTGACCGAGCCGGCGCCCTCGGCAACGCAGGAAAGGACTCGCTCCACATGTCGCATCTCTGGACGAGCGTCCGGATCGATGCGTTTGATCGCCAGTCGCACGATGCGCCGCGCGATTACCACCTCGGCCGCAGCAAGGCGCCTGGCATCGAGCACCAGCGCGCCCGCTGCCTCTTTGCGCAAACAGCTTCGAAACGCCTGTGCCGAAAGCTGAGACAAAAACGCGTCCTCATCGCCTAAGATCTCGCAGGCGGCGCCAATCGTCTTGCACACGCTCGCGTTGCGCTGCGCCACCACCGGCATCACCCGATGGCGCACGTAGTTTCGCAGATACGAGATATCCTCATTGCTCTCGTCTTCACGCCACAGCTGACCATGTACCTGTAGATAGCCCACGAGCTCGCCATGAGTTAGGTCGAGCAAGGGACGCACCACGATATTCCTCCGGCGAGGAATGCTCGATAGGCCAGCGGGCCCCGAACCCTTAATCGCGTTCATCAAAAACGTTTCCGCGCGATCCGAAGACGTGTGCGCGGTGCAGATACGAGCCGCCGTTCGCGGTGCCCCCGTCTGGGCGCAGAGCTCGCGAACATACCTCCGCGCCGCGGCATAGCGCACTTCGCGGGCCGCGGCCTCAATATTGCCCGACTCCCCATCAAAATAAGCGTGCTCCACGCACAGCGGTAAACCATATTTCGCGCAGAGCTCACGCACAAAAGCCTCGTCGCCATCGGACGCCTTGCCGCGCAGATGATGGTTTACATGCAGCACATGCAGGCGCTCGCGAGCAACGGGGGCAACACCGCGCCCGTCTTGGATATCCAGCTTTGATGTGCACGCCATAAGAAGCAGTGCCGTCGAGTCCGCGCCGCCTGATACCATGAGCACGACAGGAGCAGCCTGCTGCCTCGTTCGGGTCTCATCGACTGCCCCGGGCACGGCATGGTGTCCGTAATGCTGTGATACCGTAGGCATTTGCTTCCTCCTCTATTCGTCCGCACCCATTGTATCCTTTGGAATCTTATGTCTCGTCTGCACCTTCATATCCTTGGCAGCGGCTCAAAAGGCAACTGCGCGCTCATCGAAGGCCCCCGGGGGCTCATCATGATTGACGACGGTCTTTCTCGCCGCGAGACATTAAAGCGCATGGCAGAACTGGGACTCTCGGCAGACAACGTCTCGGCTCTTCTCATTACTCATGAGCATAGCGATCACATCAAGGGTCTCGATGTCTGGTGCAAGCACTGGCACGGTCCCCTCTTTGCCAGCAGGGGCACACTTTCGAGCAAAGAAAATCTTTCGCATCTGCCTGTCGAGGAATTCGACCCCGGTGACACCCTATCCATTGCCGGCATCCACGCGCAAACCTACTCAACATCACACGATGTCATAAATCCAATCGGCTTTCGATTCGACGCCCTCGATGATTCCATCGGCTTTGCTACCGACACCGGAGAGCTATCGAGCCAAGCCATGAACACCCTCAAAGATTGTCGAGTCCTCGTGCTCGAAAGCAACCACGATGTGACCATGCTGCGCGAGGGAGAATATCCCCGCTTTCTTCAGGAGCGCATCCTGTCTGCAAGGGGACACCTCTCCAACGGCCAAGCCGCCGAAGCCGCGCGCGAACTTGTTACCGATCGCACCGAACAGCTCATTGCCATGCATATCAGCCAAGACAACAATCGTCCGAGCCTTACCGTCAAAAGCTATGCCAAAGCTCTAGCCGCAACCCTGGATGACGAGCTCGGCAGCTCCGCCACCCTTCTCCAAGGATCGCGAAAACTCTCGATACGCCCCGCAAGCCAGTATCGGCCAGCAACCATTCAATAGACTGTCCTAAACAGCAAAAGGGGCCGGGAATCGCTTCCCAGCCCCTTTTGTTGTCTTTTAATAGCGAAGAACACCAACGAAGTTATTCGATGGAGATCTTCGTAACGTTCTTCTTCTCGACGATCTTGGGAACCGTAACGGTCAGGATGCCGTCAGCGTACTTAGCCGAGAGGCCCTCGCTCGAAGCGTCCTTAAGATACACGCCACGCGTCGCGCTGTACGAGCTGAACTCCTTCTGCAGGAAGTTCTTGCCCTCGTTCTCCTCGTCTTCCTCGACATTCACGCTAATGGACAGACGGCCCTCGTTAAGCTCGACATCGATATCGTCCTTGGCGACGCCGGTCAGATAAGCCTTGACCTCATAGCCATCGCCCTTATCCTCAACGTCAACGGGGAACGCCTTAGAGGCAATCGAGCTGTTCGCTAGGTCGCTCATATCATCAAACAGATCGAACAGCGAGCTTGCAGAGGGACGAACGCCAAAAACCGAACGATAAGGAACCATGCTTGCCATGTTTACCACTCCTTTATAGGACTGCCGAGTCATCTTCCAGGTGACTGGGACTTCTTTTGACGCTCTTATATATGCCCACCCAGTGCTCATATATACATCGACTATAAAGTTTTTTGAGTCCAGTACTATAAGCATATCTAAGTGCGTGTGACTTAGGTTTTAGGAAGGTTAAGGTTCTTTGAACCAGAGCTTAAATACCGAGTATGTCCCCAGCTACAAATAACAAGGGGCTTACAATGAGCGCGTACACGTTGTTGGTAACGAGCTAAAGGGCATCATGGACGACCAAAACCAGAACAAAATGTTTATGCCGACGCAGGGGGAAGATACTTCCACGCAGCCGCCACGGTTCCATCGCCCCCACATCTCGCAAGAGCCCATTAATGATCCGGAGCCCGAGTATGTGACGAGAAATCGATATCAAACACTCGAGGATGCCCAAACGGGGCGTAAACATATGGGCGTCGCCTCGGGAGACCCTGTATATCTGAAAGACGCACCATTATCTAAAAACAGCGCAGCTAGTGATGAGCCGATGAAAGCATCCGCCACTCATCAACAAAGAGGTCCTCGACCAAAGCAAACCTTGACGCATTCGGCTCGCTATCTCGAAACGCCAAAACAGGGAAAATCAATCTTCGTTTCATCAAGTAAACGACGCAAGCAGCATCGACTGACAATCCTGCTTTTGATCATTGTGGCCATAGCAGTTGCCCTTGTTATTCGATTTATCTTCTTTAAATAAAGGCTCAATACCAAAAACGATAAGATCGTCTGGTGTAATAGAGTCATTTACGCCCCGTAAACGCAAAAAGGGGGAGGCCGCGAGGCCTCCCCCTTCTCAGTTCAAGCGTA
>CAJLLN010000001.1:0-54701 GCA_905207495.1 uncultured Collinsella sp. | reverse complement strand
CGGCGCGGCCCTCCTCCCGCTGTTCCCGTGGGGCAGGGCCCTGAACCCGTGTGCCCTGACCGTCCTCGCGCGGGAGCGGGTGAGCCCCGTCCTCCTGCAGAACTCCGCGAGGTTGCATGCCTGCGGGTCGAACCCGTCGCCCTCCTCCGCGGCCATCTCCCGGAGCGCCGCGTCTATAATCTCCTGTAGGTCATCGTGTCTCTCGTTCACCTCAATGGTCCTCCTAACGCCGGCGTGTTGGCACCACCAGCGTAGTGGCGGCGGGGAGGCACGGTGGCCATTATTCGGTGACCGGGATTGGTCAAAATAGTTTGACTATTAGCGGCTAAAATCGCCCGGCGCTAACACCTCTATCTCAAGCTGTATATGAGAGTGGACGAAGCGGCGTTTCGCATAGGCGGCGACGAGTTTGCCATCCTATCTACGATTGCGACCGAGGACGACCTCGCCGAACGTCTGGAACACTGCCGAACGGTCCTGCTCAAAAACAACGATTCCGAGATGCCTCACTCGTTTAGCTATGGAGTGTCGCATGCCGACCCCGCCCTGGGCGAAGCCCCCAATCGCATGACGCTCGATGCCGACCATCGCATGTACGACTACAAGTTACGTCATGCCATGCACCTTGATCGACGCAATATCACGCAAGTCCACGCCGACGACTTCGAAATTAGCGATCGCATTTTCGACGCCTTTTCGATGCTCAACGAGGGCCGCTATTTCTTTATCGAGAACTTGGACAAACATCGCACCCTTTGGTCACAAGGTGCCTTGCGCGATCTTGGCCTTCCCTCGGAGCACATAGACAACTGTCGCGATTACTGGAAAACGCGCGTGCATCCCGATGACCTTGAGGCCTACATCAACGACATCGACCAGGTCTATAACGGCACCAAGCACCGTCGCGTCATGCAGTATCGTGTGCGCAATGCCGTCGGCGACTACGTCCTCTGCCGTGCTCGCGGGTTTCGCATCGACGGCGACGAAAATGTCCCCTCGCTCTATGTCGGCGAGCTCGTCAACCACTCACTTGCCGAAACCGTCGACGCCGCGACAGGCCTCGGCACCCAGCGCATGTTGGTCAACGCCATCGACGCCTGCCGCCGCGATCGTTGCGAGACAGGGCTTATAGCGGTGCGCGTTCGTGGCACGACAAAGCTCAACGAGCTCTACGGGGCCGAGGCCGTCGACAACATGCTTGCCGAATACGCAGGCCGTATGCTGTCGATCACTCGCGGCAGGAGCCGGGTCTACCGTTCACGAAGCGTTCAGTTCGTCGTGCTCAGCAACGTCCTAGACCACGAGGCATTCGAGCAACTGACCCGCCACCTTAAAGAGGCCGTTTTCGCTCCTGTTCGAATCGCAGGCGACACCATTACTCCCGTCTGTCTTGTCGTCCCGGCCTTTTACGAACACTTAACCCATCAGGCGACCGCCGTTTTAGGCGAACTCGACCGTCGCCTTCGCACGGCCGGCGGGCTTGTTCCCAACGACAGCCTCCCCATACCCGAGGCTGAGCGCAAAAGCGCCATCGCCGAACGTATCGACTCGCTCACGGGCCTCTATCGACCCAGCGAGTTTATGCGGCGCGCCAACGCTTTTCTCGAGGCAAGGCGCGACGGCGCCTGGTGCATCGCCACGGTCGACATGGGCCACATGCGCCTGTTTAACGAATGGTATGGACAGGCCGAAGGCGACCGCCTGCTTGCCGATGTGGGCACGGTCCTCAAGGACATCGAGAATGCCGGCATGGGCGTCGCAGGGTACTGGGGCCAAGATGACTTTTGCGTACTCATTCCCTTTAGGCACATCACCGTCCATCAAATCTACAACCGCGTTCGCGAGGCAGTAGCCAGGCATGATGACGGCGTAGGTTTTTGGCCGTCCATGGGCGTTTACCCCATCGACTCCAATGAGGAAATCACCATCGATGCGCAGGCGAAGGCCACGTTTACCAATCAACGCGCAAAAAACGACTTTAAGGAGCGCATTGCCATTTTCTGCCCCGCGGAGTACGAGCGCGAAGTCGCGTTCCACCGCACGCTGGCCGAATTCCAGTACGCGCTCTCAGATGGTCGTATTACCTACCACTTGCAGCCACAGGTCGATATGGAAACCGGTGAGATTATTGGCGCCGAAGCACTCACCCGCTGGATTGACAAGGACGGCTCTCTCATTTCGCCCGCAACGTTTATCCCCGCACTCGAGGAAAGCGGCTTTGTAGTGACGCTCGACAAATATGTTTGGCAGGGCGTCGCCATGTGGCTCCGCGAGCGCCTCAATCGAGGACTTCGCGTGGTTCCGATCTCCCTCAATGTGTCGCGCGTAGACATTCTTGCCTGCGATGTCGCCGAGCATATGGGGTCGCTCGCCGCCCAGTACAACCTGCCGCCCGAACTCATGCACATCGAGATCACCGAGACCGCCTATACCGGAGAGTCCGAGGCCGTGGATAAGCTGACCGCGGATCTGCACACCCGTGGCTTCTCAACCTACATGGACGATTTTGGCACCGGCCAGTCCACGCTCGCGATGCTCAAGAACGTCAACGTCGACGTCATCAAGCTCGACCGCACCTTTGTGCCCACCGACCGCGATCAAGGCCGCAACGCGCAGATCGTGTCATCGATGCTCGAGATGGCGCAGTCGCTCCATCTGCCCGTCGTGGTTGAAGGCGTCGAGACAAACGAGCAGGCAAACATGCTACGACAAATGGGCGCCCGCTACGCTCAGGGCTTCCTCTACTACCGTCCCATGCCGGCGAAGGATTTTGAGGCATTGCTCGATGGTGGCAATAACAACTGATACGCTCGCGCGCAAAACGCCACCGTCGAAGGGGACATTTGTCTCCATTAGCTAACTTATATCCCCAATTCAAACCGAATTGGGGATATGATACAAACCGTTGTTCCGCCCAAGGAGGTTATCCATCATGAACGAGTCGTACCGCATGGGCGAGCAATCGATTATTGTCTATCTTCAGCGACTTGCGAATGGCGTCTCGACCGCCGAGCTTGACGTTGCCGCCCTGCCCGTAGAGTTGCGCGGCATTGGCGAGCAGTTGAAAAAGACGCATGCCATCCTGCAACAAGAGCGCCGGCTGCTTGAGAGCAACGCCTATATCGACCCGCTCACCAACTTGGGCAACCGCAACGGATTTGACCGTCACGTCGAGCAACTCTGGCACAAAGGCGACCCCTTCACCTGCGCCTATATTGACATCGACCATCTCAAACATTGCAATGATAGGTTTGGCCACGCCGAAGGCAATCGCTATATTCTGGGTATCTGCCGCACGCTCTCCGAAACCATGGAGCACGATGAGATGCTGTTCCGTATCGGTGGAGACGAGTTTGTGCTCATCTCGCTCTCCGCAAACGAGACTGAACTCGAGCAGCGCTTGGAGCAGGTACGTGCCAGGCTGATCGAGGCGAGCTCAGGCGGCAAGGCGCCCATGATCGGCAGCTTTAGCTTTGGCTGCTCGCGCGTCGATCCACTTGCCGGCGACACGCGCCGCCAGATGACGATGGATGCCGATCGCAAGATGTATCGCTATAAGCTTATGCATCGTGTGCAGCAGCCGAAAGACAATGACGCGCCGCAACGCCCAATCGTCGATCAGCTTCCCTGCAACGACCGGGTGTTCCAAGCGATCTCCATGAGCTCCGAGACGCGCTATCCGTTCATCCTTAACCTCGATACGGGCGAATCGCAATGGTCGGTTAACGCCGTGCGCGATTTTGACCTGCCCTCCCAGCACCCTTTTAACTCACTCGACATGTGGCTCGCCCGCGTTCATCCCGAGGACCGCGACAACGTACGCGCCGAGCTCGACATGGTGATAAACGGCACGTGGCACTTCCACTACATGCAGTATCGCGTAATGGATGCCACCGGAAAATACGTGCTTTGCGACTGCACGGGCTACCATTTGGACGGCACCGACACCGAGCCCAGCATGTATGTGGGCATTATCATCAACCGAAGCTTGGCAGATACGACCGACTCGGTAACGGGCCTGGGCGATGTCCACGCGCTGGTCAACGCTATTGGAGAGATGCGCCGCGTGGCGCGCGAGGCAGGCTTTATTGCCATTAAGGTCGACGATATCGCCGAAGTCAATGCCCGCTTTGGATTCGATGCAGGCGACCG
Source organism: uncultured Collinsella sp. (assembly GCA_905207495.1). Taxonomy (GTDB): domain Bacteria; phylum Actinomycetota; class Coriobacteriia; order Coriobacteriales; family Coriobacteriaceae; genus Collinsella. The sequence continues at coordinate 50,549 of CAJLLN010000001.1, read as the reverse complement.
CGTGCTCGCCGAAAGCGCCGCCTGCCTCATGGATTGTTCGCGCGGCAAGGGTCGCCTGTTCCGCTCGACGGGACCAATGTTCGTGGCGCTTTTCGACGACTTTGATCCCGAAGAGACCGACGCGATCGCGGAAGAAATCGAGCGGTTCCTGGGTTCTCCCGTGCTCATCGGCTCACTTGAATATCAGCCACCCATTCGTGTGGCGACGCTTCATCTGGACAGCGTTGACCGACAGCCCGTTTCCATTTTGAACGAGCTCAAAGCGCTGCTCGGGAAAGCCGTGCAGGTGCCAGGTACCAAACTGGATTAGCACCGCGCCCGCGCCGCCTCCCCCATCGTGCGATAATCCTCTGCAGAAGTCACCAAAAGCAGAGGGAGTTTGTGATGAAGGTTCTTTTGGTCAATGGCAGCCCCAAGGCAAACGGCAACACCGCCCGCGCACTCGCCGAGGTCGCCGAGCAGCTCAATGCCGAAGGCATTGATACCGAGGTGTTTCAACTGGGCGCCAAGCCCATTCGCGACTGCATTGGCTGTGGCCAGTGCGGCAAGCTTGGCGGTCGCTGCACCTTTGACGACGACGTGGTGAACGAGCTCATCGCTGCCGCCAAACAGGCCGACGGTTTTGTCTTTGGCTCGCCCGTCTACTACGCGCACCCCAGCGGCCGCATCCTTTCGGCACTCGATCGCGCATTCTATGCCGGCAGCAAGGCCTTTGCGCACAAGCCGGGCGCCGCGGTCGCCGTCGCCCGCCGTGGCGGCACGTCGACCACGTTCGATGTACTCAACAAGTACTTCACCATCAACCAGATGCCCGTAGTTGCTTCCACCTACTGGAACAACGTGTTTGGCCGCGTGCCCGGCGACGCCGATGGGGATGCCGAGGGCCTTGCCACCATGCGAAACATCGGCAAAAACATGGCCTGGCTCCTGCGCTGCATCGAGGCAGGCCATGCCGCCGGTATCAACGCACCCGAGGCAGATCGCGCAACGACCAACTTCATCAGGTAGAACGGCGGAACAAAATGATTCAGATTTTTGGCACCAAGAAGTCCTTCGATACCAAGAAGGCGCAGCGCTTTTTTAAGGAGCGCCGCATTAAGGTGCAGTTTATCGACCTTAAGGAAAAGGAGATGAGCAAAGGCGAGCTCACGAGCGTGATGCAGGCGGTCGGCGGTATCGACAAGTTGCTCAATCCCAAAGCCAAGGACGAGGAGACGCTCGCACTCATCCAGCACCTCACCCCTAGCCAGCGCTTCGACAAGCTGCTCGAGAACCAGCAGGTTCTAGCCGAGCCCATCGTGCGCAACGGCAAAAAGGCCACCGTCGGTTATTGCCCCGATGTATGGGGAGCCTGGGAGTAGCTTGTGTTATTTGCCGGCGCGTGGGTATAAGAGCAGGCGTTTGGCATAAGATTCAACTGTAAGCCATGTCTAACAAAGGAGGGCACATGCCCAACAAACCTGTGAAGATCATCATGCTTACCGGATACCTCGGTGCCGGCAAGACCACGCTGCTCAACCACATCCTCGCTAACGACGGCGGCATCCGCGCCGCCGTGATCGTCAACGACATCGGCGAGATCAATGTCGACGCCAGCCTTATCGCCGACGGCGGTCTTTCCGAGACCGATGACCTCATCCCGCTTACCAACGGCTGCATCTGCTGCACGCTTTCGGATGACCTGGCCAACCAGCTGCAGGGCATCGCCGATTCGGGCAATTTCGATTACATCATCATCGAGGCCTCGGGCATTTGCGAGCCCATCCCCATCGCCTACACCATCTCGAGCTTCTGCGACGAGGCCAAGGTGGGCGGCGAGCCCAAGCTCGCGCTCGACAACATCGTGGCCGTGGTCGACTGCGCCCGCATGTACGACGAGTTCAACGGCGGTCGCGACCTGCTGGCCGAGGATATCGACGAGGACGACATCGAAAGCCTGCTCATCCAGCAGATCGAGTTCTGCTCCACGCTGATCCTCAACAAGACCGATACCGTGAGCCCTGAGCAGATCGCCGAGCTTAAGGCCATCGTGCGCAGCCTGCAGAAGGACGCCGTGATCGTCGAGGCCCAAAACGGCGAGGTCCCCATGGAGGAGCTGCTCGACACCGACCGCTTCGACTTTATGCGCGCCTATAACTCCGCCGCCTGGATCGAGGCCATGGAGCATCCCGAGGAGCACGACGACCCCGAGGTGCTCGAGTACGACATCGAGACCTTTGTGTACTCGCGCCGCAAGCCGTTTGACCTGCAGAAGTTCACCGATTTTGTTGAGCAGGAGTGGCCCGACGAGGTCATCCGCGTCAAGGGTCCGCTGTGGCAGACCGGCGATCCGGACATGTGCTACATGTTTGAGCAGGCCGGCCACCAGATGCGCCTGATGGAGAACGGCCTGTTTGTCGACTCGGCGCCCGAGGGCGAGAAGCAGAAGATCATCGACGAGAACCCCGAAATCATGCAGATTTGGGACGACGAGACGGGCGACCGCATGACGAGCCTGTGCATCATCGGCCGTCACATGGACAAGGACGCGCTCATCGCCTCCCTCGATGCCTGCCTGACCGACTGGCACCGCGCCTAGGTTTATCCAAGCGGACATTTTTCCGCTACGTAACCGCCAAACCACCACGAAGGTGCCTGTCCCCTTCGTGGTGGTTTTTCGTTCTGAGCCAAGGAGATTCATGTTCAACATCGTGCTGTATGCGCCCGAGATTCCGGCCAATACGGGCAATATCGGCCGCACCTGCGTGGTCACCGGTGCCCGTCTGCATCTGGTGGAGCCGCTGGGGTTTTCGCTCGACGACAAGACGGTACGTCGCGCCGGACTGGGCTACTGGCAAAACCTGGACGTGACCACCTATGCCGGCTGGGAGGATTTCCTTGCGCGCAACGACCTCTCCCCCGCCGATGGTCGCCTGCATCTGCTGACCAAAAAGGCACGCCGCACCTATGCGCAAAGCACCTACCGCGATGGCGACTTCTTGATCTTTGGCAGCGAGAGCTCAGGGATTCCCGAGCCACTGCTTGCCGCGGCGCCCGAGCGCTGCGAGCGCATCCCGATGCTGCGCGATTGCGACTCACTCGATAACGCCGAGGCTTGGGAAGCTCACGAGAAATCGCTGGGGCATACCGAGAACAGCCACGAGGCCATTCTTCAACAGGACATCTGCGGCAACTTCATCAATCCGGACGACTACCGCATCAGCGCACTCAACCTCTCCAACAGCGCCGCCATCGTCCTCTACGAAGCCCTGCGCCAAACAGGCTTTCCGGGAATGTAACAAACCTGCCATTTGGGGACGGGGTAGAAATGGCAGATTTTTAAACCCTCTAGCTCTTGACAAGCTGGTTTTGGCATCAATGAGGCAAAGGGACTGTCCCTTTGCCTCATTGATGCTCTAAATAACGAACCATTGCTTTTAATCAGAATTAACTAAAATAAAATGAAGTTAAACGGCGGTGTGAAAGGAGAGCCTTGTGAAATATCTCGAGAACCCGTTTACCCCCAGTTTTGGTGAGGTTCCTGCCCATCTCGCTGGCAGACAACAGATTATTCGGGATTTGGACCGTGCCTTCTTGAGCCAGCGCAGGCGCCCAGAATTGACCTCGATCTTCTCAGGCGCGCGTGGAACCGGTAAAACCGCTCTCATGTCGTCACTTGCGACAAGGGCGGAATCCCACGGCTGGATTGCCGTAAAGACAACCGCGCTCCCGGGAATGCTTGAGGAAATCGAGTTCGGGGCGAAACGCGCCGCAGCCCATCTCATCGACTCGTCCAACCAATTCGAAGTCACCGGTCTCGGAATTGCACCGCTCGGCAGCATCGAGGTCAGTCGCGTTCACGATGCCTCAACGTGGCGTTATCGCATGAGCGACATCATCGACCAGCTCAACGAGGCGGGCACCGGTTTGCTCGTCACGGTTGACGAGGTGGACCCGACACTCGACGAGATGATTCAGCTCGCAGCGACGTATCAGCACTTTGTGACCGATGGGAAACGCGTCGCCCTGCTCATGGCGGGACTTCCCAACAACGTATCGACGTTGCTAAACCACAAGACGGTCTCGTTCCTTCGCCGCGCCCAACAATATCATCTGGGTCGCATTGCCGACTATGACGTACGCGAGGCCCTGATTCGCACAATCCAGGAAAACGATCGCCTGGCAGATGCTGAGGGAATCGATAGAGCCGTTCGCTCGATCTCTGGTTTTCCCTTCCTATTGCAGCTCGTAGGCTACCGTGCCTGGGATCTCACAAGCGATTCGAAGGAAATCTCGTCACGCGACTTTGACCTGGGAATCAAAATCGCGCGCGACGAGATGGACGACCGAATCCTCGCGGCAACCTATCGGGAACTCACTGCAGAGGACAAGCGATTCCTCATCGCCATGCTCGATGACGAGGAAGAGTCCACCACCGCTGACCTTGTCGAGCGCCTTAAGCGTTCGCCGCAGCAGGTCTCCCGCTACCGACGCCGCATGATAGATGCCGGCATCATCGGGGAACGAGGACGAGGGCTCGTCGCATTTGAATTGCCATTCTTCCGCGACTATCTTGCGGCTCAATGCGTGAAATAGGCATCAATGAGGTAAAGGGGCTGTCCCTTTGCCTCATTGTCTATAGGTAGCGGCCGGTGATGCTCTTGGAGCAGGCCGTGATGTCGCCCGGCATACCGGCGCAGACGATTTGCCCGCCCGCATCGCCACCGCCCGGGCCCATGTCGATCACGTAATCGGCGTTGCGGATAAGGTCGAGATCGTGTTCGATCACGATAACCGTGGCGCCCTTGGCAACGAGGCCATCAAACACGTTCAACAGCACCTGAACATCGAGCGGATGCAGGCCGATCGTGGGCTCGTCAAATACGAATACGGCATCATCCTGCACGCGGCCCATCTCGCTCGCGAGCTTAAGGCGTTGTGCCTCGCCGCCCGAGAGCGCCGGCGTGGGCTCACCGAGTGTGAGATAGCCCAGGCCTAGGTCGTGCAAGGTCTGCAAGCGCGCCTGGACTTTCTTGAGTCCCACCGTGGCGTCGAGGGCCTCGTCCACGCTCATGTCCATGAGCTGCGGCAACGTAAGCAAGCTCCCGTCCTTGCCCTCGCGATGGATATGCGAAGCCGCGTCTGCATAACGTGAGCCGCGACATGCCGGGCAGACGATCTCGACATCGGGCAAAAACTGCACGTCGAGCGATATCGATCCCGTGCCGTCGCACGTAGGGCACCGCAAGGCGCCAGTGTTGTAGCTAAAGGCACCCGCCTTGTAGCCGGCTGCCTTGGCCTCGGGCGTACGGGCGAAGGCGCGGCGCAGCTCATCATGGATGTCGGCATAGGTTGCCACCGTCGAGCGAACATTGGCGCCGATGGGCGTGGCGTCAATCAGGTTGGCACGCGCAATGCCCTCGGCATCGACCCAACGCACGTGCCCCGGCAGGCGCTCGCCAGCTGCCTGCGCCTTGAGTGCCGGGATGAGCGTCTCAAGCACCAACGTCGTCTTACCCGAACCCGAAACACCCGTCACCGCGACGAGACGGCCACGCGGGATATCGACTTCGAGCGGCTTGACGGTATGGATGGCATCGGTCGCCATGCGGATATGGCCCTGGTCGAACATTTCGTCGTCAATCACCTGCGGACGCAAGCGCTTGGGCTCGGCGCGCAAAAACGGCGCGATACGGCTGTCCTGCGATTGCTCAACCTCGTCTACCGTACCAGCGGCGATTACATTGCCGCCGCCTGCTCCGGCAACGGGGCCCATCTCGACCAGATAGTCGGCTTCCGCCAGTACGCGCGTATCGTGGTCGACAACGACCACGGTGTTGCCGTCATCCACCAGATCGCGCATCACGCCCACCAAGCCGTCGACATTGGCAGGATGCAGACCGATCGAAGGCTCGTCCAGCACATAAAGCACGCCCGTCGATCGGTTGCGCACCACGCGAGCAAGCTGTACGCGCTGGCGCTCACCCGTGGAGAGCGTGGCACCGGCGCGATCGAGTGAAAGGTAATCGAGACCCAGGTCGACCAGACGACGGGCCGCGCTCAAAAACGAATCGCAGATATCCGTCGCCATGGGCCGCATCTCGGGCGGCAAGGATGCGGGCACTCCGCGCACCCACTCAATCGCCTCGCCCAGCGTCATGGCTGCGGCCTGCGCCAGATTGATACCGCACACCTGGGGCTGGCGCGCGGCCTCGGAGAGACGCGTGCCACCGCAATCGCGGCATGCTCCCTCGCGCAAAAAGCGAGCAACGCGTTTTAAGCCCTTATCGTCCTTAACCTTGGCGAGCGCATTCTCGACGGTATAGACGGCGTTGTAATAGGTAAAGTCGAGCGGCGTAGCACCCTCGCCGTTTTTGGGAACGTAGAGAATGTGCTTCTTAACCGCTGGACCATGGAACACGATGTCGCGCTCTTGAGGCGTGAGCTGGTTAAACGGCACGTCGGTGCGCACGCCCATCTCACCTGCCACCTGCTTCATCAGATCCCACATGAGCGTACCCCAGGGAAGCACCGCGCCTTCGTTGATGGTCTTTGACTCGTCGGGCACCAGACTCGCCTCGTCCACCTCGCGCATGACACCAGTGCCGCCGCAGGTAGAGCACGCGCCGCCGCTGTTAAAGGCAAGGTCCTCGGCACCCGGCGCGTAGAACTCGCGGCCGCATGCGGGGCACGTGAGCGATAGGCCAGCAGCAACGTTAAGGCTCGGCTCCACGCGCGCCCCGCAGTGCGGGCACACGTGATGGGCACAACGGCTAAAGAGCAGACGCAGGCTATTGTTGAGCTCGGTCATGGTGCCAAAGGTCGAGCGCACGCCCGGTACGCTCGGACGCTGGTGCAGCGCGAGCGCCGCCGGCACGTGCAAGACCTCATCCACCTGGGCATGTTCGGCCTGCGTCAGACGACGGCGAGTATAGGTGCTGAGCGCCTCCAGGTAACGGCGCGAGCCCTCGGCATAAAGAACCCCCAGCGCCAGCGAACTCTTGCCCGAACCCGACACGCCGGCAATGCCCACAAGCTTTCCCAGCGGAATATCGATATCGATGTCTTTAAGGTTATGAACGCGCGCGCCACGCACCTCGATAGCCTGCGGGCTCATCTTCTGTTCCGTCACCTTTATCACCCTACTCATGCCATAAAACTCGATCGCGAACGTACGCGCCCAGCATGGGCACGGTAAACCGGACGAGGCCGTATCCGGCAGCCTCGATGACGCGCTCGCGAATCAGGCTTGCGCGATATTTACTCGCCCAGCTCTGGGTACGATCACAACGCTCAATGATATCCGCCATGCGCGTCGGTTCGCCCTCGTCAACCGCCATAGCCTCGATAAAAAGGCGCTGTGGACTGCGCAGCCCGTAATACAGGGGCGCGTCAACCGCTTCGTAGAACTCGGAGACGGCATCCGCATGGCCATCCTCGACATCGCGCCTTTCGATGACCTGCGAGCCGCGTCGAACAGCAGACCGCCACATGTAATAGCCCACCAGCTGAACCATGTAGGGATGCCCCATGCTCTTGTGTGCCGCAAGGTCCGCCGGCTCCGCGTCAACGTGAAGACCAGCGTCTTTGACCGTCTGGATATATGAATCGCGCACCTTGGGCAAAGAGATCGCCCCCAACGTACGCTGCTGGGCACGCCGCAAAAACGTCACGCTCGGCTCTTCGAGCAGATCGTCAACCATACTGGGTAAGCCGGCGAACACCAGCGCAAGACCGCGCTGGTCGCTATCGGACAAGCCCGTGGCATCCTGGTCTCCGAGCACCTGCTGATAGAGAACGGCAAGAGCCGCCAGTTCCTCGATAGACGCAGATTGCGCCTCGTCAATCGCAAACAGTATGCCCTTGCCTGGACCGAGCTTCTTGAGGCGCTCGTTGACCAGCCCTCGTAACGTCTCGCCCTTTGCTCGCGCCGCCTCGACCGACATCCGGCCAAACGACGGCCCGAACTCCATTGACGTCACAACGGGTTTATTCGAGCGAAGCGCGTCGGCTAAGCGGTCGCATAAGCCAAGCGAAGCGGAATCAGAGATAACCGACCATCCGCGCTCGCTGGCTAGACGTTGCAGCTCCCGCAGGAGAACCGTCTTGCCGCAGCCGCGGTTTCCCGTAATGAGCATGAGCCTACCCGGCGCTCCGGCGCCGTTGTCGAGTCCTTCCTCGAAATCTTCGATGACCGACTCTCGACCGATGAGCATCGGAGGCCGCTTGCCTGCCGTTGGCTTAAAGGGATTTGGATTCATGTCGGCCTCCTCGGATCGGTAAACCCTGGTAACAGTTATACCAACTTATACCGAGTTATACCAATTAAATGCGGTAAAGAGTCTGACCCTCTATCACCTATGGCCGAAAAACTCGGCGTCTGCTGCTCGCCAGGGGCGGAAGGTGGCGGGATCGACCTTTACGTGAGCTGCGGCGGGTACGTCGTACCATTTGACCGTGTAGCCGGCGCCGTGAGAGCAAAAGACCGAGTCGGGCGTGTTGGGCAGATCGGCCTCGGGCTCATAGGCGGCCGTCTCGATTACGCACTCGGCATCATGACAAGCCGCATAGCCGGCAAACTCTAGGTACAGATGACCGCGACCGCTCGTGTAGGCAGCCACCTCCAGCGCGTAATCCTGTACCTCAGATGCCGGCACGCGACCCACAAGCTTCGCCCGGTCTCCCGCCATCGTCGGCGGCTCGTACTCGGCACCCATACGCGTGGCATCCGAGAGCGCCCGACCCACGCACTCCCCCGGCACCTCGAGCTCAAAGCGATACCACGGCTCCAACAGCACCGCCGCGCCGGCCTCGCGCGCCTGCATCAAACCCTGGCGAATCGCGCGGTACGTGGCCTGGCGAAAATCGCCGCCCTCGGTATGTTTGGCATGCGCACGGCCACCCGTGAGCGTAATGCGCACATCGGTGATGGGCGAGCCGGTCAGCACGCCCAGGTGATCGCGCTCCATGGCGTTGGTGAGCGCCAGACGTTGCCAGTTAAGATCGAGCTCATCGGTCGAGGTCACGGTGCCAAACTGCACGCCCGAACCCGCTGGCAACGGCTCCAGACGCAGATGCACCTCGGCATAGTGGCGCAGTGGCTCAAAGTGGCCCACGCCCTCGACCGGCTGCGAAATGGTCTCCTTATAGAGGATGCCGCCGGGCTCAAACGCAATCGAAAGACCGAAGCGATCGGCCAGCACCCGCTGCACGACCTCGAGCTGCACCGCCCCCATGAGCTGCAGATGTATTTGTTCAAGATGCGTATTCCAGTTTACGCCGAGCATGGGATCCTCGTCCGCCAGCTCAGTCAGTGCTTTGAACACCGTATGGACATCGTGCTCGTTCGGCAGCACCGTATAGGTGAGGACCGGCGCAATGACGGGCGCATCGCCCGCGGGCTCCGCGCCCAGGGCGTCCCCTGGGCGAACGTGCGCAAGACCCGTCACGGCGCAGATGCCACCAGCGGCAACTTCCTGGGCAAGCTCGTATTTCTCGCCGTTATAGATGCGCACCTGGTCGATCTTTTGCTCCCATGCCTCGGCGCCGGAACGTCCGTCAATCATCTGCTTGGCATGCAGCGTGCCGCCGGACACTTTAACCCAAGCCAAGCGCTCGCCACGATCCCCGCGGCTGACACGATAGACGCGCGCGGCAAACTCAGGAAGCCATGCCTGTTCACGCATCAGCGCGCATATGCCGTCCAGCAGCTCGTCCACGCCTTGGTCCTTGAGCGCCGAGCCGGCAAAACAGGGAAAGAGCTTGCACTCGGCAACCATGCGCGACAGCGTTGCGACAGAAAGCTCGCCCGCTTCAAAAAACTCCTCGAGCGCCGCCTCGTCCAACGCAGCAGCGTCCTCCTGAACGGCGCCGCCCGCCAGCAGTTCGTTGGCATCCAGGCAGCCCTCGGAAAGACGTTGCCTAAGTTGTGCCAGCAAAACATCGCGGCCGGGATTCTCCAAATCGATTTTGTTGATAAAGATGAACGTCGGAATGTCATAGCGCGCAAGCAGGCGCCACAGGGTTTCGGTATGCCCTTGCACGCCGTCGTTGGCGCCCACAACCAAAATCGCGTAGTCGAGTGCGCGCAGCGTGCGCTCCGCCTCGGCAGAAAAATCGACATGCCCCGGCGCATCCACGAGCATGACGTGGGTATCGCCGTGGTCGAGCACGGCCTGCGACGAGAAGATCGTGATACCACGCTCGCGCTCAATTTCGTTCGTATCCAGATGCGAATCACCATCGTCCACGCGGCCGCGCTTGCGAATGCGACCCGCGTTGAACAGCATGGCCTCGGCCAACGTGGTCTTGCCGGCATCGACATGCGCCAAGATTCCAACGACCGTCTGCTTCGACATGGCTCTCCTCTTATTACAAGCCCATCGCACGCGGCAACGGGCGTTCACGCTCCACACTGGATGATACAATTTACGGGCCGGCGGGCGAAGCGGGCCCTATCCCCCGACCGAGCTCATCGTCCCGCGTTGCCGCGCGGCGATTTTCGTAGGTTCGCGCCTTGCGAAAGCCGGCACCTCCCCTTTTTGTCTGCCCGGGTTCATCTGGGGCAGTAACAACGCGAGCCCCACAACAACGCGTTTTACCAAAAATGGCCCCACTCGGGGCCATTTTCATTTCGGTGAAACGCTGGTATGTGACTCGGCCTTTATGCCTCGCGCAGCCAATCAAACGCGACGCGCGGCGTACCGTCCGACACATATACGATACCGGCGCGCTTAAACCCGGCCTTGGCAATGGCTCCCTGCATGGGCAGGTTGTCCTGATGCGTGTCGATACGCAGGTGATCGGCACGCTCTTTGGCAAAGGCAAACATCGCAGCCGCGATACCGTGTACGGCGCCATCGGACGCCACACGGTGCAGCACGGCGTACGGAGTGTCGCTACGCCATTGACCGTCCTCAATTACGTCATAGCACTCGTCCGGGCCCGGTAAAAAGGCAAACGTCGCCACCACGCGACCATCGACTTCGCACACATAGCTGCCACCGGCGGCGATATCGGCAGCCAGCTGCTCGGCAGAAGGCGTGCCCTCGGGCCACTGCGTGGCGTTGCCATGCGCGCGCATAAAGGCGCGGGCCGCGTCATAGATAGCCATGACGGCGGGAATGTCGGTATCGAGGGTTTTTCTGATCATCACGCGGCGACCTCACGTTTATTGGTATCACTTTGATTGAGCAATGATACCAACGTTTGGAGAGGGGCGCGATGCAGATGGGAAGCAAAAAGCGAGCCGCCTGGTCAAAGGCCAAAAGCGAGTTTTTGGGCGCTGCCACCGGCGGCGATATGAGCGACCTGTTTGCGCGCGAAGACGAGCGCCGCGACGCCCTGAACGCCGAGCGCAATGAAGCCTGGCGCTACAAGTCGTGCGAACGCAAAAACCGTTACGACACGCGCGCCGAGGCCGAGGCAGTTATGGCCGACTGCGAAAACCGCGGGCGGCGTGGTTTGGCCTGCTACAAATGCGAATACTGCGGTGGATGGCACCTGACGTCGCACCCATGGAAATAGACGCCGCATCGGCACGGCGCTAGCGAAGCGCCGGTAATCGCACGCAAGTTACGGGCGCGGCGGCACTAACACATCGTAGCGAACGGCCTTGCCCGCAAGCTGATAGCTCGGCTTAACGCCGGCAAGCAGTGGCCCCTTCACCGGTCGCTTGATAACGACCTTGCGCGGGTGCGCCGCAAGCGCAGCTTCGACCAGCGTCTCCTCATCGGCACACGGCTGTTCCAGATGATGCAAAAGTTGGAACTTCTTTTTCACCGCCGCGCTCTTGGTGCGCTCGGGAAACATGGGGTCCAGATACACCACGTCGGGGGCGGCAAGCTCGCCCCGCCCGATCAGCTCAGCCGTATGGCGAAGGCCGGTAATACTGTCCTCGCCCGCATGTAAGCGCATGCGCGCCACGGCTGTCGCAAGCGCCGGATCATCTGCCGCGCGATCCAAAGCATCCTTGAGGAGTGCCGCAATCACGCAATCCTGCTCATACAGATCGACGGTAAAGCCCGCGGCCGCCAACAGCAGCGAATCCTCGCCAAAGCCTGCCGTGGCATCAATCGCCCATGGGCACTCGACGCCTTTTGCGCGCGCAGCCTTTACCAGCAGCTCTTGCTGCAAACGGCCCTGCTTGAGCCGCGGATGCATGCGGGTGAAATCGGCGCGCAGCTCCATCGTGCCGTCGGTGAGCGTGAGTCCCTCGGACTTCCCGGCCAGCTCAAGCCCCGCGGCCCGAGCAACAGAAAAGGGATCGACTACGCCCATGGGTACTCCTTAGCAAGCAAAACGAATACGTGAGAGCCGTTTGTGTCGGCACCCCACCGTCCGCTATTGTCCCACATGCGACATGGCCCACAGCATCCCAATGCAAAGCACCGCCATCAATCCCGTGCACACGGCAGCGATCACGGAATCACCCATGCGCCTTCCCAACGACCGCGGCTCACGCACTTGCCTTGCTCCGTACATCATGGCTCCTCCTTGAGTCCAGCCCCTTGTTACGGCCTCATCATCGCAGCGCCGCACATGAGCTGCCATCGATTTGGCTTACGTCCAGCTTTCCTTTTTGAAAGGTTGGGGTTGGGCTGCGCGGGCTCAAAGCGCTTTCAGGCACATGCATCGCCGCGTTGAACTACAATGTGCTTCACCATATGTGCAGCACATGGGGTGCGCCAGGTTGGCGTACTCGTATCGAAAGGACCAGCCATGAGCAACGCCTGCAAATTACTCAAAATCCTATCGTTCTTCTTCTTTGTCGTCGGCATTCTAAGCGCAGGCATGGGCGCTACAGCGCTCTTTGCGGGCAGCGCGGCAGGCGATATCACGGGTGCCATGATCGTTTCTTGCATCGTCGTCATCGTATTGGGTGTCGTCGAAATTTTGACCGCCGTCTTTGGCATCCGCGCGGCAAATAATCCCGCCAAGGCTGGCGTTGTCTGGATTTGGTCCATCGTCTGCCTAGCATGTTCGGTCATCAGTCTGCTTCTCTCCCTGCCCCTCTTGGGTGGGACCGGCTCAAGCATCCCCGATTTTACCGGCCTGATCGTCAGCATTATCTACTTTGTACTCGCCAACCGCGTCAAGAAAGAGGGCATGGACCGTTTGAGCTAAACCGCATCCGTGTCAATCGCTCAGCGACTCTGGTATATACGCCAATAAAAAGGGCCGATCGCGTAGCAACGCGGTCGGCCCTTTGCGTTTTCCCAGATAAAACCTACCAAAATAAACCTGTCCCTTTTTGGCGGGTTGTTAGCTGTGGCGGTATTCGGCGATGATGAAGTCGATATCGGTCTGGAGCGTGTCCAGGTTTGCCAGGCGCTCTTTGTCGGCAGGGCGCGTGCGGTAGTAGTACGGCGTCATCTGGAACACCGCCTCGATGTCGGCCTGGGTCTGAAGCGTAATATTCGCAGATACCCGCTGCGTTCCGACTAACTCGAGCTCGGTGGTCTGCGGCAGCTTCTCGTCGTTAAGGTACGGTGTATCGTAGAGCACTTCCTTAAGCCCAAACAGATGACGGGCACCTGGCACGACGGTGTACAGCGAGCCCTCGGGTGCCAGCACGCGGGCAAACTCACGCTCGTTAAAGGGAGCGAAGAGCTCGGTCACCATATCGAAGGCGCCATCAGCCACGGGGATGTCCTTCATGTTGGCCACGAAGTAGGTCGCATCGCCGCGCTTGGCGGCAAGGCGCACCATCTCTTTGCCCAGGTCGAAACCGTAAGCATCCACGCCCGGCACCGCGCCCATGGCACTGGTGTAGTAGCCCTCGCCGCAGCAAATATCGAGCAGCGTCATGGGGCCGTTCGCAGACGCTGCACGCCCAGACACCCGCTCGCGCACCAGTTCAACCATCGCATCGCGCAACGGCGCATAGTACCCGCGGTTCAGAAAGTCACGACGACTGCGCGCCTGTGACTTGGGATCGCCCATAGAGTCGCCGCTCTTGGACGAGCGCAGTAGGTACAGATAGCCCTCGCGCGCACGGTCAAACCGGTGTCCGCCTGTGCATGCAGCACCGCGCTCGTCGTCCACCAACGGCTCATAGCAAACGGGACACAACAACATGGCAACTCCTTAGCGCGAACAACACAACGCCCACCATTGTCGCACGCCTTCCCCACCTAGTCATTGGGGACGTTCTTGAAGGACTAATCGTTTAAGAACGTCCCCCATGACTAGTCGATTAGGAGTATCATCATCTGCGCAAATAAGCACGAAAGAGCATATTAGAGATTGAGAGCATATGGCTGACACCGTATCTAAGCACATTGACATGACCACCGGCTCGCTGTGGCGCAATATCCCCCTGTTCGCCTTCCCCGTGGCCGCCACGAGCATCTTGGAGCAGCTGTCGAACCTCATCGCCACGGTCATCATCGGTAACTTCTCGGGCGACCAGGGAACCCTCGCCATGGCAGCGGTCGGCTCCAATGTTCCGCTTACCAGTCTTATGCTCAACCTGTTTATTGGCATGTCGCTTGGCTCCAACGTGGTCATCGCCAACGCCATCGGCCGCAACGATCAGAACATGGTCAAACGCGCCGTCCATACCTCGATTTTAATGGCGCTCGTGGGCTTTGTCGTCATCGCCCTGGGCGAGGTCTTTGCCGAGCCCATGCTCGCCGCGCTCAACGTTCCCGCCGAGACCATGCCGCTCGCTTCACTCTACCTACGTGTCTTTTTGCTCAGCATGCCCTCGATTTTGCTCTACAACTTTGAGGCCGCGATCTTCCGCTCCGTCGGCATCACCCGCATGCCGCTGCAGGCGCTTGCCGTGTCCACCGTCCTCAACATTGGCCTGGACCTCATCTTTGTCCCCGTACTCCACTGGGGCGTCGCGGGCGTCGCCATCGCCACCGCCATCGCCTACACCGTCAGCGCCGCTACGCTCTTTATTCGCCTGCTCAAGACCGACTCCGTCGTCCGCGTCACCCCGCGCGACCTGGCTATCGACCCCGTCGCCCTCAAGCGCATCGTTAAGATCGGCCTGCCCGCCGGCATCCAAAGCGCTGTCTTTGCCGTCGCCAACATCATCATCCAGTCCGCCATCAACAGCCTGGGCACCGAGGTCATGGCGGCATCGAGCGCCGCCATGAGCCTGGAGTACGTGTGCTACAACCTGCTCAACAGCTTTAGTCAGGCTTGCACCACCTTTGTGGGACAAAACCACGGTGCCCGCCAGATCGACCGTTGCACCAAGACGCTCAAGGTCTGCCTAGTCGAAGGCGGTATCGTCGCGCTCACCACGATTATCGTTATTGTTGGCCTGGGGCGCGAGATCTTGTCGCTGTTCAACAGCGATCCCAACATCGTCTCGATCGGCTATATCCGCGTATGTTCGATCTTCCCGGCGTACGCCTTTAGCATGTTCTACGAAAACATGTCGGGCTACCTGCGCGGCTTTGGTATCTCGCTCACGCCCGCCCTCATCACCATGATCTGCGTCTGCGGCATCCGCTTCTACTGGGTGTTCTGCGTGTTCCCGCACTTCCGCACCTTTGCGAACATCATGATGGTCTACCCCATCAGCCTGGGCACCACGGCGTTCTTTATGGTCGTAGCGGTATTGCTCTGCCACCCGGCACGCACCTATCGCGCCACCCAAGCCAAAGCGACAGCCCGCTAAACACCGCACTCAACGCCACGCCAGTCATTAATTGACAATATGTGAGCTCATGTAGTCGATAAAGCGCCTCGTGGCGATAGGCATGGTGTCCCAACTGCGCCAGGCTGCCACTACGTCGCGCGAGGGGGCGTGCACGATGGGCCGCACGCGAATATCGGCTCGCATGCCCTCAACGGTACGGCGATATAGCATGCTCACGCCTAGGCCCTCCTCCACCATCGCCATGATGGTGTAGTCGTCGGTCACCTCACTCGTCACATGCGGCGACAGGCCATGCGCAGCAAATGCATCGAGCACCAGGCTCTGTTCGCCCTCATCCAGCAGCACAAACGGCTCGGACGCCAGGTCGGCGAGTGTCACCTTTTCCTTTGCCGTCAGTGGATGCGCGGCCGGCAATAATGCTACCAACTCGTCGTGATAGACCACGCGCTTCTCGAGACCAGCGGTAAACCCGCGTGCCGTAAAGCAAAAGTCAACCACGCCATCGTGCACCCACTGGGCGTTGCGCGTGTAATCGCCCTGCTTGAGGGTAAAGTGCACGCCCGGATGCAGGGCCCCAAAGTCGCGGATCACGCGCGGCAATACGGTTCGACTCACGTTGGTAAACGTCGCAATGCGAATATCGGTCGACGAAAGCCCCAGCAGCTCCTGGCGCTTGCCCTCGAGCTCGGCCTCGGCAGTCACGATCTGGCGCAGGTACGGCAGATATTGTTTACCGTCGCGCGTAAGCGTAACGCCCTGCTTTCCGCGCTCGATAAGCGTGGTACCCAGCTCGCGCTCGAGCGCTTTGACGGCCTGGCTCACCGCACTTTGCGTATAGCCCAGCTCGTCCGCCGCGCCCTTAAGACTGCCGCGATCGACCACCATACAAACAATCTGATACCGCGATGTCATCGTGCCTCCACATCAATGCAGCCGTAAAACGTTTTGTCAGCGCTTTTCGCGCCTACTTTAGCATTTCTTAATCATACTGAAGATTCATTCGCTTTACTACATCCACATCTGGGAGCAGAATCCTTTGTACGAAACCGTTCTGTAACAAAAGGAGTCCCATGGATCGCAAAAAAGCAATCGCGCTCTCATTTTCCGTTCCCGTCGCATGGGGCTTTTCGTACCCTCTCATGAAGATCGGCATGGACAGCATGAACGCCACGAGCATCGTCGCGCTACGCTGCATCATCGCCTTTGTGGTCTGCCTGCTGCTCTTCCACAAGCGCGCGTTCCGCATCAACCGCGACCTTATGGTTCGCGCCGCCATCATCGGCGCCATTATGGCAACCGAGCTCACCTGCATGTGCCTGGGCTCCAGCCTCACCTCTGCCTCTACTGCCGGCTTTTTGCAGAGCCTGACGGTCGTGATCGTGCCGTTTGCCAACGCCGCCCTGCTGCGCCGCGCCCCCGAGCGCAAAGTGCTCATCGGCACCGCCATCGTCACCTGCGGCATGTTGCTGCTCTCGGGCACCGACTTCACCAGCCTGAATCCGGGCGCGCTCATCATGCTGCTCTCCGCTTTTATCTATGCCGGCCACATTATCGTAGCCAAGCGCTTTGTCGAAGATGTCGACCCGCTGTCCCTGGGCGTTTGGCAGCTGGGCTTTGGCGGCCTGTTCTCGGGCATTGCCGCATGCGTCTTTGGCGGTTTCACACTTCCCAGTACGCCCAGCGAGATCGTGGTCGTCGTTGCCCTCGCGCTCATCTGCTCTGCCTACGGTTTTATCACCCAGACGCTCGTGCAGCCCCACGTGCCCGCCGAGACCACCGGCTTCGCCTTCTCGCTCGAGCCAGTCTGCTCTGCTGTCTTCTCGTTCTTCCTGGTCGGCGAGGTCCTGAGCCCCATCGCCTTCTTTGGCGCCGCTCTCATCCTCACCGGCGTCATGGTGGCAACCGTCGAGCTTCCGCGCCTCCGCGCACATGGACAGGCTCGCATGGCAGGAGCGCCCGAGCACGTCTCGTAGACCCCGCTCTTCATACAGCCGCGGCATAAAGGCAACCGGTGCGCCTTTACAATAGATGTCAACAGAGCATCTGACGTAAAGGAGCCCCATGGACGCCGCGACCCGCGACCGCAACATAGCAACTTGGTTGGGCGATGCACCGCAGCCGGTACGTGACACTACGAACCAGCTGCTCGAGCGCATCGCCCTTTTGCGTGCCGAGCAAACCATCTACCCGGCACAAGACGACATCCTCAATGCCCTCGCCTACACGCCGGCCGACCAGGTCAAGGTTGTCATCTTGGGTCAAGACCCCTATCACGGACCCAACCAGGCCATGGGGCTGTCGTTCTCGGTCCCCGCGACGCAAACCAAGTTGCCGCCGAGCCTGCGCAACATCTATAAGGAACTCAAAGCCGATCTGGGTTGCCCCATTCCCGCCACGGGAGACCTAACCCCATGGGCACAACAGGGCGTCCTGCTCCTCAACACTACGCTCACCGTGCGCGAGCATGCCGCCAACTCGCACGCCAAACTAGGCTGGAGCACGCTCACCGACTACGTTATCGAACGCTGCTGCCAGCTGCCCCAACCGGTAGTCTTTTTGGCATGGGGTCGCTTTGCCCAGCAGATGGTCGAAGGCAAGCTCGTCGCAACTGGTGCGGGCAGGGCAACCGGCAAGTTCTGCCTGGCATCTACGCACCCCTCGCCGCTTTCGGCCAACCGTGCCACGGCAGAACTCCCCGCCTTTATGGGATCGCGCCCCTTCTCGGCAGCCAATCGGCTACTCGAGCAGCACGGCTCGACCCCCGTCAACTGGACTTGCCTCGGCTAAAAATCGATACATCAAAAACGCGCCCGACGGCAATCTTGCCATCGGGCGCGTTTTGCTACTCGGGCCAGATAAACTGGGTGCGGCCGGCCTCGCCGCCATCGATCAACAGGCTCTGCCCGGTCATAAACCGGTTGGTCACGCCCACAAAGTAGATCCACTCGGCGACCTCTTGGGCAGTGGCCCAGCGTTTAAGCGGCGTGAGCTCCATAATCTGGCTCCACAGGTGTTCGTCTTCCATCACGCAACGGTTGAGCGGCGTGATAACGCCACCCGGGTCCACACTGTTGGCGATGGCCTGCGGCGCCAGACGGTTTGCAAGGTTCTTGGTGTAGGCGATAACGCCGCCCTTGCTGGCGGCATAGGCGGGAAACTCCGATCCCGTATGCCCACTCGCGGACCCCACATTGACCACGGATTTGATAGCCGGAGCCGGCTTGGCGGCAAGCCCCTCCCCCACAAAGGCGTAGCGCTCGGTCACGTTGATGGTGCCGCACAGGTTGGCGGCGATGTCGTCGGCCGAATCCTGCGTACCGGCAACGTTCACGATCACCTGGGGTTCAAGGTCGCCTGGAAACGAGTCCGGCTCGCGGACATCAACGATCAGATGGCGGTAGCGCTCGTGTTCGATCGCCGCCGGCAGCAGATCAAAGCCCACGACCTCGTGGCCCCCGTCCAAAAAGCGCTGCACGCACGCGGCTCCGATACCACCCGAAGCGCCCGTGATCAAAACCCGCATACTTGCTCCTTAGGCGGTTGCGTGGCGCTCGAGGTACTCGGAGCCCACATTCTCGCGCTCCCAGCCGCGCACGACCTTGTAGCCCACGGGGCTCAGGAAGACCTCGCACAGCAGCTCGGCGACAGCGCCGGTCAGCGAGCACATAAGGACTTGCACCCAAGTCCAACCAAAGAACGTGTAGCTCACCACAATGGCAAAGACCAGGTTGTCGATAAACTGGCCAACACCCGTGGACACATAGGAACGGAAGGCAAAGCTCGCAAAGTTATTCTTCTTGAGCATACGGCCAAGCGACTGGTTGAGCGTGGAGTTAACCACGGCAGAGACGAGCATTGCCAGCGAAGAGCCCAGCACCACGTACCAGGTGCCGCCGATGGTGGCGTTAAGGGCGGTGTTGACCTCGATCATGCCCGTGTCGTAGTAGGCGCCCCACATGCCGGGCGTGAGCGAGCATGCCCAAAAGCACAGGCTCACGGCCAGGTTGACCAGCAGCGCGAGGATAGAGATTTTGATGGATGCCTTGGCGCCAAAGCGCTTGCAAATCATGTCCTGGCACAAAAACGAAACCCAGCTCACCACAAAGCCACAGTCGAGCGCCAGATACGGTAGGCTGATGAGTTCTTTGTTGGCCAGCAGGTTCATCATGATGACGCTCACGAAAAACAGCGAAACCGTTGCCGCGGGAATGCTCCGCAACAGGACCTTGTAGTCCTCCATGACCTTCTTGATCATTATGTACTCCTTTGGTTTTAGGTTTAACGAGCAGGATATCGGACCCGAACTGCTCGGACGCCCCGGTCTTGAGACGACGGTGGGTATGATAGCCGCTCACACGGCATCAGGCAAGCAAACGGCGCGGCAGCCCCGCAGGGCCACCGCGCCGATGCGTTAAAAGGCCACGTTGCCAAACTCCGACAGGATAAGGTCGGGGTTGTGGTCGGTTGCCCAATCCACGTTCCACGGGCTCGTGAACAACAGCAGCTTACCGCCGCGCATGTCCTCGACGCGCAACGTGTCGCGCGTGAGCGAAAGGCCCGGGATATCGATGGTGTCGGGGTCGTTCTGGATCCAGCGGATGTCCGTATAGGGCAGCGGCTGGCGACGAACCTCAACACGGTACTCAGCCTTGAGGCGGCGCTCGAGCACCTCAAACTGCAGCACGCCGACCACGCCCACGATGACGCTCTCCATGCCGGCGCCCAGCTCGCGGAAGATCTGGATGGCGCCCTCCTGGGCAAGCTCCTCCATACCCTTGACGAACTGCTTGCGCTTGAGCGTATCGACCTGCGTAATGCGAGCGAACATCTCGGGGGCAAACGTCGGGATCTGCGGATACTGCACGTAGCGCTTGCCGGAGCACACGGTGTCGCCGATGCTAAAGATACCCGGGTCGAACAGGCCCACGATATCGCCCGCGTACGCCTCATCCACGATGGCGCGGTCATCGGCCATCATCGACGTGCCCGTGGCAAGCTTGAGCTTGCGGTTGCCCTGCACGTGGAAGGCGTCCATGCCGCGCTCGAACTTGCCCGAGCAAATGCGCACGAAGGCGATGCGGTCACGGTGGTTCTTGTCCATGTTTGCCTGGATCTTAAACACAAAACCGCTAAAGTCATCGCGGCTGGGATCGACCGGCTCGCTGGTGAGCGTATCGGTATAGGCGCGCGGCGTCGGAGCCAGGCGCAGGAACTCCTTGAGGAAGGGCTCAACGCCAAAGTTGGTAAGTGCCGAGCCAAAGAACGCCGGGCTCAGCTTGCCGCAGGCCACAGCATCCAAGTCGAGCTCATCGCCGGCGCCATCGAGCAGCTCGATGTCGTCCATCAGGTTCTTATGGTTTTCCTCGCCAATAAGCTCATCCATAGAAGGATCGCCCAACTCGGCCTCGACCTCGGCGACCTTCTTGGTGGCGTTGGCGTGGCCGTCGCCCTCAAAGGCGATAACGCGACGGGTCTGACGATCGAACACGCCGCGGAAGTTGCGGCCGCTGCCGATCGGCCAATTCATAGGATACGTATTGATGCCCAGGACATTCTCGATCTCTTCCATAAGCTCAAACGGATCGCGAGCCTCGTGGTCGAGCTTGTTCACAAAGGTGAAGATGGGAATGTGACGCAGCGTACAAACCTTAAAGAGCTTTTTGGTCTGGGCCTCGACGCCCTTGGCGCCGTCGATGACCATGACTGCGGCGTCGGCGGCCATAAGGGTACGGTAGGTATCCTCCGAGAAGTCCTGGTGGCCGGGGGTATCGAGGATGTTGACGCAGGCGCCGTTATAGGTGAACTGCAGCACCGAGGAGGTGACGGAGATGCCGCGCTCCTTCTCGATGTCCATCCAGTCCGAGACGGCATGCTTGGCCGAGCTCTTGCCCTTGACCGAGCCGGCGGTCTGGATACTGCCGGTATAGAGCAGCAGCTTCTCGGTAAGCGTGGTCTTACCGGCGTCCGGGTGGCTGATGATCGCGAATGTGCGGCGCGACGAGATTTCATCCGACAGGCTTGCCATGCGGATCCTTTCTTGCATTGAGTGCATTACGTCGTTGTAACCGTATTATTGTAGCCGCGAAATCCCGCTCTAGGGCGCCTATCAGGACAAATTCATCAGTTGGGGCCAGGGTAGCCGGCCCAATCAGTATTTGCCTCTTGCATAACTGTATATAGTGTATATATACTGTGCTTACCGGTTATATACACGTGTAGCCCAACAGCTAAGGAGCCGCTGTGGACATCATCCTATCCAATTCGAGCGATAAGCCCATCTACGAGCAGATAACCTCGCAAGTCAAAGCTCAGATCTTATCGGGCACGCTCGCTGCGGGCGCCAAACTCCCCAGCATCCGTGCACTCGCGAGCGATCTTGGCGTGAGCGTCATCACCACCAAGCGCGCCTACGCCGACCTGGAGCAGCTCGGGTTTATCTGCACCGTGCAGGGCAAGGGCTGTTTTGTCGCCGAGGGCAACCAGGAGCTTTTGCGCGAAAACCAGCTCTGTCATATCGAAGAGCTGCTTGCGAAAGCGGCAAGCCAAGCCGAAGCCTTGGGCGTCACGCGCGACAAACTGCACGAGATGCTCGACCTGGTAGCCCCCGAAACCATGCAGTAGCCATCTGCAAGAAAGGCTATACCATGCAAAACTTGTTTGAACTCAAAGGCATCTCACGCACTGTAAGCGACCGCTTTTCGTTGCGCGACGTCACGCTTGCCGTGGAGCCTGGCCAGATCGTCGGCTTTGTTGGTGCCAACGGTGCTGGCAAAACAACGACGATTCGAGCTGCTCTCGGGCTTATAAAGCTCGATGCCGGCGAGGTACACCTGTTTGGGCAGCGCTGTGGCACCGACGCGCCCGATGAGTCGCAACGCCACCTGCGCTCTCGCATCGGCCTCGTGCTGGACACATGTCCCTTCCCCTCCACGCTCAAGGTGGGCCAGATCGAGTCGCTCGTAGGCCCGGCGTACCCCACGTGGGACTGCGAAACGTTCGCCGGATTCATCGACCGATTTGGCCTCGATCCCAAGACAAAGGTCAAGGACCTCTCCCGCGGTATGGGCATGAAGCTGCAACTTGCCTGCGCACTCAGTCACAAGGCCGAACTACTCGTTTTGGACGAAGCCACCGCGGGCCTCGATCCCATGGCACGCGAGGAACTGCTTGATGAGCTGCTTGCCTTTGTTTCCGACGGTCAGCGCAGCGTGCTGCTCTCGAGCCACATTACGTCCGACCTCGATCGCGCCGCCGACCGCGTCATCTGCATCGATAACGGCTCGATTATTTTTGACCTGCCGCGCGAGGACATTACCGACCGCGCCGGCATCGCCCACTGTACCCAAGCACAGGCCGCCGAGCTTATGGCTTGCGTCGAAGGCGCCCGTGCCGTCCACCACGCCTATAGCGTGGACGTGCTCGTGCCCAACCGTCGCGAAACGCTCGAAGCCTTTCCCGAGATTCCCTGCGATCGGGCAACCATTGATGACTATCTGCGCCTCATGCTGAAAGGGGCTTCGAAATGAAACGCGCCTTTATGTCCGAGCTCGCCATCGTTCGCACGCTCACCCCGAGCATCGCGGGCGTCGGCCTGTTCATATTCGTCGTATTGACCCTTGCCAACGCGACAGACGGCGATTCCGGTATGAGCGCCGGCGCCTGCGCCGTCAGTGCCATGTCACCCATCATAATCATGAACTCGCTAGCTGGCTACGATAACCAAAACGGCTGGGAGCGTTATCGAGCAACGTTACCCTTCTCGCGCAAAGACATTATTTGCGCACGCTACCTGTGCATCGTTGTCTTCTCGGTCGTCATGGCATGCGCGGCTACGCTTCTGAACATCCTCGCCTTTCCGCTCTTCGACCCCATGGGCATCCCTTCGACATGCCAGACGATCTTTGAAATCGCAACCGCCTCGGCGGCATCGATGCTCATCTCCCTCATGATGGTATTCTTGACACAGCCGCTGTTCTTCCGATTTGGACACATGGAGGCGCTGCGCCTATCCCTTGGCCTGTTTGCCCTGTTTGGCTGCGGCACCATGGCAATGCTGAGTTCCTCCAACCCCATCAGCAACTGGCTCATGTCGATTGCCGGAGCGAATCCCGATCCTGCCGTTCTGGGCTGTCTGTGCGCAGGAATTGCCGTGCTGGCCCTCGCGCTATGCGCAATCAGCTGCACCGTCAGCACCAAGGTTTATCGAGTACGCGACCTGTAGGCACGCGAGTCTCAATCCACGAAGGACGCGATCGCCCCCCCGCAAATCCGTGACAAATGGCATATCCCCGGCGTACGCCACCGTGCTACTTGCGCAGCGGCTTGGGCAGCGGAATGCCGGCGGCGATAACGGCGGCGATGATCATGCAGACAATGCCCTTGAGTGGGAAGCACATGAGCAGCAGGCCCACGACCATGACCGGCTGACGCATGACCGCACCCATCGTCGATGCCGTGCAGACGGCGACGCAAAAGACCGGATCGGCGCCGGTGAGGATGGCAAGGCCATAGCCCAGGCTCACACCCGAGAAGATAACCGGGAAGAAGTGGCCGCCACGCCAACCAAGGTTGATGAGGGCGGGCGTCAGCATGGCCTTAACAAGACCGGTCACAATAAGCACGCCGGCGGGAATGGTCAGATAGGTTTCCATGAGCACGTCGGCCTGCGTCTCGCCGGCAAACATGGTGAAGGGCAGAGCCGTACCGCAGGCGGCAAGTACCAGACCGGCCAGCATGGCCTTAGCGATGGGGTGCTCCCCTATTGCGTGGGCAAGCACTTCGCTCGCGTGCTCAGAGACAAAGTACAGCCAGCCGCAGATTGTTCCGATCAGCGACAGAGGAATGAGCCAGGTAAGCTCCAGGTTGCCCACCTCGGCGGACTCGAACCTCGGCATACCCATGCCGCCGCCCACAAGCTGGCCAAGCAGCAGGTAGGTGCCCAGACCGCCGGCAATCGCAATGCCGTAGACCACGGTCTTTTGCGCCTTGGGCAGCTTGATGGTGATTTCACCGGACGCGGACTCATCGTCGGCGTCTTCGCCCTGGCCGTCGGCGCTACCGGCAAGCGGTGCCACAAAACCAAAGACGGGCGCGGTAAAGAGCGCCGTCAGGGCAGCCTGGGTGCCCAGCAGCGTAAGCTCCCTAAACTCGGCGCCAAAGCGACGCATGCGGTCGCCGACCCAGCTGCACAGACCAGCGATAACGCCGGTCAGGCCGGCCTCCGGTCCAATGCTTCCGCCAAACAGCAGCGGCAGCAATGCCGCGAGCGAAAGCTTGCCCAGGTTGTCGTACGGATAGCGCCCGTCTTGCTTAACCTTCGCCATCACCTGGTTGAGGTCATCGGTCTTGGTGCCTGTCATCTTTTCGTACAGACCGATTAACAGGCCGCCCAGCAGGCAGATAAAAAACGGGTACGGCAGAAAGCCAAACGGGCCGCTGGCAAGCTCGGGCGAAGCGACGCCCAGCGCGTGCGGAATCTCGGTCCATAGATAGTCGATACCGTGCTCCATCGCAAAAAAGAACAGCCAGACCGCAGCACCTGCGAGTGCACCGGTCACGGCAACGCTGACCAAAAACAGCGCGCGGTTTGTGGGTTTGGCAAGGTTATCCATCGGGTCCTCCCGCGGTCAAAGTCGACATAGATACGTCTTATTGTAGAGCGAGCGTTGTCCGAACGAGCCAACCATCTGCGCCGCAAACGGCACCATTGGGAGTCATAGTGGGGCAGGCTCAAGACTTATCCGTTGATAATCGAGGCAATCTCGCACAAATCGTCGGCAAAGTAGATGCCGAGTTGGCGCCTCGGGCTCGAAAGCCCCTTATCAATCATGTGCCCGAGCAGCGCCTTAAGGTCGTTGTAGTAACCGTCCAGGTTATACAGGATGCACGGCGCGCTCAAGTGCCCCAACGATACCGCGGACATGACCTCCGCAATCTCCTCGAGCGTGCCCGTGCCGCCCGGAAAGGCAATGAACGCATCGCCGAGCTCGATCATCTTGGCTTTGCGCTCGGCCATATCACTCGTCACGATAAGGTCGTCGATTCCGTCGTGCTGAAACTCGGCCTCGATAAAAAAGCTCGGCTCAACACCCGTCACGCGTCCACCCGCCTCGAGTACGCCATCGGCGAGCGCGCCCATCAGCCCCGATTTGGACCCGCCGTATACCAGCGCGTGCCCGTTGGCGCCAATCCAGTTGCCCAGCTCCTGCACCGCGGGCAGAAACGCCGGATCATTGCCGGCACTGGCACCCAGATACACGGTGATATTCATATTTGGTCCCCCTTGTTGTGGCGCACGACGTTCGTCTTAGCGCTGGCGTCGACGATACTCGCGCACGCGACGCGAAAGATCGGCGAGCTCGTCACGATCGAGCTCTTCCAAATGCTCAAGATCGTCCATAAAGCGCGCCATGGTGTCCTTTTGGCGCAGCTTGATAAGCGTATTGCAGTAGTTCACCGCCACGCCCGTGAGCATGGCGATATAGAAGATACTGATGACGCTTAGGATAACGGTAATGCCGCGGGCAACCGGCGTTTCAGCGGGGATATCGCCAAAGCCGATCGTCGAGACCGTCTCAAAGCTAAACCAGAGACCGTCGCCAAACGTAAGGGACGTGGGCTCGGACAGCCAGACGGCAGTCGAGCACAGCAGGTAAAAGATTAGAAACAGGCCCGTGATGCGCGCAAAGCCAGCCTGGCGCAACACGTCGGCAAGCGTCCTCAACTTGTTCATCGCGACCCCTTTTCCCAGACGTCCAATCTCGTTCGCTCGGTATTGTCCCACGCCTCCCCCGCAAACGAAACTAGTCATTGGGGACGTTCTTAAATGACTAGTCAAACAAGAACGTCCCCAATGACTAGTCGTTTAAGAACGTCCCCGATGACTGCCGGGCGGGAGCGTTTAGCGGTGCAGCTGCCGACTGGGCAGGCTGAGCTGGTATCCTTATGCGGTAATGTCTCGATTCGTTAGGATTGCATGTGAGAGCTGCCACTGTCCTTCGTTCAGTTATATATCGCGCCCTGGCCGTTGTGCTTGCCGCGCTTGTCGTGCTGAGTTCTATCGCGCCTGTCCAGGCTTTTGCCGATGACTCTAGTCAGCCAGTCAAGACGGTCCGCGTTGGTTGGCTCGTCAACAGCGAAGGCTTCCAGAACGGCACCCCCGGGGAGCGTCTTTCGGGATGGGGCTACGAGTACCTCCAGACCCTGTCGTACTACACGCCCGGCTGGCGGTACGAATACGTCTCTGGCACCTTCACCGAGCTTATGGACATGCTCGAGGCAGGCGAAATCGACCTCATGCCCAACATCTCCTACTCCGAGGAACGCGCCCAAAAGCTGCTCTTTTCCTCGAACCCCGAGGGCACCGAGCGCTACTACATCTACGCCAAGCCCGATCGCGACGATCTGGCCAAGGGCGACCCCCAAGCGCTCCAAGGCCTTACCATCGGCTACAACCCCGACGTTATGCAAACCTTCGTTGGCCAGCAGTGGCTCGCCAACGAAGGCATTACCTGCACCTATAAAGAAATCGACACTGGCGGCGCCCTCTTTGGCGCGCTCACAAACGGCGAGGTCGACGCCATCATCATGAACGACACGCTCTCGTCGCCCGATGCGTCACCCATGTTCTACGTTGGTTCGAGCGACTACTACTTTGCCGTCCCCAAAAGCCGCCCCGACCTAAGGGACGACATCAATGCCGCCATGTCGGCAATCGCCCGCGTCAACCCACGCTATATCGACGAAGTCAAATCTAACTACTCGGCCCAAAACAGCGGTTCATCATCGCTCAACGGCCCCGAACGTTCCTGGCTCGAAGCAAATGACAACACCATCACGCTCGGCTACATTACGGGCAAACTCCCCTACTGCAACGAGGACGAAGACGGCAAAATGGAAGGCTCGCTCGCATCGCTTGCGACGACGTTGCACGATAAATTTGGCATTACGGTCAAAACCGTCGCCTTTGATAACTACAAGATGATGTCAAAGGCCCTGTCAAAGGG
The DNA here is from genome assembly GCA_905207495.1 of uncultured Collinsella sp. Classification (GTDB taxonomy): domain Bacteria; phylum Actinomycetota; class Coriobacteriia; order Coriobacteriales; family Coriobacteriaceae; genus Collinsella. The sequence goes on along the minus strand of CAJLLN010000001.1, from coordinate 22,943 downwards.
AAGCATCGACGTTGCGCTGCCGGTATACCGAGATTACTGGTTTGCCGAGCAATCAGGCGTTGTGCAGTCGATATCGTTGGGGACCACATCCCTCACCGCCATCCACACCGGAAGCAACCTGAACAAAGACCTTCAGAACATCGCCTGTACCAAATCATCGTTTGTCAACCAAAATGTACTTGAAAGTCTGTTCCCCACAGCGACCGTGACCGAATGCCAATCCGACGATGAAGCGTTCGACGCCCTCAGGAAGGGAACGGTGCACTGCATCCTCGCCCCCAGTTCACGCGTAAAAACCATCGGCGACCGTTATGATCTCGAGAACTGCGAGACGGCCGAGCTCCCTGACACCTGCGAGCTCTCGTGCTGGATTTCGCGCGGAAGGCCCGAACTGCTGGGAATCATCAACAAGGTCATCATCAATGCCGGAGAATCGCTCTCCGCAAGCAATTACTCCTCCACGTCGTACACGGCCCAGGAATCCAACACGCTTCAATTCCTTTATCGCAACCGTGCCGCCGTTGCAGCTGCCCTCATCGGTATGTTGTCGGTCGGCATCGTCCTGCTCATCTGGGCACTCGTGCGCGCTCGAACCGAGCGCAAAAAAGCCGATGCCGCCAACGCCGCCAAGACGGCATTCCTCACGCGCATGAGCCACGACATCCGTACGCCGCTCAACGGTATCCTGGGCCTTATCGAGATCGAGGAATTGAAGGAAGGCGATATCCAGGTCGCCCGCGAGAGCCGTGCCAAGGCGCGCGTTGCCGCCAATCACCTGCTCTCGCTGATCAACGACATCCTCGAGATGGGCAAGATCGAAGACCGCAAGCTAACACTGGAGCATACGCCTTTTAACCTCAAAGAGCTCTGTGACGATACGCTGGTGCTGTGCAAGCTCCGCGCGTCCAGTAACGGCATCACAATGCAGGACAATAGTCTGCCGTACGCCACGGGGCCATACATGGTCGGCAGTCCCACCCATATCCGACAGATCATGATCAACCTGTTAGACAACAGCATTAAGTACAACAAGCGCGGCGGCTCCGTCACCTTTAGCTCAAAGACCAAGCCACTCGATAACGGGCGCGCGCTCTTTTGCTTTAGCGTTTCGGATACCGGCATTGGTATGACTCCCAAGTTTTTAAAGCATATCTATGAGCCGTTTGCCCAAGAAGGTGACGATGCGCGCAGCAAGTTCCAAGGAACCGGCATGGGCATGCCAATCGTCAAGTCGCTTATTGAACTGATGGGCGGCACGATTGAGATTTCGAGTGAGGTTGGCGTGGGGAGTACGTTCAACGTCCAGATTCCGCTCGATATCGACAAAGATCCTCAGGCAAGAGAACGCGCGGACGAGCAAGCAGACAGCTGCTCGCTTGCCGGCATGAACGTTCTTTTGGCAGAAGATAACGAGCTCAATGCCGAGATTGCCCAGGCGCTGCTCGAAAGCGAAGGCATTGTCGTAACTCGCGCCGCCGATGGCAACGAAGCGGTCGACCTATACGTTGGCCGTCCCGCCGGCAGCTTCGATGCCATTCTGATGGACATTATGATGCCGGACATGGACGGCTATGAGGCAACCCGCGCGATTCGCCTGAGCGAGAAGGTCGATGCAGCCGATATCCCCATCATCGCGCTCACCGCCAACGCCTTTGCCGAAGACGCCCAGGCGGCACACGATGCCGGCATGAACGCCCATCTGTCCAAACCGCTCGACTTTAACAAGCTCAAAAACATACTCGCCCGCATCAAGAAAAACGGATCCGTTTCGCTATAGTTTGTGCTCAACAACCACGCACGACCAGAAAGGAAGCCAACGATGTTTAGGCCCTTACGTCGAAAGAAACGCGCCATCACTGACGAGGAAGCGCGCGAACTGCTCGCCACCTGCAAGCGCGGCGTCTTTGCCGTCAACGGCGACGATGGCTACCCGTACGCCATTCCCGTCAACTACTTCTTCGACGCCGAGCACGACAAGATTTATTTCCATGGCGCCAAGGCCGGCCACAAGGTCGATTCACTCAAGCGCGATGACAAGGTCTGCTTTACCGTTTACGGCAACGAGTGGTACCAGGACGGTGACTGGGCCCCCTACGTTATGAGTACCGTGGTCTTTGGCCGCTGCCGCCTGGCGAATGACACCCCCGCGTTTATCGAGGATAAAGTCCGCCAGCTCGCGCTTAAGTACTACCCTTCTGCCGAAGAAGTCGAAGAGGAAATCGCCAAGGACATTAAGGGCGTCCAGCTCTACGAGATTACGATTGAGCATCTTTGCGGCAAGCAGATTCAAGAAAAGTAAGCCTCAAAAGCAAAACTCACAAATAGCAATATGGCCCGGTTCCGACCCACCTTGGAACCGGGCCATATGCTTATGAAGCGTCGGCAGCTATGTGCGCAAGCGCCTCAACGAGCTCCTGCGAGCTCACGGGTTTACTCAGGTGCGCGTCCATGCCCGCCTCGCGCGAAAGTCTGCGGTCGTCGGCAAAGGCGTTGGCACTCACGGCGATAATCGGCGTGGTCGCGGCATCCTCGCGATCGAGTGCTCGAATCCGACGCGTGGCCTCAAGGCCATCGATGCCGGGCATCATGATGTCCATCAACACCACGTCGTACTCGTGCGGTGCGCTCGCGGCAAACGCCTCAACGGCAGACCCGCCATCCTTAGCATGCGTCACGACGGCACCGGCACGGCTGAGTGTAAACTGCGCGATCTCGGCATTCAGATCGTTATCCTCTACGAGCAAAACGCGCAAGCCTTGGAGCGCATCGCCGTCTCCCACATCCGCGCGAACTGCCCGAGGAATCTCGGAGCGGTCGCACTTCTCGAACGGCAGGCGGATGGTAAACGTCGTCCCCTGCCCCAAGACGCTCGTAAAGCTCATGGTTCCGCCCATAAGCTCGACCAACTGTTTTGCAATAGGCGCACCCAGGCCAGTTCCCGATGAAGCGCCTTCCACCTGTTGCTCCTCGCGGCAAAATGGCTCGTAGAGGTGCTGCTGGAACTCCTCGCTCATACCAATACCGTTGTCGGCGATCGTGTATTCATAGACGGGGACGCCCTCCGCTGGCTCCACCTCGCGGCACACCAGGCGAACATAGCCGCCCTGGCGGTTGTACTTGACGGCATTGCCGGCAATATTGAGCAACAAGCGCTTAAGGTGCGTCACGCTCACCCGTGCATAGGGATGATCAAGCGTCTGCTGGTCGCAGATAATTGTCACCAGACGCTCCTCGGCCTGGCGCTCCAGAATATCGCGCACTTCACAGTTGAGGGCCACCAAATTTATGGGTACGAGGTTCAGGTCGACCTGCCCGCTCTCCAGGCGACTCATATCGAGCGCCTCGTTGGCAAGGTCGAGCAGCAGTCCCGATGCCGTCCAGATTTTTGAGCGGCACTCAGTCTGCTTTTGCAGATCGTCCGCATTGGCATCGCCAACCTCGACCATGCCGCGAATGCCGTTGATGGGCGTGCGCAGATCGTGGCTCATGCGACGCAGAAACTCCGTCTTTGCCGAGTTGGCAGACGAGGCCTCACGCGCCGCCTTTGCCAGCTTGTCGCCATAGTCGCGCTCCTGCTGCAGCAAGTCCGTCAAACGTCGACGATCAGCGCGGCGACGCACCGTCACAACAACGGCTATAACACCGCCGTAGAGCACCAGCACGCCGGCGGCAACAGCCGCGGCGACCTCAAAGTAGCGCTGCGCCGAGGCATAGGTGTACACATAGAATTTGTGCGCTTTTCCAAATGTGCCCAAATACCACTCGCCGTCGGCGTTAACCAATCTGACCTTACCAGCCAGGCATCGATCCTTAATACCGTCGACAATGAAGACATCCGTCGCAGGCAGATCGAACACGCCCAATACGGTGGGTTCAACGGCATTGGTCGCAACGACCTTGCCGTCGCTTTCGATCACGATATTGCCGCTATCGATGGTTTCATAGCCATCAAGCAAGCTCTGCAGTTTGAGTGTATTGCTTGCAACCGCCTTCGCGCTCTGATGCCTTACCGCGATAACGATGCCCTCGCCACCCTGCCGAGTCACGCAGCCAATGTCTGCGACCGAATCATCCGCAAGCGTGATGCGGGCGGTATAGGACTTAAGCGGATGAGTTGCCACCTCAAGCACGGGTGATTCTTTGAGATACGTAGCGAGCGACCCGTAGTCCACATCGCCCGTCGAGGACTCGGACACCAAATTGCCCGATGCGTCCGTCACGATCAGCGCGCTCACGTTGAACTGGTCGGCATATTGCTCCAGCATGGCGTTATCCACCGAACCGTCGCGCTCCATATCGCGAGCCGCCTCTCCTGCGATCTCCATAACGCGAATCAGGTTTTTGGTCGTATAGGCGCTGTTAAATGCATCGTAGGAAAGGCTCTGCGTCGCCACGTAATCGACAACGTCGGCAAAGCGCTGCTCGGCTTGGGCCGTCGTGTAACCGTAGCTCATCATGCCGGCAACAACCGAGAGCGCTATCCCCAGCAGAGCGACAAGGAGCCATGCCCCTGCCGAACGATTGCCCCGCTCCTGAGCAGCGTGGTCGGGCGCATCGATCATGACAGGCCCTCCATATTCAAAAATGGCGAAGGGTCATCGAAGTACTTTGACACCAGGCGTTCCATGGTGCCATCGGCAAGCATTTCTTGGTAGGCATGAGTGAGCTTGACGTCGATGCCGCGCGTATCGTTGATATCGAAAGCGGTGCCCAAACCGCCCTCTAGCAGCGGCTCATCCAAAATGCGATACGTTACGCCATAGTCTTTTTCGTAGGTGAGGAACGAGGACTCATGCGCGGCGATAGCGTCGACCAGGCCCTCGACGAGCGCCGGGTTCAGGTATGAACCGTCCGAAAAGCTGTAGAGTTCCTTGATCTGCGGAACGTTTTCATTTTTGCGATTGAGCAAAATGTCCTCGGGCTTGGTGGTGGACTGAACCGCCACGATCTTATCCTCAAGATCGGCAAGCGTGTAGATATCGCTCTGGGGATCGACCGCGACCACCTGGCGGCTCGCAAGGTACGGGCCGGCCCAACGATACTCGTTTTCGCGACCCGTCATGCTAAAGCTGCCCATGACGCAATCGAGCTCGCCGCTCGCCAGCAGCTCTTTCTTCTTTTCCCAATCGATCAGCTGGTACTTTGGCTTGTAACCAATGCGGGCCAACGCCTCGGTCAATATCTCGACATCCAGGCCAACGATATCGCCGTACTCGTCGGTATACACAAACGGTGGGTAGAGATCGCTTCCGACGTTGAGCGTCTTAAGGTCGTCGTCTTTGGCCTGCGAGGCATCCAGACCTTCTAATGCAGACGTCGAGGCTCCGTCATTCGACCCGGAACAGCCGGCTATCGCTACAGCAAAGGCGCACGCCACCGCAAGCGCGACAAACAACGAAATGGCAACCGAGCGACGGGATCTTTTCATCGAGCTCCATACGATCCTGTTTACAGACTGAAATGGTTAAAGATAATAGCAAACAAAACCACACGAGTGCCCAATTGTTACAGACGCTTTACCGTGTGGGGCCTTCCAGCCGACTTGGCAGAAGACCCCGCATGCAGTGCTCACTTACCGTGCATTAAAAACGTAGCGGTCCAGGCGGTCGCACGCTTCCTTTACGCGCGAAAGCGGCAGCGCCAGATTCACGCGAATGTGGCAGGGCCCGTGGAACGGACGACCGTCCTGATACCCCACGCCCACGCGCGCCCCCTCGTCGAGCAGCCACTGAATATCGCGGCCATGTTCGCGGCACCACTCGGTGCAGTCCAGAAACACCATGTACGTGCCCTGCGGACGCGAAAACGCGATACTCTTCCAGTGTTTTTCTGCATACGTGCAGAAATACTCGATATTGTCGGCAAGCACCTGGTTGAGCTCGTCCACCCACTCGTAGCCCTGCGGCTGGTAGGCACCGATAAGCGCATGCATGGAGAGGACGTTCATCTCGTTGTAGTGAGTCTTGTTGGACACGGCGCACACGCGGTCACGCAGCGTCTCGTTGTAGACAATGTGGTAGCTGCCGACAAGGCCCGCCAGGTTAAACGTCTTGCTCGGCGCATAGAGGGCGACCGTGCGCATGCGGGCATCCTCGCTCACCGACTGCGTCGGGATATGCTTGTGCCCCGGCAGGATGATATCGGACCAAATCTCGTCCGAGATCACCACGCAATCGTGCTGGCAATAAATGTCCATGGCGCGCTCGATCTCGTCGCGCTCCCATACGCGGCCGCAGGGATTGTGCGGTGAGCAAAACACCGCGGCATGGATATGGTTTTGGGCGAGCTTGTGCTCCATGTCCTCAAAGTCCATACGCCACACGCCCTGGTCGTCGAGCTTAAGCGGGCTGTGGACAATGTGATAGCCCGCGGCCTCAATGGACTTGGTAAAGCCGATGTAGGTAGGGCTGTGGACCAACACCGCATCGCCCGGCTGGACATACGCACGCAGCGTCGACACGACACCGCCCAGCACGCCGTTTTCGTAGCCGATATGTTCAGGGCGCAGGCCCTCGACACCATTGCGGCGACTCTGCCATTCGATGATGCGGTCGAAATACTCGGGGCGCGGATCGAAATAGCCAAACATGGGGTGCTGGGCACGCTGAATGATGCGCTCCTGGACCGTGGGCACCGTGGCAAAATTCATGTCGGCCACCCACATGGGAATGCGGTCGAAGCCCTCGTCGGGTGCGTTCGGAGCCATACCGGGGATCTCACCCCAGGAGTCAACGGCGATGGAGTCCATGCCGTGGCGGTCGATAAGCGAGCTAAAGTCGTATTTCATGCTGAGCCCCCGTGCAAAGTGATTGTATTGGTAGGCGTTATTGTCCACCAGCGTGGGCGGTTTTGGCGCGGGGTTTGGCGCTTAATTTGACGGGTGCGGACGAATGGCTGGTTAGTCTCACGCGTCGTTGACGGCGACTACGGTTAGCTGGGTCTTATCGACCGTAAAAGAAATGTCGAACCCGGCGAAGGCCAGATGATAGACGCGATTTGGCTCGTGTTTGCTGCCTGCACGGCGCGGATCTTGGCGGAGCACCTCTATCAAGCCGGAGAGCTTTGCGCTTGGGACTGTGTCTTGCAGCGCCTGCGGAAACTCGATGTCGAGCTCTTGCCACGGAGCATCCTCAATCCAGCCGCCCGTTGCATCCGGGTGGCAGTCCGCAAACGGAATGTAGGGCTTAATGTCGTAGATGGGCGTGCCGTCGCGCAAATCGGCCCCCAGCACATGAATGATGGGGCCATCGTCGGTGAGCTCGACACGATCGAGCTTGACGCAGGTGAGCCCGATGGGATTAGGGCGAAACGGACTGCGCGTGGCAAAGACGCCCACACGCTCGGCTCCACCCAGGCGCGGCGGACGCACAGTTTTCGACCACTTGGCATTGGTGCCGGACCTGTCCTGCGTCTTGGCATCGGCAGCTATGTCCTTAGCCGTGCCGCCGGGCGTTCCGTTTTCGAAGCGCCACAACAGCCATAGGTGAGAGAAGGAGCCCAGACCCTCAACCGCTGCATTGGAGGCAAATTCCGGCTCAAAAACGATGCGTCCCTGCAGATGAGGCGCCAAAAAGCTGTTGCGCGGAATGCCGAACTTCTGCGGCAGGTCGGTATGTATGTGTGCAATAGGTTCCATGCCGGTCATTGTACGGCATGGAGGCGTGGGACGTTGCGCGCAATTCTTCGCCGAGGTCTCCCGTCGTGCAACCAACGGTTGCTTGGAGGGGCGCCTGCCGCCGCGTATGCTTAAGCCATCAACCAGCAGAAAGGAGCCGCTATGGCCTTTGCAGAAAAGCTCATTGCCATCCGTCGCGCCCATCACCTTACCCAAGAGCAGCTCGCCGCCAAACTCTTTGTCACGCGCCAAGCCGTCAGCCGTTGGGAGCGCGACGAGGTCACCCCGGGCATCGACATGATGAAGCTCATTGCCGCCGTGACTGGCGAGCCTCTGTCCCATCTGCTCGAAATGCCCGAGCACTATTGTCAGAGCTGCGGCATGATACTCACGCCCGACGACTGCGGCACCGATGCCGCGGGCGCCACGACCGACCATTACTGCAAGTGGTGCTACGACCACGGCAAGTACACCTACGACACCACGATGGAGGCAATGATCGAGGACTGTGCCCCACGGCTAGCACAAAACACAGGTATGTCGCTCGACGAAGCCGTCTCGCTCATGGGCGCCGTCCTGCCGCAACTGGAGCGCTGGCGCACCGTGCAGGAAAACGAGAAACGCTACGGCGCCGAGGCTCGGGCTCGCTGTGGCAATGAGGCTATCGATGCAGCAAACGAAACGTTACTGGACATGGACCCCGAGACATGGAACGACATGAAGGAACTTGAACGCGCTGTTCTGGGCCAGCTTTCGATTGCCATGGGCATTGGCGACCCAGAGAGCAACGAGGCCCACAAACTTGTCGCAATGCACCGTCGATGGATTGCCCTTAGCTGGGGACACGAGCCCCAAGACGAAGCATACCTGGGCCTCGCCCACGGCTATCTTACCGACCAGCGCTTTGTTGACTACTACGACAAGCCCTGCGGCACCGGAGCCACGGCGTTTCTGGTCCAGGCCATCGAGTCGTCGTTGACGCGCGCATAGACCGCGGCGGCTTTGGGTATTTCAATCAAAACCGCAACCGATTGGAGACCTATGACTACTGATCACGAGCTCGTGCTCTACGTTATGACCGGCTGCCCGTACTGCATAAAGGTCAAGCGCTTTTTGGCCGATAACGGCGCGACCATTCCTGAACGCAATATCTCGACCGATTCCGATGCCGAGCAAACGCTTATCGCCGTCGGCGGAAAACGCCAGGTTCCCTGCCTGTTCATCGACGGCAAGCCACTCTACGAGTCGAGCGACATCATCGCATGGGTACAGAAGAACCTGCTCTAGTGCAACATAGTCATTGGGGACGTTCTTAAATGACTAGTCGTTAAAGAACGTCCCCAACGGCTAACTAGCCGTGGAAGCGGACTATGGGCGCAAGCGGCTGTTCGCGAAAGACACGATCGACGGCGGCGCGGTATTCGTCGACCTTTTTAGTCTTGCGCACGAGCTTGTGAACGGTAGCGGGGTCGGCGAAGGCGCATTTGGCGTAGAACCACCACTCCTTCATGCGAAAGACCGCGTTACCGCCAATCTCTTCTGCATATGCCGCAAACAGCGTGTCATGGAAACGATGCAGTTCGGCTGCCGTGGCAGCAGGGCCGCCCTTGACCATGCGAGCCAGCGCGGGGTTCGCAAGCAAGCCACGCCCCAGCATCACATGGCGTGTGCCGGGATAGGCCTCCACCAGCGCATCCATATCCTCAAGATCAAAAATGTCGCCGTTATAGGCAACCGGGAACGGCGCACGCTCCAGAGTCTCGCCATAGAACTCCTTGCGCGGCGAGCCCGTATAGCGGTCCTTTTGCACACGCGGATGCACGATTAGCTCTGCCAGCGGCATGCGGCAATACAGATCGAGCACGCGCTCATACTCGTCGTCGTCCTCGAGCCCCAGCCTAGTTTTGACCGATACCGGCAACGGCGACCGCTCGCACACATCGCTCAAGAACACCTCGAGCTCGTCCAAGTTGCGCAAGAAACCCGATCCTTTGCCCTTGGCGACAACCGTTCCCGAGGGGCAGCCAAGGTTAAGATTGACCTCACGGTATCCCATGTCGGCGAGCACCTGTGCCGCCCACACAAACTCGTCCGCGTTCTTGGACATGAGCTGGGGCACTACGTTGAGCCCCTGGTTGTTGGCAGGATCGATCTCCTTAAACGCCTTGCCGCCAAAGCGGTTTCCCACCCGCGGCGGCGGCAAAAACGGCGTGTAATAGCAATCGAGTGCACCGAAGCACTCCGCATGCACGCGACGGAACACATGCCCGGTAATCCCCTCCATAGGGGCCAACGATAGAATCATCTACTCTTCTCTCATATCAACGAACGTGGCAAAGGGACTGCCCCTTTGTCACATTATTCGGAGCGCAGGGCCTCCACGGGATCCTTCCTGGACGCGCTACGGGCGGGCAGCAGGCCGGCAACAACCGTCAGCAGCACCGAAATCGCGATGAGCACCAGCGCATCCTGCACGGGCAGACTCATCAGATTGGGTACTTGTTTGGCAGCAAGCGCCCAGGCATTAACCGGAAAGCTCACGGCCACCACGACGACAATGGCAAAGACGCCGGCGATGAGGCCTTCGATAAAGGTCTCGGCATTGAATACGTTGGCCACGTTACGCTTCGACGCGCCGATCGCACGCAGGATGCCAATCTCCTTTTTGCGTTCCAGCACGCTGATGTAGGTGATGATGCCGATCATGATGGAGCTCACCACCAGGCTGATACTCACGAATGCGATGAGCACCAAGCTGATGGTGTTCACGATGTCGGTCACCGAGCCCATGATGATGCCCATGTAGTCGGTGTATGAGATTGCCTGTTCATCGTGGCCAGAGGCTTTGACCTGCTTGTTGTACGCATCGATGTGATCGAGTACGCGCTCCTTGGCCTCAAAGTCGCGCGGGAAAATCTTAACCGAGATGGGGTCTGCCTCATCCGCATAGCCCAACGTGGTCAGATTGTTGTCGTAGGTGAGCTTCGAAGCCTTGGCATAGCTCATCATGAGCGAACTCAGGTCCTCGGCGTCCATGTTGAAATGGATGGCGCGGGCAAAGGCGCTCGCATCCACACGCATAGCGCTCGCTAGGTTGGCAAAACTCGAAGACATCTGCGTCGCCATCTGGTCCATGAGCCCTGCCGCGCCCGCCTTGAGCTGGGACGATACCGTCGACGCTATCTGCTCGCTGATCGCCTTCATCACCTGGTCCATAGCCTGCTGCAGATACGGAGCCAGCTGCTTTTGCACATAGTCGGTCATCGCCCGCTGCAGACGCTCTGCCAGGGCATCGCCGCCGAGGGCCTTGAGCTGAGCCAGGCATTGCTGGGCTGTGGCATCATTCTCAAGATACGTCGAGAATGCGGCAGCGAGCTTTGACGCGTCCTTAAGATCATCGGGTGTCAGCGCCTTAAACTGATCAGACTGCAAAAAGCCCTCAAACAGCTGGTTGGCAAGCGTTCCCACCTGCTGCATTTGCTCGGGCGTGAGTTCCAGACCGTCAAAGATACCCGAGAAATCTGGGGTTGGCGCTTTTGCCATGATGTCGCTGAAGTCGATGTTCTTCCCAACACCCGAAAGGTCAATGTCCAGCCCGGACAAATCGATACCAGAAAGGTCCATACCGCCGGCTGCACCCGAGAGCGCAGACGCATCGAACGAGAGCGCGCTCTTGAGCGCCGCCTCGTCCACACTGAACATGCTGCCCAAATCCACGCCTTGCTTGGCCTCGCCCTGCAGTTCATCGAAAGACTTGCCCGTAAAGACATCCGTCTCGGGGTGGGCGAGTTGCTCCTGCACAATCTGCGAATCGGCGGCGCGCTCCATAAGCTGGCGAGTCAGCGCATGCGTGTAGGCAATGCCCGGGGACAACGCGCTCGCGTTGGCCGTCTCGTTGGGTCGTACCACGCCCACAATGTGCACGTCGATACCGTCGGCAACCTTGGCGGCCATAAAGTCGGCGTCGCCAGACATGTCAGCCCACATGCCAGTCTCTTCGTTTTTGCGATAGGCATCGGCCGGCGACAGCACCTTAAACGTCGTGGACAGCGCATCGTCGTAGGTAAAGTCGGTGCCGGTCTCGGGCGTTTCGACCCCACCGTCAGCCGTCATAGCGCTGTTTACCAAATCGTTGAGCTCATCGATATCCAGCGCACCGATGCTGTAGAGCGTATAGTCGCCCACCGTACCGCGGCTCGAAAGCACCATCACGGCTTCGTTGGCAGACGTGGGCCAATGACCGGCGACGACATCGTACTGGCTGTCGAGCAGGCTCTGGTCGTCAATCATCTCGTTAAAGACCGAGGTTCCCATGGATTCCATGCCCACCGTTGCCGCCGAACTTGCGCCTCCGCTCATGGCCTCGGTCATAGCGTTGGGAACAAGCCGGACGGGCTTCTCGTCGCCCTTGCCCGCACGATAGACAACCGGCGTCACGCCGTAGCCGTACTGGATAGCGTTGACTTCTTTATCGATGCCGTCGCCGCCGCCGTCAAGCCATGCCTTAAAGCTCGTCATATCGTTAGATTTAACACTTGCGAACATATCCTTTACGGCTGTGACCACGGGAATCTTATCGGTCCCCTTAGCCTTGCCACCGATGGCGTCATCGGACGAGCCCTCGCCCTTGGATGCCTCCTCATCGGTAGCCCCCTGCCCACCCATCATGGACGACAGGTCGTAGTCCTGCTTGGAGATGGTGAGCGGATAGCTCGAGAGCGTATCCTCCTCGACCTTTTTGATGTAGCCGTTTACGCCGTTGGAAAGCGCCAGAATCGCCGCGATTCCGATAATGCCAATCGAGCCTGCAAAGGCCGTCATGGCCGTGCGGCCCTTCTTGGTCATGAGGTTTCGGGCAGAAAGCCCCAGCGCCGTCACAAAGCTCATCGAGGTTTTGCGCGTAGGCTTGGCTTCGCGGCGCGTGGCGTCAGCGACATCGAAAGGATCGGAATCGTCGGTGATCTTGCCGTCCGCCAGGTTAACGATGCGCGTGGCGTATTGGTACGCCAGCTCGGGATTGTGCGTGACCATAATAACCAGACGGTCACGCGCCACATCCTTGAGCAGATCCATGACCTGTACGGATGTCGTTGAGTCCAGGGCGCCGGTCGGCTCGTCTGCCAGCACGATCTCGGGATCGTTGATCAGGGCGCGGGCAATGGCCACGCGCTGCATCTGTCCACCCGAAAGCTGGCTCGGGCGCTTGTTCACGTGCTCGCCCAAACCAACTGCCTCGAGCGCCTTGCGTGCACGCTGGCGGCGCTCGGCATGGCCCACACCCGTGAGCGTAAGCGCCAGCTCCACGTTTTCCAAGATGGTCTGATGTGGGATAAGGTTATAGCTTTGGAACACAAAGCCGATGCGGTTGTTGCGGTAGGCATCCCAATCGCGATCGTGAAAATCCTTGGTCGAAATACCGTCGATCAGCAGGTCGCCAGAATCGAAATGATCGAGTCCGCCGATAACGTTGAGCATCGTGGTTTTACCCGAGCCCGAAGGTCCCAGAATGGCCACGAACTCGTTATCGCGAAAAGCCAGGCTCACGCTGTCGAGCGCCACCTGCGTAAACGACTGCGTAACGTACCTTTTGCAAATACTCTTGAGCTCCAACATGGACGGCAACCTCTCCCACACGGGCGCACTTGCCCGCTCTCCCCCGCCGTTCGTATTCGACGCGTTTGTCCTACTCTATCCCCATTTTTTGCCGGCGCCAGTGAGGAATGTAACGAAGCACGCCAAAAAACGAACGGGACGGCGCCCAAAAGAAGAGGTCCCGGACGGGACCTCTATATGGTGGAGATTATCTTGAAAGGCAACGGACTACTCCGCACGGCGGCGCACGATCCTCGCCATGCTTTACGCGTTTTCTACTGCCCGCTATTCGCAATCGCCTGGTCGATAAGCTTGTCGAGTGCTGCGCGCTGCTCGGCGGAGCTGATGGCTCCCACGATTGGATCTCCTACGATGTTGCCATTCTGATCGATGACATACGTTGTCGGGAACGAGAACAAATTTGACGTAAACTTACCGGCCTCGCTATCCGACTTGAACCAGATGTTCTTATATGTCACGCCCTTCTTGCTCAGCACGTCCTTGGCATCTGCGATCTCGCCCTTGTTGCCATCGAGCGTAAAGGAATTGACGCCCACGACCTGGCCGCCCTTCTCGGCAAGCTCCTGATTCAGCTTCTCAAGATCGCCCAGCTCACCCACGCACGGCTTGCAAGTGGTAAACCAAAAGTTCATGACGGTGACCTTGTTCTTAGAGAACAGCTCGTCGCTGCTCACGTCGTTGCCATCCAGGTCTTTGCCCGTAAAGCTGGGGAACTTCGTCGCCTCGCTCGAAGCATTGGCACCAGCCGTCATGCCAGCGGCCGAAGCGTCGACGCTCTCGCCTGCGCTCGGCGTGCTTCCACAGCCGGGGAACTCCTTCTCCAAGCTCTCGAGCTTGTCCTCGATCTCCTTGATCTGCTGTGCACCGGTCTTGAGCGTCTTAAGCTCATCCGCCGTGAACTCATCCTTGGCACCGTCGATGGTCTTGAGCAGGAAATCGCCGTAATTGCTGCCGTCCTCAATCATTGCCGAGTCTTTATTTGCCGCATTGAATACCTTTTCCCACAGCGCGTTATCACTCGAAAAGATCTCGTTCTCCTTCTGCATGAGCTTCGCATACAGCTCGGCGGCCTCGTCGGCATTGGTCGGCTTCTGCGCAGTGAGTTCTGCGATCTTAGGATCGGAGCCCGCAGATTCGCTCGCATTGCCACCAGGCGCCGAACACGCCACAAGACACAAGGCCAGCACCGGCACCATAAACAGGGCCGCAATCTTAGAAAGCTTCATAGTCATTCCTCCGTTTTGTCGAAGCTTGTTTACTTTTTATCGGCGGTCAAGGGGAGCTTTTCCGCCGACACATCCAGGCCATAGCGATAGCTGATGGCATCGACGGGACAGGCCCCGATGCACTTTCCGCACCGGATACATTCGGCATGATTGGGCGCCCGGACCACATCAACGTCCATCTGACAAACCCTTGAACACTTGCCGCACGAGACGCATTTGCACGCGTCGACCTGAATCCCCAACAAGGACACCTTATTCATGAGCGCATAGAATGCGCCGAGCGGGCAAATCCATTTGCAGAAGGGGCGATAGAACAAAACGCTCAGCACTACCACGGCAATGAGAACGACAAGTTTCCAAGTAAAGAGCTGTCCCAACGCAGATCGAATGCCGGCATTGGCAATGGCCAGCGGAATGGCGCCCTCGAGCACGCCCTGAGGACAGACGTACTTACAAAAGAACGGGTCGCCCATGCCCACGTCGTTAACCACCAGCACAGGCAGCAATACCACAGCAAATAGCAGCACGACGTACTTGATGTACGTGAGCGGCTTGAGCTTTTTCGTGGAGAACTTTTTGCTGGGAATCTTATGAAGCAGCTCCTGCAGCCAGCCAAACGGGCACAGAAAGCCGCATACAAAGCGTCCCAGCAGCACGCCGAGCAAAATGAGCGTACCGGTAACGTAGTAGGAGAAGTTAAACTTAGATGAACCCACCACCGACTGGAACGACCCGATGGGGCACGCACCCGATGCCGCGGGGCACGAATAGCAATTAAGTCCAGGTACGCAGACTGTTTTTCCCGCGCCCTGATAGATGCCGCCTTTGGCAAAGTTTGGCAGGTGAATATTGGTGACCAGCGTCGCCGCCGCCTGAATGAATCCGCGAAATCGGGCCAAAACATGCGACGCAGTGTTTTCTCTTTTATCCAATTCCGATACACTCCAAGCACAGCCTAATCGCTTTGGCCAGCACGGCATCTGCCTCGCCACGCATAACACCAAAGCACACCATGGCAATTCCGACGATCAACAAAGCGACCTGTACCACGGGTTTTACCGCTTTGAACAACTCGACCACTCCTTTCGTTACGCGACCATTGGACCATATCGACTATAAAAACCGTGTTAAGCGCGATTTGGAATGTGCAAGGAGACTGTTATGCGTATTTTGATCGTCGAAGACGAGCGAGCACTGTGCGATGCAATCGCGCGCAGCTTGCGAAACTTGGCGTACAGCGTCGACTGCTGTCACGACGGACAGGAGGCGCTCGACCTACTGGACGTTGAGGCCTTCGACCTCGTGGTACTCGACCTCAACCTTCCCCGTATCGACGGCATGACCGTACTCAGGGAACTTAGGAAAACTGACTGCGAGACTAAGGTACTGATTCTGTCCGCACGTGGCGGAGTATCCGATAAAGTCGCCGGACTCGATGCCGGCGCCAACGATTACCTCACCAAGCCGTTCCATCTGGACGAGCTTGCGGCAAGGATCCGCAGCCTTACCCTCAGGCGCTTCGCACAAAGCGACATAGTATTAACCTGCGGAAAGCTCCGCTTTGACACCAAGGCGCGCATCGCTTCCGTGGACAGCGAGGCTTTATCTCTTACGCGCAAGGAAACGGGAATCTTGGAATACCTGATGCTTAATCAGGGGCGTCCGGTAAGTCAAGAGGAGCTTATCGAGCACGTTTGGGATAGCACCGTGAACAGCTTTAGCAACGCAACCCGCGTTCACATCTCGTCACTCCGCAAAAAGCTACGCAGCGCTTTGGGATACGACCCGATTCGCAATCGGATTGGAGAGGGCTACGTTATGGAGGATGGAGAATGAAAAGGCTTTCGCTGCAATGGCGCATAACGATTATGACGGCGCTGCTGACGTGTGCGGCATGCGTGCTGACGAACTGCCTCGTCGGCTATACGGGCATGCGCTACATGGATGCCATCGGCAGCAACATCTCGGCCTTTAACGCAACCGGCGAAGATTCGCCCCAGGCGTTCGACCCAACGAAAGCGACCCCCGATGACGAGGTCACGATCGTCGTAAACGACGCACAGGAGTCTTTTGGCACGACAACCTGGTGCATCACGGCTGGAGTCACACTCCTTGGCGGCGTGCTGGCATACTTTGTGAGCGGCCGTGCACTCAAACCGCTACGGGCTTTTGCAGCCCAGGTTGAGCGTGTGCAACCTGACAACCTAAGCGAAATCAGACTCAATGAAGATGTACCCACCGAGCTACAACGATGCAGTGCCTCTTTCAACGACATGATCGCTCGTCTTGGCGAAGGGTTCTCTGCACAGCGTCAGTTTACCGGCAACGCCGCACACGAGCTGCGTACCCCGCTCGCCCTTATGCAAGCACAGATTGAACTATTCGTCTCCGAGCACTCCGGTTTGCAACCCGAAACAGCCGAGCTGCTCGACCTGTTGCAAGAACAAACCGAGCGCATGTCTCGAATGACCAAGGTATTGCTCGAAATGAGTGAGCTCCGCAGCGTTCCTTGCGAGGACGATGTCGAACTTGGTCCCTTGTCCGAAGAGGTCCTCACCGACCTTGTGCCACTTGCCGAGGATAAGGACATAACCCTCGATTGCGCTGGAGACGCTTTAGTAATCGGGAGCGACACGCTCCTCTATCGGCTGGTGTTTAACCTGGTCGAAAATGCCATCCGTTACAGCCGCTCCGGCTCGACTGTCAATGTCTCCATCAGCGACAGCGACAGCCACGTGCTCCTGCGAGTCAAAGATGAGGGCCCGGGAATACCCAAACAGTACCGAGAGAGCATCTTCCAGCCGTTCTTTCGTCTAGATAAATCCCGCAGCAGGGCATACGGCGGCGCAGGACTCGGGCTAGCGCTTGTTTGGGAGATTGCGGCCCTGCACGGCGGCACGGTAGAGGTCGAAGCAAGTTCCGAGAACGGGACCACCATGCTCGTAAGCCTTCCAAAACGATCCGCAGCGTTAACCGAACAGTAAAACGAAAGGAGTCCCGAGCAACAGGAGTACAATTGCTGCTATTGTTGCCAGCTGTTGGGAGATGGAAGATGGACTGCGATGGCTACCCGCGCATTCCCATGCCGTTGATGTGCACCGCCTTTGTGCCGGGGCAGATTGACGCTGCGGTTGCAGGCATTTCCGACCCCGATTCGCGCGCCATTGCCACGGCAGAAGCGCTGTACTTTCGCGGACAGGCCACCCTCGCCGCCAAGACGGCGCGCCCCTATCTTGACGCCACCGATCCCGCGCTGCGCTATTCCGCATGCCTTATCTGCGGATACGCCAGTCTGTCGCTCAACCGTATCGCCGATGCCCGCCGTTGCCTTGCTGGCATCCTCGATACACCAACTGACGAGGAATCGCCCGCCGTCCACGCCACGCATATCCTGTTCGCCTCGGCCGCGAGCGTCCTGCTGCACTTGCCTTCCCCGCATTCCGCCGAAGAGTTTTATCCGCTTGCGGCGCATCTGCCCGAAGGCCTGCGCCTGTTCGCCAGCTACGTGATGGCGCATGCCCTGTACCTGCGCGGCGAATATGGCCGCAGTCTGGGCATGGCGGAAAACGCCCTGATCATGAAACAGGGAAGCTATCCCATCTCGGAGCTGTTCCTGCACCTGTCGGCTTCCATGGCATGCATGAGCCTCAAGGATATCGACGCCGCAAAGGCACACTTCGGAACCGCTTGGAACATTGCGCGCCCTGACGGCCTTATCGAGCTCATCGGCGAGCACCACGGCCTTTTGCAGGGGCTTATCGAGGCGTGCTTAAAATCGCAATACCCCGACGATTTCGCTCGCATCATCGAGATCACGTACCGCTTCAGCTACGGCTGGCGGCGCATCCACAACCCCGATTCGGGCGAGGACGTGGCCGACGATTTAACGACCACGGAGTTCACCATGGCCATGCTTGCCTGCCGCGGATGGACCAACGCCGAAATCGCTCGTCATATGGGTGTGTCGCCAGGTACCGTTAAAAATCGACTATCAGGAGTGTATGCCAAGCTTGGTATCGGAACTCGCGCCGAGCTGATTGCCCACATGTTGCGCTAGCGGCCAGACTGCCCGGCGTATCGAAAGCGCTCCGGGGGCCTGGCGATTTCGCGCACTCAAATTGGACATTTTGGCCATGGAACGGCACTACCGCCACGGGGCGCCTTCTCGCAAAATAGGATTATTTCCTCCGATGTTTGCGGGATGGGAGCCAAAGATGCTTGATCGCCGTTCGTTACTTGTTGCCGGAGCATCCTCGCTGGCGAGCATTATGTTGCCGCGCGTGCCGGGAAGCGCAAACGCCTTCATATTGCCGTTCGCGCCCACCGAAGCCTATGCCGACGAAGAAGACCCCTTCAGGGTGCTCGTTCTCTCGCGCACCATGTTTGGTGTGGTCGTGGTCGACGTCGCCAACAAGAATACGCCCATCACGGGTGCCCAGGTCACGCTCGTGTCGCGTTATGCCGCGGGCAAGCAGCTCTCCGCCACGACCGACGACGAGGGCACGGCCATCTTTGAGGTCGCCCCTCTTGCGGAAGGCTACGTGGACGAGACGACGCTTCTCGACGCGTACGACTTTAACGGCGGCATCTCCATTAGCATGGCGGGCTACCGTGATGTCGAGATTCCCCTTGCGCGTATCCAGGGCGGCACCGCCATAACCGCGCCCACGCGTCCGCTCTCCGATGGCGAGCCGTACTTTCGACAGCTCACGTTCGACGAGTGGGACATCCAGTACGCTGAGGCTACGTTCATGGCATTGCCGAAGAACGACACGGCAAACGAGCAGCCCGATACGCACGCCTTTACCGTGCAGGCGCATCTGCCACAGGGTGGACAGGCAACGCTGCGCATCAACAAAGTGACGCCCGCCGCGGGCAGCTCATCCGAAACCGTCACGCAGATCGGCCAAGTCAAGGCCAGCGCATCGGGCGCGGATAATCTGGCGACGTTCACACTCGAAGACAAGTTCCTCGATGCAGCGTCAAGCCTTCTGGAGGAAGATTGCATGTTGCGCTTTGCGCTCGACTACCAGGGCAAAACCTACACGCTCTCCTCCCCCATGGCCGTTGTCACCGCGCCGGCCGCAAAGGCAGAATCGGGCTCGACCACTATCGTCCCCACTACCATGGACCAAGAGATTACTCCCTTTGATTTCCCGGCGGCGTTTCCCGGCATCGGCGGCAACAAGTTCACCTGTTGGATGCCCACATTTCCGATCCTCTTCGATTTCTCGTTTGCTGGATACGTGCTGTTTGGCGGAGGATACAAACCGGTCGGCTACATGAACGATTCGGGCAATCCGGATCCGGAATACTGGAAGAAATCGCCGCGTGAGTCGGGCGCCAAGCAGGCAAACCGCTACCTCGACGAAATGGAGGGGAAGTGGAATCAGTACAAGAGTATGAGTGCCGGTTCGGGCACCGATCCAAGAAACACCAAGCTGCTTCGTCACCACTGCACGCTGCTGTTTACGATGGACATCGCCACACAGCTGTACGGCTCGCTCGCCTACGATTGGGTGGGCAAAACCTGGGGTAACAACAACGACCCCGCATACGGCAATATTAAGGCCCTCTTCCAGGTAAGAACCGACCTCAATTGGACCGAGCAGTTTACCCTAGGACCGGTGCCGTTTTTCCTAAACGTCAACCCTTGGGTGCTGGCGAAGCTGGCGCTCGCCGTGGGTGCCCACACGCACGGCAGCGGCGCGGCGTTTTTTAAAAACATTTCGCTCGACTATTCCAACACGTCGGGCTCATTCACCATCCAGATCGGGCTTGCCGTCACCTTTGGCGCCGGCGTTGCAGGCGTCGCTTCGTCTGCCGTGCGCGGCGCCGCATCCCTCACGCTGTTCATTGGGTACGAGAAGGCGGACGGGCACCAGCTTCCGCGGCTGCGCGTGGGCGCAGACGTCGATGTCGATGTGATACTCCAGTTCGTAATGTTCAAGTGGACCACCAAGGCTTGGTCGGGGTCGTGGCCCACACTCCTCGATTCGTGGAATATGTCGGTGAACAATGGCAACCAGTATGTGCTCCAGCGCTCTGAGCTCGCATTGGGTGGAGATACGCCTTACACGCTGGATGCCCGCTTCGGCACGCCCAGCAACATCGAGGCGGGCGGCGTGCCGCAATTTATCGCATCGGCCACCATTGTCACCAGTTCCGAGTTGCTCGCACGCGCCGAGGTTGCAGCCACCGCGACAAACGTCGCGCCTGTCGTGCGCGATTGGGATCAAGCGGTCACGCGCATTGAGCTCGAGGCGGACGCGGAGAGCGACGACACGGGACAGATTGAGCATTTCATCCATGCACTGATAGAGAACGACGAAAACGCCGCGCCGATGCATGAGTACACCTATATCGGGCAGGCGACGAACGCCGTTGCGGACCCCAACGCCAATTCTGCTGGTGTATCGGAGGACGAGCGTGGCGGCATCAAGCCCTCGAGCGACAACGTGCTGTTTTCCGGCGTGCTCAGCGAAGCGCACATGAAGCTGGCAATGATTGCCGGCGTAGAATGCCTGTTCCGTATCGCCTCGGTGCGCTACGGCGACAATGGCCGCTCGCGCCTGGTGGTGCACATAAAGGCAAACGGCACGTGGTCCGCTCCCATGCCCGTGGACTTTCCCCTTGGGTTTGGCGAGGGCGACGTGGAGCGCGACGGCATATACGATTACGACTTCGACGTGGTGGAATATACGGACGGAAGAGGAAACCAGGACGCCTACGTGCTGTTGGTCTCGGGCGAGCGCCCCGACGGCGACAACACCCTTTTCGATACGGCAAGCACAGCCGGCATACTGTCCGTTGTGCGTCTGCGCATAAGCAACGACGGAATTCGCGTGATGTCGCACACCTCGTGGCGCAGCATCTCGCGCGGCCGTCTGCAAGAGGATGGCTACCATTGCCTGCAGTGCCCGCGTATCACGGTGGGCAAGACGCTGGTCGACGGACGTCTGTCGGGCGCCTACCTCCACCGCCGCGGAACCACCGCAGAAAAGGCGTTGGGCACCGAGGCAGAGGTCGCGCTCGAGTGCTTTACCCTGTGGTCAGATGATTTGGGCGACAGTCTCACGTTCCGTCAGGTCCTCCGCTTTCCGCAAGCACCGTCGAGCATCGAGCTGGGCGAGCCCGAGAATATCAACGGCAAAATGGTGGTGCCCGTTGCGTACGAGACCGCAGACGGTTGCGGCTGCGCATCGTACGCCGTGATCGGCCAGTCCATTGCGGGCTGGGGCGTAATGTCACCAGATGCCACAGTACCCCACGCGGTGCCGTGGCCGCAGCACACGGGCTTTTTGGCTACCGTCAACGAGCAACTGCAGCATATTACTTGGACGCGAGGCGCATCGGCATTTGCAACGCAGCCCGTGGGTGCCGCAGGCTGTGGCCCGGCATCGTTTAGCGTAAGCAACAACGGCAGGTGCGTGCTCTATGTAGAGAACACCGATGGCAAGGTGGGACAAACCTACGACGAAGAAGGCAACCCGGTAGCAGTGATGGGCAAGCACTTCCGCATCTTCGCCAGCACCTTGGCAGGCGATCTGTTCACGGAGCCGTTCGTGATGTGCGAGCTGGACCATCCCGTCGATCAGATAACGACGTTTTTGACGTCGGGAGGCATGCTCTCCGCGCTCGCCACGCACATTGTGAGCGCGGAGAAGAGCGAGGCAGAGCTGCACGGCATCGAAGTGCCCTTGGTGGCGTGTGCCACTCCGACGGGCGCGGTCGCTACCTCGGGCGCGGTGGTGCCCGGAGCAGCAGGCGAATCCTTCATGGTCACGGTGCGAAACGACGGCAACACCTTGTTGACCGCCGGCACGATCGATCTGTACCGAGAGGGCTCCAGCCAGCCGTTCTCCAGCGCATCCATCGGATTCGGAGTAAACGCACGCATGGCTTCGATCTACGATCCAGAGCTTGCCGAGGACGCTTCGGCCAACGACATGGCACACGTGAGGTACGCACTCGAGACGCTGGGCGCACGTTTTGCAACGCACCCGCTGGTAGCCGACAATGGCAACGCCGTGCTGGCACCGGGTTGCACGGCACAGTTCCGCATGAGCTTCGCCATTCCCGAGAGTTGGAGCGACGAAGTGGGCAAACGCGTAACGCTGTATGCGAAGGCGCGTAATCTGGTGGCGCTCGATCCCGTAACGCTCGAGGAAATTCGACCGGGCGCGAACTCGGCGCTGGGTGCCGTACTGCACGAGCTTCATGTGCCCGACGCGGCATGCGAACGCTCAGAAGTTCAGGTCGGCGTATGCGACAACGCGGATACGACGGGGCTTCACGATGCACCGATGACGGCGGACGGCGGTGGCAGCTCGAGTGGCGGCGGTACTGACAAGGGCGGCGACTCCGGCGGAAGCAGCTCCAGCAGTGGCAAGGACCACGGCACTAACAAGCGCTCCGGAAAAGCGGGCGCGCTTGCGGGCACGGGCGATGTCAACGCTCCCCTTACGGCAGCCGCTGCAGCACTCGCC